>CBFHXH010000055.1:0-21396 GCA_965659735.1 uncultured Pikeienuella sp.
CCGCTTTCGTTTTCCTCAGACGGCCAGGCCATGGTGTAATGCTTGCCATATGCCTCTAACGTTCTGGTGCGCACCCACTCCGTGTCCTCATGGGGACGGCCAAAGCGGCGAATATCAACGGACCAAAGGTCATAGGGCGGCTCACCTTTTGCCACCCATTCGGCCAGCGCCATGCCCGCGCCGCCGCCAGATGCGATGCCAAACGCGTTGAACCCGGCGCCAACGAAGACGTTATCCATCTCGGGCGCTTCGCCCATAATGAAGTTGCCATCCGGGGTGAAACTTTCAGGCCCATTGATCAGCTGTTTTACGCCGACATCGGAAAGTTTCGGCACGCGCGGCAGGGCCAGCTCCATCAACTGTTCGAAGTGATCGAAATTTGAATCGAGCAACTGAAAGTCGAACTTTTCTGGGACGCCATTGACGGCCCAGGGAATGCCGTTCGGTTCATACCCGCCCCAGGCCAGGCCGCCGACCTCTTCCTTGTAATATGTAAATCGATCGGGGTCGCGCAGGGTTGGCAGGGTGGACGGAACGCCAAATGGCTTAGTGATCATGTACTGATGTTCGACGGATACCAGCGGGACGGTGACGCCGACGGTTGTGGCAAGTGAGCGGGTCCACTGCCCGGCGCACAAGACCAGCTTTTCGCAGGTGACGTCGCCCTGCGGAGTGCGCACGCCGGTCATGCGGCCCTTGTCAGTCAGGATTTCTGTGACCGGGCAGTTTTCGACCAGAACCGCGCCCTTGGACCGGGCGCCTTTGGCCAGCGCTTGGGTGATGTCCGATGGGCTGGCCTGCCCATCTGTTGGCAAGTAGGCGGCGCCGACAATGTCGCCGATATCCATCAGCGGCCACAGGTCCTGCGCCTCCTGCGGGGTTAGAAGCTGCATGTCCAAACCAAAGCTGTGGGCTGTGGTCGCCTGGCGTTTCACCTCGGTCCAGCGTTCTTCGTTACAGGCCAGCCGCAACCCGCCATTCATCTTCCAGCCGGTAGCGAGGCCGGTTTCTTCTTCCAACTGTCGATAGAGATCGATCGAATAGCCCAGCAGCTGTGTGACATTGGCGTTTGAGCGAAGCTGCCCGACCAGCCCGGCAGCATGCCACGTGGACCCTGACGTCAACGCCGCCTTGTCCAGCAACAGCACCTCTTGCCCCAGATGTGCAAGGTGATAGGCGGTGGAGCAACCGATGATGCCGCCTCCGATGATGATGATCTTGGAAGACGATGGCAGGGTCATTTAGGCCTCAGCTATTTCGAAAGTCAGACAGCGCGGCGGTCAGCCGGGCCATGTTCTCAGCCGTGTAGGCGGTGTAATCAAAGTCGAGCTCGGAATGGATCTCGGACGTCATGGACCAAAGCGTTTCCCGCATCAGCGAGGCGCATTTCATCGCCTGATAGGCGCGCCACTGATTGTCGGCAGGCTGATCATAGTACTGCTCCAACATCGCGCGCTCCTGCGCTTCGGACAGCCCGTTATTTCCGGCCAGTCCTGCAAGATCGAACAGGGGCGTATTAAAGCCGCCATATTCCCAGTCGATCAGCCAAAGGCGCTGACCATCATCAAGGATGTTTGCGGCCAAAAGGTCGTTGTGGCTGATGACCAGGTCGACGGGGCCTGTGGCGGCCTCCAGCTCGTCCTGCTTCGCCATCAGCTCAGGAAATTTCGCCGCATGGGCGGATCCATCCGCCTTCAGCCGTGTTGCGTAGGTGCGGTTGACCTGAAAGGGCCAGAAAGCAAGCGCGGGCTGGCTCAGATGATGGCCGATCTGGCGATGCGCCTTGGTGACGAGATCTATGATCCGGGGCAGCCTCGCTGGGTCGCACACATCGGCTTCTTCCAGTGTCTTTGCCTCGATAAACGCCAGCACCAGAACGCCGGGTTCATGGTGAGCAACGGCAGGCGAGATCCCGGCCTGTTCGGCGGCGCGGCTCAGCGCCAGTTCGTTCCAACGCATCACCCCATGTTCGGGAATGTCATCGCCGAGCCGGATGACATATCGCCGGTCACCATCACGGACCGTCAGATTGACGTTTGTGATGCCGCCATCAAGCGGTGTGATGTCGGTAGGGTTTTGAAAACAGGACAGGGACTGAGCTCGTTCAATGGCGTTTTGAAGGGTCAAAGGTCCAGCCTTTCATCGCAAAACCAAATCGGGTCGAGCCTACTTTAGCCAACCGGCGCAACAACGAAACCTGCTGCGGGTATCATGCGGCAACGACTACCGCGCCTCAAAATGCCTCAGCATGGCGATCAGCGCCTTGATGCGGTCCTTGCGATACGCGTCCACATCCATGCCTTCGTAGTTCAGAAATCCCGCTCCTGTGCGCAGGCCGATGCGGCCAGCCTCCATATTCTCGCCAATCACTTTGGGGGCCTTGAACCGGTCTTCGCTGGTTGCGCCCGCCATGTAGTTCGATGCGTGGTGCAGAATGTCGCCGCCGCCAAAGTCGATGAATTCCAGCATCCCAAGAACGGCGAACCGGAACCCAAGGCCCCATGTCGTCGCCTTGTCGATATCTTCGGGCGAAGCGACGTTTTCTTCGTAAAGCCGCGCCGCCTCGTTCATTGCCAGCGCCTGAATGCGGGGCACGATGAAGCCGGGGGATGCTTTGCAAACGACCGGAACCTTGCCCAGGTTTTCCAGCAGCGCGACCATCTGCTGTGTGACTGCGGGGGCGGTCGCATCGCCGGGCGACAGTTCGACCAGAGGGATGATGTAGGCGGGGTTCAGCCAATGGGTGTTCAGGAACCGTTCGGGGCGGCTCAAAAAGCGTTCCAGATCGGTTGATAGAATCGTCGATGTGGTTGATGCGATGATTGCGTCGTCGCTGGCGGTTGATATGGCGCTAAGCGCGGCCTCCTTCGCCTCCATCGTCTCTGGCACGCCTTCGAAAATGACCTCGGCCGTTTGCATTGCGGCTGCGGCCTCCGGGGCGGCGACATAGGCGACGCGCGCGGCGTGGGCGGCGGTGTCTGCGGCGGGGAAGAGGCCGCATTCGGCCAGCATGTTCAGCGTGCTTTCAACCTCTGCCCGCGCATCGGCCAGATAGGCGTCGGCCTCATCGCGGTGTTTCAGGTCGACCAGCGCCACATCGCGGCCCGCCACGGCGAAGGCGACCGCCAGGCCCCGGCCCATGCGACCTGCGCCAGCGGCGACGATCATGGGCCATTCTCCAACAGTTCAGCCATTTCGGGGCGGGTCAGGGTGGCGAGGCCCAGCGTTTCCAGCGTGCGCCCGGTCTGGCGAAAATTCTCGCTGCAGATCGCTGATCCCAGCGCCAGCAGGCCCGTCGCGGTGGGCGCGCGCAGGCCCAGCCAGTCGGCGCAGGATACGATGAACGCAAGGCCAAGCGCCACGTCTTCGCGCATGTACCGGTGTTCGGTCAGGATCAGGCGTTCGCGCCAGTCGCCGCTATCGGTCAGCTTGTCATGCGCCAGCCCGCCATACATCCACTGATCGGTGTTATAGTGATCAGCCAGCGGGAAATGCGGCGCGCCGTATCCCAGCGCTTCGCGCACCGCCATGCGTTCTGCGTCCAACTCTGTCGTCACGCGGCGGATGGCGGGTTGGGTTCCCTCGTTGTGGATGTCCCAATAGTCGAAATGTTCAATTGGGCCGGCGTTCATCAGGATAAGCGGCGGATGAATGATCGGGCCCGCGTTCATCAAGGCGCCCGACAGCGCGTCGCCCGCATCTTCGACCGACGGGAAAGCCTGGCGGATGACGGCCAGCGCATGGTCCTTGTTCCGCAGTGGCATGACCCCGGTCGGCAAGCGCGTTGCGCGGGTGGTGATGGCGATGGTGTCTGCGCCGTGTTTGCGGGTCAGCCAGGGCAGTGTGCCTGTTTCGGCAAAGGACACATCGGCGGTGTTGCCCGCATCCTTCATCGCCAGCGCCATCATGTAAGTCCCGAATGTGCCCGGCGGCAGAAAGACGACCTGTCCGTCCGCCAGCAAGGGCGCAAGGGCGGCGGCGATGTCTTCGTGCGCTGTTGCAGGGGCGGGGCAAACGATCAGTTCAACGCCCTCAACCGCCGCCGCCAGATCAGCAGTAACCAGGTCGATGGTGATTGGACGCGCGCCTTGGTAGTCCTTTAACGTCAATGGGGTGGGCGTTGCCGTCGCGATGGCGGGATCGCGCCGCCACAAGTTGACCGAATGGCCTTGTTCGGTCAGGTCCACGGCCGCGGCGAGCGAGCCGTTGCCGCCGCCAAGCACTGCAATCTTCATGGGTCAAAGCCCCTTTGGATGGGTGAGGAATTCTTCGATGACTTCGGGCGGCGCTTTCACATAGTCGGACGTGCGCGATACGCTGAGGCCGGTGAGGCGGCACAGTTTGACCGCCATCTCAGCCGATTTCACCGCGATGGGAATGCCGTTGATCACGGGCGCCTCGCCAACGCGGTGGTCGTGGATCTGGCTGAACAGCAGCATCGGGATGCCGCCCGCCGGGATCAGGATGTCGACGCCATCGGCGACAAGCGGCCGGGCCTGCTCTTCGAACAAGGCCGCGACCTCGGCCAGCCGATCTGCGTCGCCGATGGCCGACAGGATCTGGCCAGGCTCAAACGTCATGCCGTGCACGCCGGTGACGCGATGTTGCAGGCCGTATTTGCGGATCTGATGCTGGTGCCCGGCGACAAAGCGCGGGTTGATCGTGATCAGGCCGATATACTGGCCCAGCTGGCAGGCGTGCAGCATGGAAACCTCACCCAGTGCGATGACCGGAATGTCGACCATGGAGCGGACCTCATAAAGCCCGCTGTCCTGAAAGTGCCCGACGATAAAGGCGTCATAGCCTTCGCGCTCCGCCTGCACGGCCTGCACCATCATTTCGCGCGCGCAGCGCCATTCGACGACGGGATGGGCGTAGCTGTCGAAGGGGGTGATGCCCTTGATGTGCACCTCGGTCCCTTCATCGACGATGGCGTCCAGATGGGCCTTCAGCGCATCCCAATAGGCGGCGCCATTTTCATAGTCGACATAGGATTGATACCAGATCTTCATTGCGTTCCCCCTGCTTGGGTTAAGCGTAGGGGCGCAGCGGGCGATCTTTCAAGCCTGAAAGATCAGATCCCGTATTTCTTGATCTTGACGTAGAGGCTCTGCCGCGAAAGGCCCAGCATGTTGGCTGCGGCGACGCGGTTGTTGTTGGTCATTTCCAACGCAACCTCGATGCACATCTTTTCGACCACTTCGGTGGTGTCCGACACGATGTCCTTCATGTCGACGCCGCCGATCAGGTCGACGATGTTCCGCGCAGCCTGGTCAGTCAGGTATTCGCTGTTCTGAACGCTGGAATTCTTGTTCCGGCCATCCCGCAGCAGGAAGATGATGCGGCTGTCGCCCTCAATCTCCACCGCGTTGGCGGACAGGTCGACCTTGGATTCGGTGCCGAATTCATCGCGAACGCCGGTTTGGTATCCGTTTAGTTGACGGTTGTTCGCCAGCGTTTTCAGGATGATCTTCAGATCGATGCCGCCGCGCGATAGGAAGCCTTCGATGCTTTTCCCGGTCAAAAGGGCAGGGTCCGCAGACCCGCTGAGCCGAAGGAAGCTTTCATTCGCGGTCAGGATTGCGCCATCTGCGTTTGTGACGACGATCGCCTCGCCGCTGGCGATATAAAAGGCGGTCATCGCTGACGACAACTCGTTCGACATTCCGTTCAGATGATCTGGCGTGGCGATGCGGCACATCAGGATGCGGTCGCCGACAACACGATAGGGTGCCGATGTCACGGCGATGTTCTTGCGCGTGGTTGCGCGGGTCAGGCGCAAAGGCGTCGTCGCGCTGCGGGCACCAGAGGCGAGGATCGCCTGCAGGACGTCATCGACGTCGTCCCCATGGCCATGCACTTCGAACATCTGGTTGACGGATTTGCCGACAATCGCCTCGCGCCGTTCGTTCAGGATCGCGAGGAGAGCGTCGCTGGCGTCGCTGATCTGCCCGCTTTCGGCGTCAACCAGCATCAGCGGGTCGCGGCCATGCTGCATCAGCAGGCGGTACTTGATCTCAAACTGGCGCTGGCGTTCGCGTTCTTTTTCCAGCTCCAGATGCATGCGGGTCAGCGTTTGCTGCGTTTCAGCGATCATCTGAAGGCTGCGGCCCAGCATCAGCATGCCGCCATCCTTGCGGGGCGGCGTGTGGGTGTAATCGATCGGAAATTCGGTCTTGTCGCCGTCGATATGGTTTAGCTGGATGGTGGACGCGTCCAACGTCGTCCGGCCGAGAATGCGGGCTTCGAACTTGTCCGCGCTGTCACGGGTCAGCACATCGCGGATGTCGCGGCCGATCCAGTGGCGCAGGCCGTTCGAGACGAGGGTGAATTGCGGGTTCACGCGGACAGACCGGATCACGCTGTCCTTGTCGAGCGACAGGACAACGTCAGACGCCTGCCCGAGCAGCGAGTCAATCGACGATGCGTCAACCCCCAATGATGGTGAGATGACTGAGCTGTCAGTGCCGTCGGCGCTCATCTTGTCCCCACGGTCCTCTTATACTGCCGGTCATGGTGGTTCTGATCATCCGAGCGTGATGACGTTTTCGGATGATGGTTTGCACGAATAATGTCAAGCGCCGCAGCGACTTCGGCCCCGACAACATCAGCGCCCAGATCGCGGGCGCGTGTTGGTCTGTCGGTGACGAAAGAGCCGCCCAAGGCGATTGGCGGCGCGCTGCGATCCTTGCGGATATGCGTGATCAGGCGTTCCAACTGCTGACAATCCGCCGAGGCGGAGGCTGAAAGCGCGATCATGTCGAAATGTCCGGTGCGGATGATTTCCGCCAGATCCCGCGGCGGGCAATCAAATGCGGCCCGGACCTGACACCCAAGGCGCGCGAAGCGACCCAGTGCGAGAACGGCGCCCAGAGTGTGCGTTTCGCCCTCGGGCGTGGTCATCAGAATGCGCGGGGCGTCCAGTTGCTGGTCGGCCGCGTCGCGGTACGTGTTGATGTATTGCCAGGCCAGCGATTGCAGCCGGGCCGATACGATCGTGACCTCGGCGAATGACATCCGATCGGTCTGCCATTGCACGCCAATATTGGCGGCGACGTCAGGGATCAGCGTATCCAGCACAAACACTGGCGCGACGTCTTCGTCGTCCAGCACTTCTGCGACGGCGTCGTCGCCGACATAATCGCTGTCGCACATCATGTCTGCGAACTGGGCCGCAATTTCGCTACTAGAGGTGCCTTCCATGTTCCGTCGCAGGGCAATCTCTTTCAGCGCACGCGCGGCGACGAACGCAAAAGCGTCCGTTCCCGGTGTGCTGCTATCAGAGGTCTGCGTCATGGAAGCCATATGAGAGGGCTCTCCTGCGAGGGTGGGTCGGCGCGCATGCTGGCGTCGATCCCGGCTTAATTTGCGCCTATATCGCATGTGAGTCCATATATTTTACAGTGTTAAGATGAATTGACAGGTGTATTATATCTCAAGCAGTTGATATTAATGATAAAAATATGCATATTTTTGTTCTCTCACAAATATGACAGCCAGAGCTGACGGATATGAGAGCGTGAGTGTAAGATTTAATTGACACTCTGGCGGCTGGACCGGTAGGCTTGCCGCATGACACAGCATTTCCATCCCGCAGGACCTGCGCCAGATCATACAGCCCGTTCTGCTATTACGCAGGGCGCATCGGGCCGCGCGCTCTATACGCCGGCCCAGCGGGCGCGCCGTGACGCGACCGTCTGGACGCTGGTGCAAGGGGTGCTCGCGCCGGTGCAGTTTCTGGCGTTTCTCGTCTCGCTGGCGCTGGTTTTGCGGTACATGACGACGGGCGCCGGGTACGAAGCCGCGACCTGGTCAATCATCGTCAAAACGGCGCTATTGCTGACGATTATGGTGACAGGGGCGATCTGGGAAAAGGTCGTCTTTGGTCAATATCTGCTGGCTGAAGCGTTCTTTTGGGAAGACGTCGTCAGTTTTCTGGTGATCGCGCTGCATGGCGCCTATCTCTATTCGCTTTTGGCAGGCTGGTCGCCGGATATGCAGATGGGTTTGGCGCTGGCCGCCTACGCCGTCTACGTCGTGAACGCAGCGCAATTTTTGCTCAAACTCCGCCGCGCGCGGGTGGAGGTGGCATGAATCCCCCCCTTGATTCCGGGTGCACCGACACGCCGGTTCTAAAGCAGCGCGGCCAGCACGAAGTGTTCTGCGGTCTGACATCGATCATCTGGCTGCACCGCAAGATGCCGGATGCGTTTTTTCTGGTGGTGGGCAGCCGCACCTGCGCCCATCTTTTGCAATCCGCCGCTGGCGTGATGATCTTCGCCGAACCCCGTTTCGGCACGGCGATTCTGGAAGAGGCGGATCTGGCCGGCATGGCCGACGCCCATGACGAACTTGATCGCGAAGTTGAACGCCTGCTCGCCCGCCGCCCTGACATCCGTCGCCTGTTCCTCGTTGGGTCTTGCCCGTCCGAGGTGATCAAGCTGGACCTGTCACGCGCCGCTGAGCGGCTGACATCGCTGCATGCGCCGCATGTGCAGGTGATGAATTATTCAGGGTCAGGCATTGAGACGACCTTTACCCAGGGCGAAGACGCGTGCCTCGCCACCATGGTGCCGGAAATGCCCGAAACCGACGAACGACAGTTGTTGTTGGTCGGCGCCTTGCCGGACGTCGTTGAAGATCAGGCGCTGAGTCTGCTTAGCGCGATGGGGATTTCGGGCGTCAAGGTGCTGCCAACCCGCCGCGCGGCTGAAGAAACAGGTGTGGGCAAAGGCACGGTTTACGCGCTGATGCAGCCTTTCCTTGGCGATACGGCGGCGGCGCTGGACCGGCGCGGCGCGCGGATGATTGCGGCTCCCATGCCCTTTGGCGAAGAGGGGACGACAGCCTGGCTGCAGGCCATCGCGGATGAATTCAAAGTCCCCGACAAAATCTTCGCCCATGTCACCGATGCGCCGCGCGCCCGTGCGCGGAAGGCGGTCGAGGCGGCTGCCGAGACGCTGAACGGCAAATCGGTCTTTTTCTTCCCTGACAGCCAACTGGAAATTCCGCTGGCCCGGTTCCTGACACGGGAATGCGGTATGAAGGCGCTGGAGATTGGATCGCCCTTTATCCATCGCGGCATCGTCGGGCAGGAACTGGCGATGATCGCCGCTGGCCCCACCGTGTCAGAGGGGCAGGACGTTGACCTGCAGCTTGAACGCGTGCGTGAGGCGCGGCCCGATCTGACGGTCTGCGGCCTCGGCCTCGCCAACCCGTTGGAGGCTGAGGGCATGCCGACCAAGTGGTCGATCGAGCTGATCTTTACGCCGGTGCATCTCTACGAACAGGCGGGCGACCTCGCTGCGCTGTTCGCCCGCCCGCTGCGTCGCCGGGCCAAGCTGACCGGGTTGGAGGCGACCGCATGAAGCTGAGCGTCTGGACATATGAAGGCCCGCCGCATGTCGGCGCGATGCGTGTCGCAACTGGGATGAAGGGTGTTCATTTCGTCCTTCACGCCCCGCAGGGCGACACTTACGCCGATTTGTTGTTCACGATGATCGAACGACGCGATCATCGCCCGCCGGTGACGTTCACGACCTTTCAGGCGCGCGATCTTGGGTCGGACACGGCGGAATTGTTCAAGGACGCCTGCCTGCGCGCCTATGAACGGTTCAAGCCAGAGGCGCTAATTGTCGGCGCGTCCTGCACCGCCGAGCTGATCCAGGACGACCCCGGTGGCCTGGCGGAGGCGTTGGGACTGCCGATCCCCGTGATTGCGCTGGAATTGCCCAGCTATCAGCGCAAGGAAAACTTCGGCGCGGATGAGACGTTCTTTCAACTGGTCCGCCATCTCGCCAAGCCGATGCAGCAGACCGTGGCGCCGTCTTGCAACATCATCGGGCCGACCGGCCTTGGGTTCCGCAATCGCGATGATGTTGAGGAAGTGCGCCGCCTGCTGACCGATCTGGGCGTCACCGTGAATGTCGTCGCCCCACTGGATGCGCGCCCGTCTGATATCGCACGTATGGGGGCGGCCCATTTCAATGTCCTGCTATACCCCGAAACGGGCGAAGCGGCGGCGCGGTGGATGGAAAAGAACCTCGGCCAGCCCTTCACAAAAACGGTGCCCATCGGCGTCGCCGCCACGCGGGCCTTCGTGGCGGAGGCGGCAGCACTGGCCGGGCTCCCGTCCGGCATCGACGAAAGCCGCCTGCGCCTGCCGTGGTATTCGCGGTCAGTCGACAGCAACTATCTGACCGGCAAGCGCGTCTTTATCTTTGGCGACGGCACCCACGCGGTCGCCACAGCGAAAATCGCCCGCGATGAGATGGGTTTTGAGGTGTGCGGCCTTGGCTGTTTCAACCGCGAAATGGCCCGCACGGTCCGCGCCGCGGCGCGGGACTTTGGCATCGAAGCGCTGATCACCGAGGACTATCTGGAAGTTGAGGCCGCCATCGCCGCCGCCCAGCCCGAAATGATCCTCGGCACACAGATGGAACGCCATATCGGTAAACGGCTGGGCATCCCCTGCGCGGTCATTTCCGCGCCGGTGCATGTACAGGATTATCCGGCGCGCTATTCACCCCAGATGGGGTTCGAAGGCGCAAATGTCATCTTTGACACCTGGGTGCATCCGCTGGTCATGGGGCTGGAAGAACACCTTCTCCACATGTTCCGCGAAGATTTTGAGTTCAACGACGAAGCCGGCCCCTCGCACCACGCGTCGCATACGCCTGCGGCAAAACCTGTACCACTCGACGCTGCGCCCACTGCGGAAGAGGTGCAGGCAGAGGCGTCAGGCGATGTCATCTGGTTGGCCGATGCGGAAAAAGAGCTGAAGAAGATCCCGTTCTTTGTGCGCGGCAAAGCCCGCAGAAACACCGAAAAATTCGCCGCCGAACAAGGCGTTGCGGAAATCACCATCGACACCCTTTACGAAGCGAAGGCGCATTATGCGCGATAGCGGACAGATCCCTTCCTATCGCGTCGTGATCGTGACGCTGGACGCCCACGCGGCGGGTCCGGCTGCGCGCGTGACGGATCGGATCGCCGCTGACTATCCCGGCGCGCTGGTGGAGGTGCACGCAGCCGCCGAATGGGCCGAGGCGCCGAAATCGCTAGTGCGGACCAAGGAAGCGATCGCGAACGCCGACATCGTCATCGCGAACCTTCTGTTCCTTGAAGAACATATCAACGCCATCCTGCCCGACCTTCAGGCCCGCCGCCCTGATTGCGACGCCATGGTCGGCATCATCGCGGACCGCCAGATTGTCGAACTGACCCGTATGGGCGATCTGGACATGTCCAAGCCCGCATCGGGCTTGATGAAGGTGCTGAAAAAGCTGCGGGGCGAAAAGAAGCCGTCCGCTGATAGCGGTCAGAAGCAAATGAAAATGCTGCGCCGTCTGCCGAAGATCCTAAAATACTTCCCAGGCAAGGCGCAGGATTTGCGCGCATGGTTTCTGACCATGCAATACTGGCTGGGCGGATCGGATGACAATGTTGAGGCGTTGGTCCGGTTTTTGATTGGACGCTATGGCGACGAAGCCAAGGTGAAACCGATCAAGGCCAAGGCGGCCGCGCCCATCGAATACCCGGATGTGGGCCTGTACCATCCGCGCCTGAAGGATCGGATCACTACTGACATCAATGATCTGCCGCGCCCGAAAAAGCCAAAGGCGACGGTCGGGCTGTTGATGATGCGATCCTATATCCTCGCGTCCGACTGCGCGCATTATGATGCGGTGATTGAAGCGATGGAGGGGCAGGGCCTCGCCGTCATTCCCGCTTTTGCCGGCGGCTTGGACGGGCGCCCCGCGATTGACGCGTATTTCAAGACGGCCAAGGTCGATACGCTGGTGTCGCTGACCGGGTTCAGCCTGATTGGCGGGCCAGCGTATAATGACAGCGACGCGGCTGTTGATGCGCTGAAGGGCCTCGATGTGCCTTACATTTGCGCGCAGCCGCTGGAATTCCAGACGTTGGAGCAGTGGGAGGCGTCAGATATCGGCCTCGGCCCGATTGAGGCGACGATGCTGGTCGCGCTGCCTGAAATCGACGGCGCGGTCGCGCCCACGGTCTTTGGTGGGCGTCGCACGTTGGGCGGTCATCCCGCGCAGGCGATGGCGGCGGCGGAAGAACGTGTCGAACGGCTCGCCGCCCGCGCGGCGCGCCTGGCTAAATTGCATCGGTCCTCGCCCAAGAACCGCAAGGTGGGCATTGTCCTATTCGGTTTTCCACCGAACGCAGGCGCTGCGGGTACGGCGGCGTTCCTGTCGGTGTTCGAAAGTCTTCACAACACGCTACACCGCATGAAGGCCGAAGGCTATAATGTGGAGCCGCCTGAAACGGTTGAGGAATTGCGCGCAATCGTGCTGCAGGGCAATGCCGAACAGTTCGGGCAAGACGCCAATGTTCTGACGCAGGTTCTCACTGACGACATCGTCGCCCACACGCCCTGGCTGGCGGAGCTTGAGGCCCAATGGGGCCCGGCGCCCGGCAAGGTGCAGGCGAACGGTCGCGGCGTCTTCATCCTCGGCGCTCAGTTTGGCGATGTGGTGGTCGGCGTGCAGCCGGGCTTTGGCTACGAAGGCGACCCGATGCGGTTGCTCTTTGAAAAGGGCTTTGCGCCAAGTCACGCCTTTTCCGCCTTCTATCGCTGGCTGGAAAAGGATTTCGGCGCCGATGTACTGCTGCATTTCGGGATGCACGGCGCGCTTGAATTCATGCCTGGTCGCCAGTCTGGCCTGAACCATGATGATTGGCCGGACCGCCTGATCGGCGACATGCCGAACGTCTATCTTTACGCGGCGAACAACCCGTCCGAGGCGACGCTGGCAAAGCGCCGGTCGAACGCCGTGACGGTCACGCACCTGACGCCGCCTTTGTCTGCGGCGGGCCTCTACAAAGGTCTGAGTGATCTGAAAGACAGCCTCAGCCGCTGGCGTTCGATGCCTGCGAAGGACCCTGCGCGGGCCGATCTGGCCGCCTTGATCGCGGATCAGGCGGCAGTTGTCGATCTGGCGGGGAACCCTGAGCACCTGTGGCTGAAGCTGATGGAAACGGAAGAGACGCTGATCCCTTCCGGCCTCCACATCGTTGGCGGCAAGCTGAGCGCGGAAGAGCAGGCGGCGTATCTGGCGTCGCTCGACGAACATGACCAGGACACGCGGACGCGGGCGGCTGAATGCCTTGCGTCCGACGCTGAAATGGATGGGGTCATGCGGGCGCTGAGCGCAAGGTTCATCGCGCCGGCGCCCGGCGGTGACCTGATCCGCAACCCGGCGATCCTGCCGACGGGGCGCAACATCCACGCCTTTGACCCATTCCGCATGCCGACGGAATACGCCCTGCGCGAAGGCGCGGCGCAGGCCGAACGCCTGCTGGCGGCGCACCCGACGCCGCCGCGCACGGTCGCGCTGGTGCTGTGGGGATCTGACAACATCAAATCCGATGGCGGCCCGATTGGCCAGGCGCTGGCGCTGATCGGCGCGCGGCCCCGGTTCGACAATTTCGGCCGTCTATCAGGCGCTGACCTGATCCCGCTGTCGGAAATGACCCGCCCGCGCATCGACGTGATCGTCACGTTGTCGGGCATCTTCCGCGATCTTCTGCCCCTGCAAACGCGCCTGTTGGCCGAAGCGGCGCAAATGGCTGCGATGGCGGATGAGCCGTTGGAACAGAACTATATCCGCGCCCACGCGCTGGATTACGCCGACAAGATGGGCGTGTCGCTGGAAGAAGCCAGCCTGCGCGTTTTCTCAAACGCTACAGGCGCTTACGGCGCGAACGTGAACCAGTTGATCGACAGTGCCGTCTGGGGTGAGGAAGATGAACTGGCTGATGCGTATGAGGCGCGCAAATGCTTTGCCTATGACCACAAGGGCAAGGTCCAGAAGAACGCCGCGCTTTTGCAGCGGGCGCTGAAGGACGTCGATGTCGCCTACCAGAACCTCGAAAGCGTTGAGCTGGGCGTCACCACGGTCGACCATTACTTTGACACGCTCGGCGGCATTTCCCGCGCGGTGAAGCGCGCCAAAGGGGAAGAGGCGGCGATCTATATCTCGGACCAGACCACCGGCGTCGGCAAGATCCGCACGCTGAAGGATCAGGTCGCGCTGGAAACACGCACCCGCGCGCTGAACCCGAAATTTTATGAGGCGCTTCTCAGCCACGGACACGAAGGCGTCCGCCAGATTGAGGCGCATGTCACCAACACCTTTGGCTGGTCCGCCACAACCGGTCAGGTCGAACCATGGATCTATCAGAAGATCACCGAAGAACTGGTTCTGAACCCTGAAATGCGCGCGCGCCTTGCAGAACTGAACCCTGTCGCCGCATCCCGCATGGCCAATCGCCTAATGGAAGCGACCGAGCGGGATTACTGGCGCCCCGACGACGAAACCCTGGCCGCCCTGCGCGCTGGAGCGGACGAGCTGGAGGACCGCGTCGAAGGCGTGGGCGTTGCAGCCGAATGAAGTTACATAGCAAGAGGAGGGCGCGATGAGCCCGCTCGACAAGGCCCCGATCATCCGGGGTGAAGATGGTGAAGGATCTGTTCAGGTCCATCAGGACGCAGCCGCAAAGATCGAGGGCGCGAAGGTTTTCGCGGTCTACGGCAAGGGCGGGATTGGGAAGTCGACAACCTCGTCGAACCTGTCGGTCGCGTTCACCAAGCTGGGTAATCGCGTCCTGCAGATCGGTTGTGATCCGAAGCATGACAGCACGTTCACGCTGACGGGCAGCTTGGTCCCCACGGTGATCGACACGCTGAAAGAGGTGGATTTCCACCCCGAAGAGCTGCGCCCTGAAGATTTCGTCTACGAAGGCTTTGGCGGCGTGCAGTGTGTCGAGGCTGGCGGCCCGCCCGCTGGAACGGGCTGCGGCGGCTATGTCGTCGGTCAGACGGTGAAGCTGCTAAAACAGCATCACATGCTGGAAGATACGGACGTCGTTATCTTTGACGTGCTGGGTGACGTGGTTTGCGGCGGCTTCGCCGCCCCTCTGCAGCACGCTGATAGGGCTTTGATCGTTACGGCGAATGACTTCGACAGCATCTACGCGATGAACCGGATCATCGCGGCGGTTCAAGCCAAGGCCAAGAATTACAACGTGCGCCTTGCGGGCTGCGTCGCCAACCGGTCGCGTGAGACCAACGAAGTCGACAGGTACTGCGACACGGTCGGGTTCAAGCGTCTGGCGCATCTGCCGGATCTAGACGCCATCCGCCGGTCGCGCCTTAAGAAGAAAACGCTGTTCGCGATGGATCCCGACGAAGACATCGTGATGGTCCAGAAGGAATATGTCCGCCTAGCGGAAACCTTGTGGAACGGGACAGACGCGATGGCGCCCGATCCGCTGCCTGACCGTGAAATCTTTGAACTGTTGGGTTTTGATTGATGGCGGATTACGCGAACACCCGGTCCCAGCTTGAGGACTATTTTGATCAAAAGGCGTCTGAGACGTGGGAACGTCTCACCTCGGACGCGCCGGTCAGCCGTGTGCGCGAAACCGTGCGCAAAGGGCGTGACCAGATGCGCGCCATCATGCTGGACCAACTGCCAGACGACCTGAGCGGCCGTAGCGTCCTCGACGCCGGTTGCGGCGCTGGGCAGGCGGCGATTGAACTTGCGGCGCGCGGCGCAGACGTCGTCGCGGTCGATGTGTCGCCGCGCCTGCTTGAGGTCGCGGAACGGCGCACGCCAGAACACCTCAAGTCCCGCATCACCTATGTCGCGGGCGATATGGCCGACGCATCCTTTGGCGTGTTCGATCATGTCTTTGCGATGGACAGCCTGATCCACTATCGCGCCGTTCATATCGCCGGCGTTCTGGCTGCCTGGCGACCCCGCGTTGGCGGTGACATCGCCTTTACGATTGCGCCAAAGACGCCGTTCCTGACAACATTCTGGCTGGCGGGCAAACTGTTTCCGCGCAGCGACCGGTCGCCCAAGATCATCCCGCACAGCCCCAATGGGCTCAAGCGGGCGATGAACGGCCGCAAGGCGCTGGCAGAGTCCGAACTGTCAGTTGTCGAGCGTGTGTCGAGCGGGTTCTACATCAGTCAGGCGATGGAGCTTACCGGATGAACCGCGCCGCCTTCAAACAGCTGTCGATCAAGATGCTGCCCTTTGCGGATGCAGCCTCGGCCGATTTGCCGTTGAGGCAACTTTTGCGCCTGTCGCTGTTCCAAGTGTCGGTCGGGATGGCGACCGTCATGCTGTTGGGCACGCTGAACCGCGTGATGATCGTGGAACTGAGCGTTCCGGCCACCATCGTCGCGGTGATGATCGCGCTCCCAGTGCTGATCGCGCCGTTCCGTGCGCTGCTCGGGTTCAGGTCCGACACCTACAAGTCCTCCATCGGCTGGAAACGCGCGCCTTATCTTTGGTTCGGCTCGCTTTGGCAGATGGGCGGACTGGCGATCATGCCATTCTCGCTATTCCTGCTGAGCGGGGATCAGACCATCGGACCCGCCTGGGCGGGCGAGATGTTTGCGGGCGTCGCATTTCTTTTGACCGGGCTTGGCTTGCATATGACCCAAACGGCGGGTCTGGCGCTGGCGGCGGATCGGGCGGATGACAAAACGCGGCCGCGTGTAGTGGCGCTGCTTTATGTGATGTTCTTGATCGGCATGGCGGTGTCCGCCGTGATCGTTGGGTTCCTCTTGCGCGATTTCTCGCAATTGCGATTGGTGCAGGTGGTGCAGGGTGCCGCGCTGGCGACCATTATTCTGAACCTGATCGCCCTCTGGAAACAGGAAACCGCCCGCCCGATGACGCGCGAAGAACGCGCCAAGCCGCGGCCGATGTTTTGGGACGCCTGGGCGGATTATTCCCGCGGCGGGCAGGCCGGGCGCTTGCTGGTCGTGGTGTTCCTTGGCGCGGTTGCGTTCAACATGCAGGACGTTCTTCTGGAACCCTTCGGCGGCGAAGTTCTGGGCCTGTCGGTTGCGGCGACCACGATGCTGACGGCGGTCTGGGCGCTGGGCGCGCTGGTCGGCTTTGGCTTGGCCGCAAAGTGGTTAAGCCGGGGCATGAACGCGTACATGATGGCGGGCAGGGGCCTTCTGGCTGGCGTCGCCGCTTTCTCAACCGTTGTTTTCGCCGCCCCGATCGGATCGCCCGTCCTGTTCTATCTGGGTGCCGCAGGTATCGGTTTTGGCGGCGGGTTGTTCGCTGTCGCCACGCTGACTGCGGCAATGGCCATGCCAACCGAAGGTCTCGCTGGCCGTGGCCTTGCGCTGGGCGCCTGGGGCGCGGCGCAGGCGACGGGCGCGGGCCTGTCCATCGCGATGGGCGGTGGTTTGCGCGACCTGGTCAACAACCTCGCCGCCGATGGCGGTTTGGGTGAGGCGCTGACAGCGCCGGCCATTGGGTATTCCGTGGTCTACCACTTTGAGATCGGACTTTTGTTTCTAACCATGATCGCCCTTGGACCCTTGGTCCGCAGGGGCGTTCGCAACGCAAACACCGGCGACGCGCCGACCCGCATCGGGTTGGCGGAGTTTCCGGGTTGACCCCAAACTAGGGAGGGTGCCGCAATGACGGAACCGATTTATGGCAACTTTGATCTGGCCTCGCTGACGCTTTGGCTGTTCTGGATCTTCTTCGCGCTGTTGATCTACTATCTGCAGACGGAAAACATGCGCGAAGGCTATCCGCTAGAAGCGGACGATGGCTCAGCCGCCGCAAACCAGGGCCCGTTCCCGCTGCCCAAGGAAAAGACGTTCAAGCTGCCGCATGGCCGCGGCGACGTCACCCAGCCGAACATGCAGCGCGAAGCGCGTGACGTAGCGTTGGAAATGACCGGCCCGGGCAACGGCTATCCGCTGGACCCAACCGGTGATCCGATGGCCGACGGTGTTGGCCCGGCGTCTTGGG
Source organism: uncultured Pikeienuella sp. (assembly GCA_965659735.1). Taxonomy (GTDB): domain Bacteria; phylum Pseudomonadota; class Alphaproteobacteria; order Rhodobacterales; family Rhodobacteraceae; genus Pikeienuella. The sequence continues at coordinate 17,826 of CBFHXH010000055.1, forward strand.
CGCCGCGCCGCGACGAACCTGAACTGGACGGCCACGGTCATCCAAAAATTCGCCCGATGTCGAAGCTGCCGGAATTCTTTGTCTCCGCCGGCGACGACCCGCGCGGCATGCCGGTGATTTCCGGCGATGGTCAGGAAGTGGGCGTGATCGACGATATCTGGGTTGACACCCCTGAGCAGATGATCCGCTACCTCAGGATTGAACTTGCGGATGGCGGCCATCGGCTGCTGCCAATGACGCTGGTTCGTCTGTGGATGGGCAAGGCGCATGTGCATTCGCTCTACGCTGCGCAGTTCGCGGGTGTGCCGCAGACAGCTTCGCCCGAACAGGTCACCCTGCTCGAAGAAGACAAGATCTGCGGCTACTACGGGGGCGGCAAGCTTTACGCCGATCCTTCCCGTCAGAACCCTCAGATCTGAGCGGAGGGTTGACTGATGTCGCATGACGATTTCGCGGTTGAACCAGTGCCCGGCCTGCCGGAACGCCCGCCAGAGGGGGAACATATCCTCTGGCAGGGGCGGCCCGACGCCTGGGCGCTGTCGCGGGACGCGCTGGCGATCCGCCCGATCGCAGGCTACTTCGTGCTGCTGGCGATCTGGCGGGCCACAGTGGTGGCTGAGTTCGGCTCAACCAGTGATGTCGTCATGGCGGTCGCCTGGATGGCGGGGCTGGGGGCAATCGCCTGCGGGCTATTGTATCTGGCGGCGCTGATCCAGGCGCGGTCGACCCTGTACACAATCACCAACCGCCGCGTCGCCATGCGGATTGGCGCGGCGTTGACGGTTACGTTGAACCTGCCGTTTCGCCAGGTGATGAACGCGGGCCTGTCACAGCGCAGAGACGGCACCGGCACAATCGCCATGACGATCAGCGACAAGGCCAAGCTGTCATATCTGGTTTGCTGGCCGCATGTCCGCCCGTGGCGAATTAATCCCACTGAACCTGCGCTCAGGTCGATCCCTGACGCGGCGCGGGTTGCAGGCATTCTTGCCGAGGCGGCGCAGACGCGCATCGCCGAACCCCAAATCGAACGCGCGCCAGACATGGCCGCAGTCGCCGCTGAATAGGACGCAAGAAGATGAGCCAGGGTTACGCACCAGCCAATCAACCAAGCCCCGACCGTGAACTGGCGCCCCGGCGTCTGCGGATCGCGACCGGGCTTTTGATGCTGACCACACTGGCCATCGTCACCATCGCCCGTCTGACCGACGCGCCCCTTGCGGCGACGCCCGCAATGGACGCCCCGATCGCGGCGGAGCGGGAGATTATTCTACACGGAGAGATGAGCGGCGCCGCCATCGTCATGGACACTAATGGCGCCGTTTTCGCCCGATTATCCGCCCAGGACGGCGGGTTTATTTCGGGCGTATGGCGGGCATTGACGCAGGTGCGCAAACAGCACCGCGTTCCCGCCGGCCTGCCGATCCGGCTGATCCGCTTTGAAAGCGGTCGGCTGGCGTTGGTCGACGACCACACGGGTTGGAGGGCTGAGCTGATCGGCTTTGGCCCGGACAACACCCGCGCGTTCGCGCGGTTACTGCAATGATCTCAGGAGGACACAATGGGATTGTTTACGAAGGAAATCGAAACAGCGCCGTGCACCGTTGAAGTCAGTCATGTCTTCGAAAGCCTGCACGCGCATGTGCGGTTCAACAACGGCGCGACCGTCTATCCTGGCGACAGCGTTCTGGTGCATGGCGAACCTGTGATGGCCCCGTATGGCGAGGTCGTCAGCGAAGACCGCATCGCCACCATCAAACGCGCATCGAAGTTGGAGCGGCTATGGACCCGCGCCACTGGCGACCTGGAGTTTATGGAGCTCTGCGAGTTCTCGTTCTCTGAGGAGGCGACGCTATGAACATGCAAACCGAAATCCAGACGCCGCATTCGAACGCCGAGGCGACCGAGGCCGCGCTGGAAACCACGCTGCTGAACCCGCGGTTCTACACCACAGACTTTGACGAGATGGACGCGATTGACGTCAGCCCCGTCCGCCCCGCCTGGGATCGGCTGGTCGGCGAGATGGCGGCCGACCCGCGCAAGGGCCATTTCAAAAAGACTGAGGACTGGGACGAAGTTGATTGGGACGGGATGGAGCCTAGCCTGAAGGCTGAGCTGACGGATTTCCTGATCTCATCCCTGACCGCAGAATTTTCAGGCTGTGTTCTCTACAAGGAAATGCGCCGGCGCGGGTCAAACAAGGACATCTGCGAACTGTTCGGCCTGATGTCACGTGACGAAGCGCGCCATGCGGGTTTCATCAACGATGCGCTGCGCGAATCAGGCGTTGCGGTGAACCTTGGCTTTCTCACCAAAGAGAAGAAGTACACGTACTTCCGTCCGAAGTTCATCTATTATGCGACGTATCTGTCCGAGAAGATTGGCTATGCGCGCTATATAACGATCTATCGCCATCTCGAAAAGCACCCGGAATATCGGATCCATCCGATTTTCAAGTGGTTCAAAGAGTGGTGCAATGATGAATTCAGCCACGGCGAGGCGTTCGCCTTGCTGATGAAAACCGACCCCAAACTGACGTCCGGCATGAATATCTACTGGATCAAGTTTTTCCTGGTTGCTGTCTTTGCGACAATGTGGGTGCGTGATCATGCGCGGGTCAAATTCCATGACGCGCTTGGCATCGATATCGATGAATATGACGACAAGGTGCTGCGCCTGACCTCGGAGATTTCCGAGCAGGTCTTCCCCATCGCGTTGGACATGGATCACCCCCGCTGGGATAGTGGTCTGCGGTCGATGCAAAAGGCCTTTACCGACATGGACAAGGCCAAGAAGCGCGGCGGCGTCATGGGTGCGATTGGCAAGGCGATGGCGGGCACGCGCGCCGCGCTCACCTTCGTCAGCCTCTACACCATCCCGTCGAAAAAGATCGATTGCCCTGAGGATCCGCGATTGGAACCTGTCTGGTGATCGAAAACGTCTGGATCGCAACAGCGGCGACGCTGTTCGTCTGGTGGTTTTCCACCGGCGCGATCATCTGGATCGCCAAGCGGCTTGAGCACAGCTCAACCGCGACGCGCCGGATGACAACGATCCTGGCCGCGCCTTTGGCAGCGGCCGGGTTATGGCTGGCCTTCGCCACGCGGGGCGATCTGGGGGCGATGTCAATCTATGGCGCGTTTCTGGCGGCCATCCTGATCTGGGGGTGGATAGAGTTCGCCTTCATGACCGGCGTGATCGCAGGTTCACACGACTATCCCGCCCGCCCGGACCGGCCGGAATGGGAACGCTTTATCCACGCCTGGGGCGCCATCGCCTATCACGAAATGCTGCTGACCGCAGCTTTGGTGGCGTTGTACCTGGCGACAGACGGGGCGCTAAACAAGTTCGCGTTCTGGACTTTTGCTGTTCTTTTCTTTGCCCGCGTCAGCGCGCAGTTGAACTTGTTTCTGGGCGTTTTGCAGGTGAACACCGAGTTCCTGCCGCGCCCGTTGTCGCACCTGGCCAGTCACTTCAGGACACGGCCGTCGAACATACTATTTCCTGCTTCGATCACACTGCTGACCTTTGCGGCGGCGTGCTGGATAGAACGCGCCGTGGCCTATGAGGA
>CBFHXH010000056.1:0-21148 GCA_965659735.1 uncultured Pikeienuella sp.
CCGTGAACCCCACGATGTCTGTGAACATCACTGTGAGCTCTAACTCCTGTGATGAGATTGCAGCGTGTTTTTTTTGATGTATCAGGCGCCGCACCAATTTTCTAGGTACATAGGTTTCAAACCAGCGTAATCCTTCCAGCATTTGATTGAAGGCAATTGCCTGATTGTTGAGCTCAGTAATACGCGATGGCGGTAAGGTATCAATCTCATCAAGATTGAGATTTCCAACCTTTATAGTTGCGTCAGCAGCTTCGCTTATGGGAGCCGCCACCCAGCGAGAAAGGAATATAGCACCTATAACGGCCAGCACCACAAGAACCACGCCACCTATGAGCGAGTTAAGAAGCCTGTAAATCTGGGAATTCCAATCGGCGCTTTGCGAGTAAGCTCCCAAGGTCCAGGGGACATATCCCAAATCATTTATCTCGTTAGAGAGAACCAAGTATTTGTCACCATTTACGTCTATCTCTCGAGCATCAAAAACCCCATCAGGATCGGAAAAGGCTATCGGCGTTTTCAGAAGCTTGCCTATAATTGGAATGTCCAAGTCAGACACTTTGAAAAGGGGATTTTCGAAATTCAGCTTTGCTCCCGATAGCTCTGGCAATTTTCTATGCGCTAGCAGACGATCATTCCCATAAATGATGAAACCGTTGGTTTGGTGCGTATTACCCATTTCTTGTATCAATTCTGACAATTCACCTACTGATACACCGGTTGCCACGGCCCCAATATGTCGGCCGTCATAAAACAGCGGCGCAGCGGCCGTAATTATTGTCTTTCCTTCAGTCCTGATTGGTTCGTTCCAAACCATTTCACGATTGCTGTGCAGCATCCTGAGGTAGCTCTTTAGGCCTTCGTCGTGTTGATTGTCGTCTGTTTGAACAATCAATTTCTGATCCGTACCTCGCGAGACAAGGATTTCACGTGCATTCGGGAGCCACACAGCAACATCGGAAATTTGGGGGATGCTGCCTAAAACGCCTTGAAGCTGCCAAACGGTTTCATCCTTAAACGCTGGGTCAAATTCGCCATTTGCAGCCTGCTGAACTAGAAAATCGACAATATCAGCGACAGGTTCAACATGCTGCTTCACATCCTCCTTCAATGTTGTCATGAAAATCTGACCACGGCTCAGGGCAAGCTCGGAAGTGTTTTTGAAATTGGCATAGGCCGACAACAACAGGACAGAGCCAGCCGCCAAAGTAACCAGCCCACCAATAGCGGTGACAAGCAAGAAAGTCATAGAAATGTTCGCAGATTTCTTCATCGACCTAAAATTATGATCTCGCTTATTTGAGTAAACGTTGATGTCCAAGGAGAAATGGACAAGAACTAAAGATCCATACAGGAAAGAAAAGCATTCACATGACAACAAAAGATTGAATGCTCAATCCAGAGTTTCGATCAAAATACGCTATTGCTGAATTAGTTCATTTCCGGGTGGGGGGCAAACGCTCGACGCCTGCCACTGTCCTGATAAGGTAAGTTCACGGCTCAGGGACATGGGAGCGTTTACCGCATAGCCGTAATTGGCGAAATCACGGCGAAAGTTCGCCTCGTCCGCTAAGCAGGCATTGAACCTTCAAGTCCCCATCGCGGCGCCTAGGTCAAACGCGATAAGCCTATACGTTCCCACGCCATCGCATAGATACCTCGCCGCTTTCACCAAAACCCAAACTCACCACCTGCACCTTCGCCTGACTTCACCCAGCCCCAGTCACATGCTCCCTAATACACCCCAGCAAATGTGCGCCCGATGCCTCAATATGCCTCTTCAACGCGACCCCCGCCGCGTCCGCCTGCCCCGCTGTGGCCAGCTCCACGATCACCCGGTGATCCTCTGACCAGCCGTCGCTTTGATTGCGGAGGCTGTCATAAGCGGCCAGGTGCATCTGGCAGAGCGCGCGCAGCTCCGCTACCATCCTGACCTGACGCGGACGGCCCGCAGGCGCATATAGCGCCTTGTGGAACCGCCAGTCCGCTTCGGGAAAATCAGGTGTGCCCGCCTCCAGCTCGCACCGCAGCATCTCTCGTCTGATCAGGTCGATATCTGCGGGCTGAAGGATCGGGATTGCGCGAGCCGCCAGATCGCATTCCAGCAGCGTGCGCAGATCGTAAATCTCAAGCAATTCATCCGGCGTCAGCGCGATGACCTGCGCGCCGCGATTGGGGCGAAGCGTCACCAGGTGTTCCGCCGACAGAGCGTTCAGCGCGTCGCGCACCGGCATACGGCTGACATTGAACCGGGTCGCCAATCCTTCCTGCGGCAGTTCTTCGCCTGGCTGGATACGGCCGGTCAGGATGTCTTCCCGCAGGGCGGTCGCGATGTCTGTTAGCGTGGTCATTGTAGTCTATCTTAAGATTGGATACATGTATACATACTAGATGAGTTAAGAGGAATGCAATGAAAAGCCATTCATACAAGGCCACTACGACCTGGACTGGCGATCTGGGCGAGGGGACGGCGTCATACCGGGCCTATGGCGCCACGCATGACATCGCGATCGACGGCAAGCCGACCCTGGCGGGGTCCGCCGACCCCGCCTTTCGGGGCGACGCCGACCGGTGGAACCCCGAAGATGCGTTGGTCGGGGCGATATCGTCCTGCCACATGCCGTGGTTCCTGCACCTCGCGTCATGCGCTGGGTGGGTCGTGCGCAACTATGTCGACCACGCCGAGGCGGTGATGGAGATGAACGAAGACGGCTCCGGCCAGTTCACGTCAGCGACGTTGCATCCGGTGGTCACGATCTCGGCCAGGGACCTGTCGCTTGAGGCTGACCTGCATCACAAGGCGCATCAGATGTGCTTTATCGAGCGGTCGCTGAACTTCAAGGTCGGCTGCGAAAGCTCTGCTAAACTGGTGTAGGGCGGCGTCCACTGGCCCCGCCCTCCCTTTCGCTGGACAATCATTGACAATATCGTTTGATGGACGCGACAGTCAGAAAAGGGATGCGACGTGATCGATATCGGCAGCCAATACGAACGCGAAGGGTTCGCGGCACCCATCGACATTTTCGAACCTGATGAGATTGCCGAAATCCTCGCTGAAATCGAAGCGGCGGAGGCTGAATGGGGCGACGCGCTGCAGGGTCCGGGGCGCAACAACGCCCATTATGTCCTGCCGGTGCTTGATCGCATCGCCCACGACCCCCGCATTCTGGACGTGGTTGAGCCGCTGATCGGCCGGGATATTCTGGTTGGCGGCACCACCCTGTTCATCAAGGAACCTGAAACCGACGGCTTTATTTCCTGGCACCAGGACGCCCGCTATATCGGGCTGGAGCCACATAACTGGGTCACCGCCTGGCTGGCCGTCACTGACGTGACCGAAGAAAACGGATGCATGCGCATGTTGCCCGGAACGCACCACGCGCCGCTGGTCGATCATGTCGATACGTTTGGTGAAAACAACATGCTGACCCGCGGCCAGACCGTGCCCGGCGTCGACAAACGCAAGACGGTTCCGGTGATCCTGCGGCCGGGTCAGCTGTCGCTGCACCATCCGCGCGTCATCCATGGGTCGGGGCCGAACCTGTCGGACAAACGGCGGGTTGGATTTGCGATCCAGTCCTATCTGGGCGGCGACGTCGAACAGCAATTCGGCAAGATCTGGGCCCAGCAGGCGCGCGGGACGAAGCGCGGTATTGCGTTTGACGCGCCCCGGCCGACAGAAACCATGCGAAAGGAAGACGTCGCCTTTCGCGATCTGACGAATGACGAGCTGTCCAAGATTTTTTACAGAGGTGCCAACAAGACCGGCAAATGGTGATCAGAGGCGGGCGAGCAGTTCAGCCTTTTTCGATGAAAACTCTTCATCCGTAAGGGCGCCAGCGTCACGCAGCTTCGCGAGCTGTTCGATGGTCGACAGGATATCTTCATCCTGGGGCACCATCGGCTGCAGCGTCTGGGCTGTTGCAGGCTCAGCACCTGTTTCAGGCACTGGCTGATAGGGCGCCGTCAGCTCTGGTTCCACATGGTGGTGCTGGGCGAAGGCGTCGCCTGCGCGGGGCAGCGATGACAGGGGGAACTGGCCGAACTGGCTGGAAAACATGATCCCCATGAACGGATCACCCGGTCCGGCCTGCTGCTGACTGAACCCGCCGATCGTATTGTTCAGCGTATCGAGCAGGATCACGCCAGACCCATCGCCCGCATCGAATGCAATGCGGCAGGCGTCAGGGAAATAGGCGTAGCGCGTGCTGTTCTGCCCGCCAACTGACGACGGCGCGCCCAGCCCCTCTGGCCACCACGAAGCTCCAGCGATGGTCTGCGGGCGGCTGAAAAAGGCCGCATTGGCCTGAGCGTTCGACAGCTCACCGCACAGGTTGCTGACGGTCGCTTGCAGGCCGTTGTTGAACATGTCGCCAACCATGGTCATGCCGCCCATCATCCACTGGCCGGACCCGCCCAGTTCCGGCACGTTGAACTGCGCCATGGTCCCACCGCCATTGGCGATCGCGCGGGCCATATGTTCGATGGCGTCATGCGACAGGCGGTACCGATTGGCGAGGTCCTGGATCGTGCTGCGGCCGAATTCCGTGATGTCGGACATGGCGGCTGGTTCCTTGAATGGGGTCGGATAAAGGGGATAGGGCGCGGCGATTCTGCAATGCACTGTTGTTGTCACGCTGCTATGGACGGTCATCGCCCGGACCACAATAGTCATCCACGCCGCGCCGCTATGCGCAGGGCGGGCGTTACCGGCGGCTAACGCCTTCCTGAATGGCAGCGACCATGGCGCTGGTCAGATCGGCAGGCGCGTCAGAACGCACCATGATCGACCTGTGAGCAAGCGGCAGTTGGGGAAAGCCGTCTGCCTGATCCAGCATCCGCATCCCCGCGTCCACCGCCCCTATTGGCAGAACGCCAACGCTCAGTCCCGCGCGAATGGCCGCGCGTTGGCTGGCGAAACTTGCGAACTGATAGCTATGCGTCCACGTTCGCCCCACGCCGGTTAGCGCGTTCGCTGCAATATCGCGCCACCAGCAACCGCGGTCGAGATGCACCAGCTGCACCGCCCCTTCCGCCGGAGGGGCGTAGGACAAGGCGCAGGCCCACACCGTTGGCTCAGCCATCAAGGGCTGGCCGGGCAAGCTCTGCGGGCCAGAGCAGACGGCGACATCCAGCACGCCGCGCGTGATCGCATCCGGGAATGACGCGGTGCAGCCCGCCTCGGCCCTAACCTCGACCCAAGGATGGCGCGCGACAAACCCTGCAAGGGCCGTTTCCAGGACCATATCTTCAAAATCATCCGGCACCCCCACGGCGATGCTGCCTGTCATCGGCTGATCAAAGATCGCGGTGGTTTTCCAAAGCTCCAACAGCGCCCGACGCGCTGCAGGCAGCAATCGCCGCCCCTGATCATTCAACGACATACCCCGCGCTTGTCGGTCAAACAGGGGGGTGTCCATCGCATCTTCCAGCTTCTTCAACTGAACGCTAATCGCCGACTGCGTTCGGTTCAGTCGGGTGGCGGCGTGGGTTAGGTTTTCGCTTTCCGCAATCGCCACGAAAGTCTTCAACAGATCGTTGCTGGGCGGCTCACGTTCGATTTTGTTCATGCCTTGGATCGTAACAATTCATTTTATTGATTTTAATTGAGATCCTAGCCTGACATCGTCAAAATGTGTGGAGCCTGCAATGCCCTTTGAAATCATCGTATTTCTTTTCGCCATCGGCGTTTTCGGCGGCGCTTGGAACGCCGTGGCTGGCGGCGCAACGCTGTTCACCTTCCCCGCCCTGATGGCGGCGGGCCTGCCGCCCATCGTCGCGAACGCGACGAATTATCTGGCGCTGTTGCCTTCCAACGCCGCCGCCCTGCCCGCCTATCGCGCTGAGCTGCGCAGCGTCGGACGGGCGGTCTGGCCGTTATTGATCGTTTCGGGCGCAGGCGCGATCGTTGGCTCCCTTTTACTGTTGGTTTCGGACCCCGGCACATTTCTGGCACTAATCCCCTGGCTGATCCTCGCCGCGACGATGTTCTTCGCTTTTGGCGACACGCTGCGGGCGCGGCTGATCCGCCTCAGCGGCGGCGAGGCGAGCAAGACGGTGATGTTCGCCGCCCTGTTCCTGTCGTCGGTCTATGGCGGGTATTTCGGCGCCGGTCTCGGCATCATTCTGCTGGCGATTGTGCAGATCATGGGGGTTTCCAGTTTTCACATCGCCAACAGCCTGAAGAACCTGCTGGCGACCAGTTTCACGATCCTCAGCATCGTGATCTTTGGCGTCGGCGGCCTGATCGCCTGGCCTGAGGCCATCGTCATGATGGCGGGTAGCACGCTGGGTGGCTATCTGGGCGGACGTTATGCGCGGCTGGCGCCGGAACGCTATCTGCGGGCGGCTGTGATCATCTTTGGCCTGATCCTCGCCGCCGTCTATTTCTGGCGCGCCGCCGGGTGACCCCTTGCGCCGCAGCCCCGCCGTGCAGATGTTTGCCTCACAAACAGGGGAGCCTACGCCATGACCGACATCACCACCTACCGCCACTTCATCAATGGCATCTATGTCGACCCGATCGACGGCGATTGGTTCGACAGTGAAGATCCCTACAAGGGCGAGGTCTGGGCGCGGGTCGCGCGCGGAACCAAGGCGGATGTCGACGCCGCCGTCGCGGCCGCCAACACCGCGATGTATGATGGTCCATGGGCCAAGATGAACCCCAGCCAGCGGGGCAAGCTGATGCGAAAGCTCGGCGATCTTGTGGCGAAAAACGCCGAGCGGCTGGCGCGGATTGAGGTTCGCGACAACGGCAAACTGATGAGCGAGATGCACGGTCAGCTGAACTATCACCCCGAATGGTGGTATTATTTCGCCGGCCTGGCGGACAAGATCGAGGGGACGGTCATCCCCATCGACAAGCCAGATCATTTCGCCTTTTCCGATCATGAACCTGTCGGAGTGGTCGGCGCGCTGACCGCATGGAATTCCCCGCTGATGTTCATCGCCTGGAAATGCGCGCCGGCGCTGGCGGCGGGCTGCGCGGTGGTGGTGAAACCGTCCGAGTTCACCTCAGCCTCCACCCTCGAATTCGCCGCACTGACGAAAGAGGCTGGCATCCCCAACGGCGTCTTCAATGTCGTCGCCGGCATGGGGGCTGAGGCGGGCGCCGCCCTCGTCGATCATCCGGATGTCGCCAAGATCACCTTCACCGGCTCGGACCACACCGGCGCGGCGATCTATTCGCAGGCGGCCAAGTCGATGAAGCGGGTGAGTTTGGAGCTTGGCGGCAAGTCCCCCAACATCATCTTCGCAGACGCAAACCTTGACGCAGCGGCGGCTGGCGCAGTGTCCGGCATCTTCGCCGCGACAGGCCAAACCTGCATCGCAGGATCGCGTCTATTGGTTCAGAATTCTGTGAAAGACGAAGTCACAGAACGTCTGGTCGAGATGGCGAAAACTGCCAAGATCGGCGATCCGATGTCGCCTGATACGAATATCGGGCCGGTTACGACAGCACCGCAATACAAGAAGATCCTCGACTATATCGACGTCGCAAAATCCGAAGGCGCCGAACTGCTGACCGGGGGCGGCCCGTCGGACGCAGGCACCCAGTTCGTACAGCCCACCATCTTCACCAATGTCGACAACGCGATGCGCATCGCACAGGAGGAGGTTTTCGGCCCCGTCCTGTCCATTATCGGCTTCGACGACGAAGAAGCAGCGATCAGCATCGGCAATGACGTGATCTACGGCCTCGCCGCTGGCGTCTGGACCCAGAATATCGGCCGCGCGCATCGCATGGCCAAGGCGCTGCGGGCGGGCACGGTCTGGGTAAACACCTATCGCGCTGTCAGCTACATGATGCCCTTTGGCGGCATGAAGCATTCCGGCATGGGCCGCGAAAGCGGGATCGACGCGATCCGTGAATACCTGGAAACCAAGGCCGTCTGGATCAACACATCCGACGCCGCACCGGGGAACCCGTTCGTGATGCGGTAGCGGTTTCGCCTTTGGCGAAATTCGCTGCACGACGTGGTCCGCAGCCGGCGGAAATCAGGCTTGGCGGATCAGGTCGGCGGCCTTTTCACCAATCATCAGGCTGGACGCATTGGTGTTCGCAGATGGCATCGAAGGCATGATGGAGGCGTCAGCAATGCGCAGGCCTTCGATACCGCGGACCTTGAGTTCATGGTCCACCACTGCTGTTGGGTCATGCGCGGGCCCCATCCGGCAGGAACCCATCATGTGAAACGTCGTCGTGCCGCGCTGGCGGGCGGTGTCCATCAGGTCTTCGTCGCTTTGCACGTGGTCGCCCGGGAAGATCTCACCATCGAAATATTGCATCATCGGGGTCGTGCGCATCAGTTTGCGGGCGAGCTTCAGCCCCGCAAGCAAGACGCGGCGGTCGGACTCAGCGCTGAGGTAGTTGGGCTGAATCGTCGGCTTTTCCATCGGGTTGGATGATCGCGCACGAACGTAGCCCAGGCTATCCGGCCGCTGCTGCCAGGCAGCGAGGGTCATGCCGGGCTGGTCGTCAAGCGTGCTTTGCACGCCTTCCTTATAGCTCGCCGGCATGAAGGTGATCTGTAAATCGCTATCCTCCAACGCCTCGTCAGATCGGGCGAAGGCGTAGCAGGCGGTGGCCGGCAGGCTGAGGATCGAGGGCTTGCCGACAAGGTATTTCAGAACTTCCGCGACAAACGGCAAGCCGGTCGCTTTTTCGTTGAACGTGCCAACATTCTTGGCCTTGGCGGTGAAGCGGGGCGTGTAATGATCGCGCAGATTCTCACCAACACCCTTTAGCGCGTGCGCCACAGGCACGCCGATATCAGCCAGATGATCGGGGGCGCCAACGCCTGAAAGTTGTAATAGCTGTGGTGAGTTGATGACGCCGCCAGACAAGATCACCTCACGCCGCGCGCGCACCTCTTGCGACTGGCCACCGCGCTTGTAGACAACCCCAACCGCGCGCTTGCCGTCAAACATGATGCGCGTCGCGTGGGCGCTGGTGCGGACAGACAGGTTTTTCTGCTTCATCGCCGGGCGCAGAAAGGACTTGGCCGCGCTTTGCCGCCTGCCGCCGTCGATCGTGCGCTGCGAATAGGCGGCACCCAGTTGGCGCACGCCGTTGTAGTCGGGGTTGCGCGGGATACCGAGCGTGGCGGCTCCGTCCAGAAACGCCTCACACAGCGGATGGGTCCAATCGCCCTGGCGCACCTTCAGGGGGCCGCCGCGCCCGCGTCGATCATCTGCGTCTGCGCCGGTCCAATCCTCAAGCTTTCGGAACAAGGGCAGCACGTCAGCATACCCCCAGCCGGGATTGCCCAATTGCGCCCAGTGGTCAAAATCAGACGGCGCGCCGCGATTGAAGACATTTCCGTTGATGGAGGATGATCCACCCAGCGTCTTGCCCCGCGGCACAGCGATTTTTCGCCCACCGCTCCATTCCGAGCCTTCGGTTTCGTACATCCAGTTAAAGCTCGGGTTCTTCATCAGCTTCATCCAGCCGACAGGGATATGAATCATCGGATGCCAGTCGCTTGGTCCAGCCTCCAGCACGCAGATCTTCGTGTTCGGATTCTCGGTGAGCCGAGCGGCGAGAACGCAGCCGGCGGAACCTGCGCCAATGATGATATAGTCAAACTCTTCCATGACGGGACCGTCGCCGCACAGGCGCAAATCGTCAAGCGATGGAGGAGGCGACGCGGCGTCGTCAGATGGCCCGTGCGGAAGGGGCGAAGTCGTTCGACACAGCCACTACTTGGTACAGCGGGGCCGTCGTTGAAGCTGATCAATATCTGCTTTCATGTTCGAACCTGTAGACTGCATCGGTCTCAATTCGCCTATGGTCGGTCAATCCAATCAAAAAGATGGAACACGACTCGCTTTGGGCAAGTCAGCCAACGTGGAGCCTGTGCTGAGTTAGAGATCATTTAACGAATGCGGTAAGTACGCCGTGCGCATGCAATCTGCTTTGCTTGTTCTGAAATTGGCTGCCGCAATGTCGCAAGGTTTGCATCTTACCTCAGAATAAAGACTTAGTTGCAGCATCTGTTTCTCTTGCCTAGCGCGATTGCAGGTATTCCAACATCGTGCCGGCGTCCGAAACTTGCACCGGCACTCCGCCCGGATTGTCTTGGAAGTCTGGTTCGACAAATTGCTGCTCAATCACACCATCAAATGCGTATAGCGAATAACGCCAGCTGCGCATTCCCATTCCCTGGGCTGTGCGCTCAACCAGCATGCCCATTTTGCGAGTAAACTCGCCATTTCCGTCAGGCAGCATGACAATGTTCTTGATGTTCTGCGACTGTGCCCATTGGTGCATGACAAAAGCATCGTTTACAGACAGGCAAAGCACGTTATCGACCCCAACCGCCTTGAAAGCATCAACGTTTCTTTCGTAACCGGGAAGGTGAGTTTCAGAACAAGCTGGTGTAAAGGCTCCAGGAACAGCAAAAAGAACGACACGCTTCTTGGCGAAAAGATCACGTGTACTGACTTCACGCCATTCGAACGGGTTTGGACCACCCACAGCATCATTTCTGACCCGAGTATGGAAGGTTGCGTCAGGTACAATATGCGAAACCATATCAAAATTACTCCATGCGTTTTTTCCCAAACTACTTGTTGACGTATTTCCGTCGTCAGAGGTTTTGGGACAAAGCGGCCTATACTAAGAGAGGGCTCTGGTTGGCTTGATTATGCGGCGGATTTGCGGTGAAGCAAGCGTCGCGTTTCGATGGTCTTTCGAGCGGGCGCTCGTAGCGATGTAGAGGTCTCCGTCTTGCCCCAAGAAGCCGTCGCTGACTGTCCGACCAGAAACGGTGTCCAGCGGCGGCTTAATCCTCCACCATCTTCTCAGCATTGTTTGGCGATATGGGCGGTTCTGCCGCGCAGGCTGGGTCCGCGCCTCAGTTTGTGATTCTAGTGACAAATCCAATGGCAATTATTCTTGGTGGGTTTTTGGTAGGTAGGCTTTGGGAAATCCCGTTAAATCAGCAAAGACAATGAGTTAATGGGGTGTGCTGGTGGAGCCAGGGGGAATCGAACCCCCGACCTCTTGCATGCCATGCAAGCGCTCTCCCATCTGAGCTATGGCCCCATCGCTTAAGCGCTGATCAGCGCGCCACACACGATCATCTAGGATGCGATACGCGGCGTTTCAAGCGAAAAACCGCGCCCGAGATCAGGTTTCCTTGGGCTCATCCGGTACGGATGCGAAATCGCCAAGGTCGTCATCATCGTCGTCGTCATCCAGCAAAACGTCGTCGCCGATATCGTCATCGTCATCGTCATCGTCATCGTCATCGTCATCCGTCTCCAGGGTGACTTCATCCGAATCATCATCATCATCATCGTCGTCGTCGGTTGCGAGAACCACGGCGTCGTCGTCGTCATCCACCGCGACATCGGCGTCGTCGACCAGATCTTCGTCTTCTTCTTTAGCCGCTGCAGCCGCTTTGGCCGCCTTGGCCCGTTCGGCCATGGCGATTGTCGACACATAAGGCGCGCCGCAGTTCGGGCACTCAATCTCGTCTTTGCCGAGATCGTAGAAACGTGCGCCGCATTCGCCGCAAAGGCGTTTTACGCCCCATTCAGGTTTGGGCATTAAGACCCCCAGATGACATTATCACGTGAAAGAAGCGGCCATTTGCCATATCTGCAAGGCCTAGTCAAAAGGAAAGACGCGCCGCGACGCCTTCGCATCAGCGTTTCGCATCTGCGAAGTGGGCTTGCGGCGGTGCACACTGGAAGATAATGTCGCACCCCGCGCGACGGCCTGCCTGACAGAATTTCGCGCCCAGAAAAGAATCATGGGGAATCCGCAGTGCCATTGTACCACGCATACGAAATGACTCACGCCGCGATCTCTCCCTGGCGGTCCGCAGCAAAGCTTGGGATGCAGCAGCTGCGCAACCCCTTCAACCCGTTTGCCCACTCGCCCGGCGCCAAGCAGACGGCAGCAGCGTTTGAAATGTTCATTTCCGCCACCAAACGCTACGGCAAGCCGGAATTTGATATCACCCAGACCACGGTCGACGGCGTCGAAGTTCCCGTGATCGAAGAAAAGATGATCGAACTGCCATTTGGCGATTTGGTGCATTTTCGCCGCGACCACGAAGTGATCGATGGCCGGGATGATCCCAAGGTTCTGATCGTCGCGCCGATGTCAGGCCATTTTGCAACCCTGCTTCGCGGCACCGTTCAGGCGATGTTGCCTGAGCATGACGTCTACATCACTGACTGGACCGATGTGCGCGACGTACCGCTGAGTGAAGGCCGCTTCGACCTTTCCGACTACATGGATTACGTGCGCGGCTTCTGCGAACAGCTGGGCAAAAATGGCGAACGGTGCCACGTGTTGGCGGTCTGCCAGCCCGGCGTGCCGGTTCTGGCCGCGGCCGCTTTGATGGCGGAAGACGAGGCGCCGTGGCGCCCCGCCTCCATCACTCTCATGGGCAGCCCGATCGATACGCGCCGCGCCCCGACCGAGGTGAACAACCTGGCGACGACGCGCCCCCTGTCTTGGTTCGAAAAGAACGTCATCGTCACCGTGCCCTTCCCGAATATGGGCTTCATGCGCCGGGTGTACCCGGGGTTCCTGCAGCTTTCGGGCTTCATGCAGATGAACCTCGATCGCCACGTGAACGCCCATGTGCAGCAGTTCAACCATCTGGTTCGGGGCGATGGTGAAAGCGCTGCGGCCCATACGGCGTTTTACGACGAATACCGTGCCGTCATGGATATGACCGCGGAATTCTACCTGGAAACCATCGAAGTCGTGTTTCAGACGCACGCCCTGCCAGAGGGTAAGATGCTTTACCGGGGCGAACGGTTGGTGAAGCCTCAGGCCATCACCGACATTGCGTTGATGACGGTCGAAGGTGAAAAGGACGATATCACCGGACGCGGCCAGACCAATGCGGCGCATGATCTTTGCGTCAACCTGCCTGACGCCATGCACGAGCATTACGAACAGGAAAAGGTTGGCCACTACGGCGTCTTCAACGGCAGCCGGTGGCGGCAGTTCATTCAGCCCAAAGTTGCAGCTTTCATGGCGCAGAACCGGGCCAAGACTGCGGCCTGATCGACAAATGGCTGAGCTGGTCGAGATCAGCGATCCTGAAATCACGGTCGCCGTGCGCAGGTCCAAACGCGCGCGGCGATTGACCTTGACGGTGCCGCATGACGGCGGCCCGCCGCGGGTCACTGCGCCGCCCTCTGCGCCCTTGTCCGACATACGAATGTTTCTGATGCGTC
The DNA here is from genome assembly GCA_965659735.1 of uncultured Pikeienuella sp. Lineage (GTDB taxonomy): Bacteria > Pseudomonadota > Alphaproteobacteria > Rhodobacterales > Rhodobacteraceae > Pikeienuella. The sequence goes on from CBFHXH010000056.1 coordinate 13,210, forward strand.
AGGGCGATTGGCTGCGTGACGCGATGGCGCGGGCGCCTGCGCCAGAAATCGTGCGCATTGGTGCCGCTGTGCCTGTGGCCGGGCGATTGCTGGCTATCACCGCCCGCCCGGGGGTGCGCCGCCTGCCGATGGTGGAGGGTGACCAACTTATCCTGCAAGGCGGCGATCCGGCGGCGGCTGGCAAGCGGATAGAGGTCTGGCTGAAGGAAAAGGCTCGCCAGATGCTGACCCCCATCGCCGAAGACTGCGCTGAGGCTGTCGGCGGCAGGATTGGCAAGATTACGATGCGCGACACCAAGGGCCGCTGGGGGTCGTGCAGTTCCGACGGCAATCTCAATTTTTCCTGGCGCCTGGCGATGGCGCCGCCATCGGTGCTGGATTACGTGGCGGCGCATGAAGCCGCCCATCTGATCGAAATGAATCACGGGCCCCGGTTCTGGGCGTTAGTTGATCAGCTTCGCCCTGACTGGCGGCGTGAACGCGCCTGGCTAAAGCGCGAAGGCGGCGCATTGCACAGATATCGGTTTACGCCGGATTGAACCGGCGTGACCACTGCATATCTAGAAACCATTCCTTGGGAGGGGCTGTTTCATGTCACATCTGAAATCGAAAACTGCGCTGATCACCGGCGCGAGCCGCGGCATTGGCGCCGCAACCGCCCGCCATTTCGCCGAAGAAGGTGCGAATGTCGTTCTGGCCGCCCGCACTTTGGATCAGATCGACAGCATCGCCGAAGAAATTCGCGCCACAGGCGGATCAGCCGCCGCCATCGCCTGCGATGTCAGCCGCTACAATGATGTCGAAGCTGCGGTAAAACTCGCTGAAACAGCCTTTGGCGGGCTTCATTACCTGATCAACAATGCAGGCGTGATCGATCCGATCAGCCGCCTTGAAAGCTCCGACCCGGATGGGTGGGCGCAGGCGATCGATATCAACGTCAAAGGCGTCTATTTCGGTCTGCGTGCGGCGATCCCCTGCATGGTCGCAGCGGGGGAGGGCGTGGTCGTCAACATATCCTCTGGCGCGGCGACCAGCGCGCTGGAGGGGTGGAGCCATTATTGTGCGTCCAAAGCGGCCGTCCTGTCCCTGACCCGCACGGCGGACAAGGAATTAGACGGCGGGCCTGTCCACGTCGTTGGTCTGTCGCCTGGAACGGTCGCGACCGAGATGCAGGTGCTGATCAAGGACAGTGGCATCAATCCGGTCAGCGAGCTGGACCCGTCTGTGCATATTCCAGCCGATTGGCCAGCGCGTGCAATCGGGTGGCTCTGCGGGCCGGACGCAGCAGAATTCCGCGGCGGCGATGTGTCGTTGCGCGATGAAGACATCCGTGCGCGGGTGGGTCTGATGGCCTGAAATCAGCGGCGCGCGGCAGCGCATTTTTTGAGCGTTCACGCAAAACGCCTTAGCGTTCAATCCGCTCTGATTGAGGCTGGGAAGCAGACTCGCCGCCTGATTGCGATGCGTCGGTGGAGGAAAGGAGGTTGAACACTTCCTTGAAGATCGTCTGGACGACGCCGTCATTGTCGGTGCCGGCGACAACGCCATGCGTGCGGTCATAACTGGCGTTCAGCGGTTTGACCGACAGGCCCTTATGCAGGCGGGTCATGACCTCGCCCCAGATATCTGCGGGCAGTCCGCCGCCTGTGACGGCGGTAAGGGGGGCGTTGTCATCCTTGCCCATCCAGACACCGACAACATAGTGGCCCGTAAAGCCGATGAACCACGCATCGCGTGCCGCTTGTGTCGTGCCGGTTTTGCCGGCTGCTGAGATTGGGCCCAGATCGGCGCGCCGTCCGGTGCCTGCGGTGATGACTTGGCGCATCATGGCGGTGACCTTGGCGGCGGAGCTTTGGGAAATGATCTGGGCGCCATTCCCTGTCTGACTGGCGGTCATCACCGGCGCCTCATCGCCCCTGATCGTAATCTCGCGGATGCCCGTTGGCAGGGCGAGCCGACCGCCATTGGCGAAGGCGGCGTAGGCGGCCGTCATCTCGATCAATGTCGCCTCGGAAACGCCCAAAGCAACGGCTGGTCCCTTGGCGATCTCTGATGAGACGCCAAGGTCCTTAGCGAGCGCGCGCACACGTTCGCGCCCGGCCTGTTCGGACAGGCGGACTGCGACAGTATTGATGGATTTGGCCAGAGCCTCTGACAGAGTAACCGGCCCCTCGTACTTTCCGGAATAGTTCCGCGGGCTCCATTCGCCCGAACCCGGAATGTTCATCGTCAGGGGGCGATCGACGATGGTGTCGTTGGGGGAGAGGCCAGCCTCCATCGCGGCGGCGTACACGATGGGTTTAAAGGCTGATCCGGTCTGGCGAAGGGCCTGTGTGGCCCGGTTGAACGTGTTGGCGCGCGGGTCGCGCCCACCGACGATGGCGCGAATTTCACCCTGATGGTTCATCACCACGATGGCCGCTTCGGCTGGGCTGTCCTTGCGCACCTTGGTGTCGAACACGTGCTTCAGCGCCGCCTCGGCCATGTCCTGAACGCGGGGATCAAACGTGGTCTGGATGCGTACGTCTTCCGTCGTGGATTGCACCAGAAACGCGGGTCCGCTTTCCATCACCCAGTCGGCGAAATGGGCACCGGTGCGGCGCGATGCTTCGCGGCTCAGCGTGGCGGGCTCCGCCAGCGCCTTTTCAGCCTCAAGCTCGGTGATCACGCCGGTTTCGCGCATCGCATTGATGATGACGGATGCGCGGCCCTGCGCGCGGCCCATGTTGGAGGTTGGCGAAAATCGGGACGGCGCTTTCAAAAGGCCGGCGAGCATTGCCGCTTCCTGCAGGCTGACTTCGCGCGCGGATTTGGAAAAATAGCGTTGCGCCGCGGCTTCGAACCCGGTTGCGCCTGCGCCTAGGTAAACGCGGTTCAGATAGATCGCGAGGATTTCGTCCTTGGTGTATTTCAGCTCCAGCGCTAGGGCGACGGGGATTTCCTTGATCTTGCGCTCTATCGTGCGCTCGCTTGTCAGAAAGACGTTCTTGGCGACCTGTTGGGTGAGGGTGGAGCCGCCCTGAACAAAGCGTCCCGCGCGGGCGTTTGCGACCATGGCGCGCGCAAGGCCGCGCGGGTCAATGCCGAAATGAGAATAGAACCTCCGATCCTCCGCCGCCATGATGGCCTTGGTCAGGAAAGGCGACACATTGCCGGGCCGGATTTCGCCGCCGAATTGATCACCGCGCCAGGCGAAAACCTCGCCCCGGTGGTCCAACATGGTGACCGACCCCTTGGCACGGGCGTCAAAGAGAACGTCTACATTCGGCAAGGATACGTAATAATAAGCGGTGGAGGCGGCGACGATCAGCGCGATAAGCGCGGCGATGCGAAGCCCAAGGCGCAGGAAAAACCCGAGCACGCGTTTGACCGCCCGGTCCAGCCAGCTTTGGCGACGGGTGGGTTTCGCCTTGGCTTTGGGGCCCGGCTTGGAAGAAGTTTTCTTTTTCTGCCTCGTCACGCGCTTCTCCAGCCGACTGCTCGCGGCGCGTTGGTTCACATGGTAACCAAAACAGGCGGAAATGTGGAGAGGCTGCGAATGATTTGCGGCGTCTCACGGCACCATGCACTGTATTAAGCGTGAAAAGTGATCCACGCAGGACAGATGACTTTCAGGAAATACTGAAATCATGTAGCATTATGCACGTTTCGACCGGGTCGGGATAGTGCGCCCCGCATCGCGGATGGGGCGAAAATGAACGCGGGTCGCCGCCCCCACAGATTGGGCGGTTTGTGGATGATGGTGTGAGGCGCATAATGAAGTCGGTTACCGATTTTCCATTTGAAGTTATTGAGAGACCTCATGTTTTGATCCCCCTGGCGGACGGGCGAAACCTGTCTGCGCGCATCTGGACGCCGGTTGGCGCAGGGCCGGCGCCGGCGATCCTGGAATATCTGCCGTACCGAAAACGCGACACCACGGCCGTTCGCGATGCGCTGAACCACCCCTGGCTGGCGGGTTATGGCTATGTATCGGTCCGGGTGGATATCGCCGGTACTGGCGAAAGCGATGGGTTGTTTGACGACGAATATTCAGAACAGGAATTGTCTGATGGCGTGGAAGTGATCCACTGGCTGGCCGCGCAGGACTGGTGTTCGGGCGCTGTGGGAATGACTGGGATATCCTGGGGCGGGTTCAATGGCCTGCAATTGGCGGCGCGGGCGCCTGAACCCTTGAAGGCGGTGGTTTCGATCTGTTCAACCGTCGACCGTTTCGCGGATGACATCCACTACAAGGGCGGCTGCATGCTGGGCGAAAACGCAGGCTGGGCGTCGGTTGTGCTCGGCTGGTTCGGCCTGCCGCCGGATCCTGAGGTGACAGGGCCAAAATGGCGCGATGTCTGGCTGAAACGGTTGGAGGAAACGCCATTCCTTGCCTCCCCATGGTTGGGGCGTCAGACCCGCGACGCTTATTGGCGTCATGGTTCGGTCTGTGAAGATTACAGCGCCATCAAGGCTGCGGTGCTGTCAGTCGGCGGTTGGCATGACGGCTACCGCAACACGATTTCGAACCTCGTCAGCGGGCTGAGCGCGCCGGTCAAAGGCATCGTTGGCCCTTGGGATCACCGCTATCCGCATTTTGGCGGACCAGATCCCGCCATCGGGTTCTTGCAGGAAATGAAGCGCTGGTACGACCGGTGGCTGAAGGATATCACCAACGGGGCTGAGGATGACCCCGCATATCGCGCGTATCTGATGGACGGCGTCGCGCCCCAGATCGACCATGCGGAACGCCCGGGCCGCTGGATCGCCGAGGCGGAATGGCCGGCGAAAACCTACGCCTCGCGCACGATTTACCTGACGGATGACGGACTATTCGAACAGGAAGGCCCGATTGAGAGGGAAATTGAGCCCGACCTACTGTGCGGTCAGGCGGCGGGCGAGTATTTCACCTTTGGTTTCGCCCCGGGGGAATTGCCCGGCGATCAAAGCGTCGATGACGCACGATCGCTGAGCCTTGATGGGCTGCCGGTTGAGGCGGCGCTGGATATCGTCGGTGCGCCGCTGTTGAACCTGACCATTGCGTCTGACCAACCTGCGGCGCAGATCGCTGTGCGTCTGTCCGATGTCGCGCCCGACGGGCAGGCCACGCTGATCACCCACGGGTTCTTGAACCTGCGTCAGCGCAAAGGGCCTGAGGTCATGGTCAGCATGACGCCGGACCGGTCCGAGAAAGTTGAAATTGCATTGGACCAGTGCGCCTATCGGCTACCGGCGGGTCATCAGTTCAGGCTGTCGCTTTCATCCAGCTATTGGCCGTTCATCTGGCCAGAGCCGCATCTGACCAAGCTGACCATTTTGGGTGGGTCGCTAAGCGTCCCGCTGCGCCCGTTGGCGCAGGGCGATGAATGGACGTTCGATGCGCCAGAATCGGCGCCGCCGCTGGAAACAAGGGCGCACACCGATGGCGACGAACGACGCTGGACGGAAACTGATCCGACGACGGGGCAGGTGGTCACGCGGCTACATTCCGACACGGGTGAGGTGGAGTATATGAACACTCGCCTCATTTCCCGCGTTGTGCGGCGGGAGACGTGGTCAATCCTGCCCAACAACCCGCTGTCAGCTCAGGCTGATTTCAGTTGGAGCCGCAGCATGCGCCGCGGCGACTGGAACACGCGGGTGGATGCGATGCTGACCCAGCGCGCGGACGCCACACATTACATCGTCGACGCGCGTCTGACCGCCTTTGAGGACGGCGAACAGGTGTTCGACAAGACCTTTTCAGAGCGCATCCTGCGAATGTAACGGCCAGCGACGCCCAGTTAGGATCTAAGGCGCGCCATCAGTTCCACCGTCTTTGGCCAGGCCATTGCGTCGGCGGCCGTCTTGTCGCGGCAGCCCTGATTGCAATACCCGATGCGAAGCCCGTCAATGACAGCGATTGACTGTACGTCCACCGGATTGCCGGAATAGGGGCAGAGGTCATTTAGCGACGGGCCTTCGGCGTCGCGGGCAGGCAGGGGCGTTTCGCTGGGACCGAACCCTGCATGGGGGAGGTCAAATTCGTGTGCGGGGTTCAGGCGTGGTTCCGCATAGGCCATAGCGCGTCACCGCCGGAAGGCCGGGACCCGGTGCAGCGCATCGACATAAGCCTGCGCCTCGGCCGACATTGGCAGGTCATAAGTGGCCAGGCGGGACGCGAGGGGGGTGTAGAACGCATCGACCGCGGAATAGGCGCCAAACAGGAACGGACCGCCGTCGCCATATCGACCGCGCGCCCAGGATCATAGCGTTTCCGCCCGCGCGATATCGGCCAGGACGGCGTCTGATGCGGCGAAACCTTTGTATTGGCGGCGCAGGTTCATCGGGCATTCGGATCTGAGCGCCGAAAACCCGCTATGCATCTCCGCTGCGATGGACCGCGCTGCGGCGCGGGCGCCGGATGTGGTGGGCCAGTGCCCAAGATCTGGGTGAAGCTCTGCCAGAGTCTCGGCAATCGCGAGGCTGTCCCACACCAGATCATCGCCGATCTTCAGCGCAGGCACTTTGCGCCCCGGCGCAATTTCGCGAAGGATCGCGTCAAATTCAGCGGAGGGCCACAAAGCTTGCGTAACAGCGAAAGGCAGATCAAATGCATTCAGCAACAGATGACCGCGCAGTGACCAAGACGAATACGCCCGGTCCATGATGTAAAGACGATAGGTCATACGCGGATTATTGCCGCTGACCCGCCCACGCGCAAACCACATTTTGTGCGCCTGCGCACCACTCTGCGCGATGGCGTTTGATTGATCACGAATAAGAAACGCAGTGTTTCACAAGATTATTTCGTCAAAAAGTGAACCGTTTCTTTCCAGTCCGCGTATCCAATTAAGAGATCCATTGGCTGGGAGGCTAAAATGACAGACGCAGCAAGCTCCGATTACGGTTTTGCACGCCGCGCCATGCGCGCCGAACTTCTGGATGCAGAGACGGAAAGAAACCTCGCCATCGCATGGCGGGATGAGCGGTGCGATAAATCGCTTCACCGCCTTATTAACGCCTACATGCGCCTCGCCATTTCCATGGCGTCGAAATTTCGCCGCTATGGCGCGCCGATGTCCGACCTGATCCAGGAAGCTGGCGTCGGTCTGCTGAAAGCGGCTGAAAAATTCGATCCGGATCGTGGTGTGCGGTTTTCGACCTACGCCAGCTGGTGGATCAAGGCCTCGATCCAGGACTATGTGATGCGCGACTGGTCGATGGTGCGTACCGGCTCCACATCGTCGCAAAAGGCGCTGTTTTTCAACCTTCGCCGGGTGCGGTCGAAGATTGAGCGTGAATTCGGCGAAGCGTCCAATGGCGCAGAGGCTGACGCGATGCGTCGCAAGATCGCCGAAGAGGTTGGCGTGCCTTTGCGTGATGTTGAGATGATGGAGGCCCGCCTAGCCGGTTCCGACTTTTCGCTGAACGCGACCCAGGCCGCCGAAGAAGGCCGCGAATGGATCGAAGCCTTGGAAGATGACGCGCCAATGGGCGCAGAGACCGTCGCCCGCGACACAGAGCTGTCTGCCGCGCGCGGCATGATCGGCGACGCCTTCGACGCGCTGACCGACCGTGAACGTCTCATCATCCGCCGCCGCAAGCTGGATGATGAGCCATCGACCCTTGAAACCCTTGGGGGCGAGCTGGGCCTGTCAAAAGAACGCGTCCGCCAGCTGGAGGCGCAGGCGCTGAAGAAAATGAAGGCCCGCATGGTCGCTACGCATGGCGCACGGGCTGAAGATCTGGCGCGGATGATCTGATCCGCGTTTGAAATCTTGGACCAAAGTTCGGCCCTTTCCTCCTTCTGAGGGGAAGGGGCCTTCTTTTTGAGAACTAGCGGATCGCCCCCTTTTCGTCGGGCTGTCATCTTTTGGGGCAGAGCGGACGTTCGTATTCCCGACCGTCCTGGGCTTGACCTGGGACCTCGAAAAACGAAGCGCCCAAACTATCGAGGCCCCGGATCAAATCCGGG
>CBFHXH010000057.1:0-20944 GCA_965659735.1 uncultured Pikeienuella sp.
TTCGGGCGAACCGCGCGCGGCAAATTCACCGCCGCCCAAAGGCCAAACGCTACACTGTCTGCATCAGGGCGGCAATCAGATGGAAAAGCTGGTCCCGCAGCCGCAGCTGGCTGTCGCATTGGGGTTTTCAACAGCGAACCGCGCGCCGATTAGCTCGTTCTTGAAGTCAATCACTGAGCCAGAAAGATAGGGCAGCGAAACCGGGTCAATCAAAACCGCCGCATCGCCTGCTTCGATCACCAGATCATCCGCGGCGACATTCTCTTCCAGCGTAAATTCGTACTGGAATCCGGAACAGCCCCCACCCAGTACGGCGACACGCAGATTTTTGGTCGCGCCTTCCGCTTCAGAAATCGCGGAAAGGCGCTGTGCGCAGCTGTCTGAGACAGATATTGGCAGGGTCAGGTCCATTGTTCTTCGCTCATCCTGATGTATAGATAATAGAAAGATAGGTTTTCGGCCCCAGAGGGGCAAGAGCATCATGAGCCTCGCCCCCTACGCGTCTCTTCCCGTCACATCTCGCGGGCGTCTACATCCTGAACCGGAGAGCGCCCATCGCTCTCCATTTCAGCGTGATCGCGATCGCATCATCCATTCCAGCGCTTTTCGGCGGCTCAAACATAAGACCCAGGTGTTTGTGGAGCATGAGGGTGATTATTACCGCACACGCCTGACCCACAGCATCGAGGTGGCGCAGGTCGCCCGCACCATCGCGCGCACCATGCGCGCAAATGAGGATCTGGCCGAAGCGGTCGCGCTGGCGCATGACCTTGGTCACACGCCATTTGGTCACACTGGCGAAGACGCGCTGCACGAAGTGATGGCGAATTTTGGCGGATTTGATCATAATGCTCAGGCCCTGAAGATCGTTACGGATCTGGAACGCCGATATGCGGACTTCGACGGGCTTAATCTGACATGGGAGACGCTTGAAGGCATCGCCAAGCATAATGGCCCCTTGTTGCGTGGGCCTGATGATGGCGCTGACCGTCTGCATTTCGCGCTGGCGGACTATGACGCACGGCATGATCTGGAGCTTTGGACCCATGCGGGGGTGGAGGCGCAGATTGCGGCACTATCCGATGATATCGCTTACAATACCCATGATCTGGATGATGGCCTTCGGGCTGGTCTATTCACCTTGGAGGATCTCAAAGATCTGCCGGTTGTTGGCCGCTGCCTGGCTGAGGTCGCTGCACTGCATCCCGGCCTTGATCCGTCGCGGACCGCCCATGAAGCGTTTCGCCGCGTGTTCGGCGCCTTTGTCGAGGATGTGATCCGCGAAACGCAGATGCGTTTGGTTGATACGGCGCCAGACAGCGCAGAAGCGTTGCGTGCGCTTGGTCACCCTGTCGTAACCTTTTCCGAAGGGCTGAATGCAGATTTGAAGGTCATCCGCGACTTTCTGTTCACCAAGATGTACCGCCACGTTGATGTGCTGCGCATGCGCCGCAAGGCGGCGGTCGTGATCAAAGACCTCTTCGCGATTTTTGTTGATGAGCCTCAGTTGCTTCCTGATGAATGGCGTGATGATGCGATGCTGGCGAAGTCGACGCAGATCCGCGCCCGCGTGGTCGCAGACTATATCGCCGGGATGACCGATCGCTTCGCCCTGACCGAGCATCGCAAACTTACCGACCCGCAGGCGCGCGCATGAGGTGAAGTTATGAGTGTGAGGGGTGAGTATTCCCTGATGGCGCGGATAGGGCAGTTGTTTTCGATCGACCTACGCTCGCTCGCAGCAATGCGGTGTCTGACGGCGCTGACCATGCTTTGGTGTCTGATCGTTTGGGCTCCCGATCTGAACGCCTTTTTTACCGATGATGGTCTTTTGAAGCGGACGGAGTTCGCCGGACGTTTTGACTGGGCGCGGTTCAGCTTGTTGCGACTGGTCGATGGTTGTGCCCTTGCAGCGCTGATCTGGGTGATCGGCTTTTCATCGGCGTTTAGCCTTCTACTGGGCTACAGATCGCGAGGGGCGGCCTTCATATGCTGGATCGTCTATCTCAGCTTCGTCGGGCGTAACCCGGTGCTGATCCAAGGCGGCGATATTCTGATGCCGCTTTTGCTGTTTTGGATGATCTTTCTACCCATTGGCGCAGTTTTCGCCATCGACGCCGCTTTGTATCCAGAAGATCGGCGGGGTGACAGCCATCTTTCGATTGCGACGGTCGGTCTCCTCCTCCAGGTACTTTACGTCTATGTTTTTGGCGCGCTTCTGAAGACCAGTGATATTTGGGTGCCAAATGGATCAGCGATTTATCTGGCGCTGCATCTCGACACATTCGTCACACCTGTCGGCGAGATTTTGCGCGACCACGTCATCCTGATGCAGCTGCTGACCTTCTTAGTCTATTGGTTGGAACTGTTGGCGCCTGTGCTTCTTTTCTTTCCTGACAAGACAATGGTCGTGCGCACGATCACGCTCGGCCTTTTGTGGCTGATGCACCTTGGTTTTCGCATCTTTCTGCATATCGGGCATTTCTGGATGGCGAGCCTTTCGTCGCTTTGCGGCTATATCCCTGCGCATGTCTGGCGTTGGATCGGGGCGCGAGCCTGGCGCGCTGGGGCTGATCGGGTTGAGATTTATTATGATCGTGACTGCGGTTTTTGCCTTAAGACAGCGCTGATCCTGCGGGAGTTTTTCCTTCCCCGAACGGTGCCGGTTCAGCCCGCCCGGGAAGCTCCAGCGATTGGCGAGGTTTTGGAGCGGGAGGCGAGCTGGGTCGTCATCGACGCCGATGGTGGTCAGCGCCTGCGGTGGGACGCCGTTGTTTATGTCATGACGCGATCCCGATTGTTGCTTCCCTTTGGCTATATTGCATCGATCTATGGCGCGACAGGTTTGGGGGACCCAACCTACAAGTTAATCGGCGACAGTCGCTGCGGGTTTGGCGCATTCACCTCGCGGCTACTATCGCCGGTCGATGTGATGCCGCGGCTGAACCTGCCCATTAAAGGTTTGCTGGCGTGCGTTATCACATTCTGTTTTGCTAGGAATATCAGTCAACTGGAGCAAACGCCTAAAATTATTTCTGAGGATGGCGCGATTGCGAAAGTTGGGTTTGCAGGCGGCATGACCCAACGTTGGACCAGGTTCGCCCCGTCGCCGCCGGCTCGCGACGGGTATCCTGTTCTGGCGGCCCAGCGAGCCGATGGCGGTACAGAGGATATATTTCGCGAACCGCCCACTCCTGTGTCCTTTGAGCCGCCAGAAGACATTCTGGGCCTATTTGAGAGTAGCCGCTGGCGCGCATTTCTCGTCCGCGTCTGGGTGATGGATGAACCGGACCGCAGCGCATACTTTACCCGTTTCGCAAGGCGGCGATGCGCTGACCTGAACACCAATCGCTTTGGCGGTGATGTTCTCGAACATGTGACTGTCCACTTTGTCGAAAACGAAACGCTGGGCGGGTTTCAGGACAAGAGCCGCTTCTATGAAGTCACCCAGACGACCTGTACGCCTGAAGGTTTGGCTTTGAGCCTGCAGCCATGCTGTGCTAAGCGGCGCGTCTCTGCCGTGGTTTGACGCGGCGCAGCAAAAATCACACCGGTCCTGCACATGAACCTTTTCGCCGATATCCGCCTGCTTGTCATCTCCGCGCTTGAGACGCTCACCACCGATGGCACCTTGCCAGACGGGCTCAACTTCGACGCTGTGACGGTTGAGCCGCCGCGCGACCCTGCGCATGGCGACATGGCGACGAATGCCGCAATGGCGCTGGCTAAACGCAACGGGGTAAAGCCGCGCCAGTTGGCGGAACAGATCGTTCCGTTGCTTGACGCGGATGATCGGATCGAAAGCGCTGACATTGCTGGGCCAGGCTTTATCAACCTACGCCTGTCCCCGTCCGTCTGGCTCAGTGCTTACGCCGCTGCCGTATCAGCGGGTCCGGCATTTGGGCGTTCGGATATCGGTGCGGGCAAGTCGGTGAATGTCGAATACGTCTCGGCCAATCCGACTGGACCGCTGCATGTGGGTCACACGCGCGGCGCTGTCTTTGGCGATGCGCTGGCCAGTCTGTTGGGTTTTGTTGGCTGGGACGTGACCCGGGAATACTACATCAACGATGGCGGCGCACAGGTCGACGTGCTCGCCCGGTCCGCGCATCTGCGCTACCAAGAAGCGCACGGACGCAAGATTGAAATCGTCGATGGCCTTTATCCCGGCGATTACCTTGTTCCGGTCGGCGATGCGTTGAAGGAACAGTTCGGGGACAGCTTGCTGGACAAGCCGGAAGAGGTCTGGCTGGAAACCGTGCGCAACTTTGCCACCGATGCGATGATGGCCATGGTTCGGGATGACCTGAAGGCGCTCGGTGTAGAAATGGACGTCTTTTTCTCGGAAAAGTCGCTGTATGGTACCGGTCTGATCGAAGACGCGATCGAAGACCTCAAATCGCGCGATCTTGTCTACTGGGGCACTCTTCCGCCACCCAAAGGTAAAACGCCTGACGATTGGAAACCACGCGAACAGTGGTTGTTCAGGTCAACGGCCTATGGTGATGACGAAGATCGTCCGGTACAGAAATCCGATGGATCATGGGCCTATTTTGCGCCGGACATCGCATATCACTACGACAAGGTGCAGCGTAATTTCGATCACTTGATCGACATCTTCGGTGCGGACCACGGCGGTTATGTCAAACGGATGAAGGCCGCAGTCGCCGCACTCAGTTCTGAAAAGACGCCCTTGGACATCAAGCTCACGCAATTGGTGAAGCTGTTCAAGGACGGCGCCGAATTCAAAATGTCGAAACGGGCGGGTACCTTTGTCACGTTGCGCGATCTGATTGACGAAGTCGGGTCAGATGTCACGCGGTTCACCATGCTGACGCGCAAGAACGACGCCCCATTGGATTTCGATTTCGACAAGGCGCTCGAACAATCCAAGGACAATCCAGTATTCTATGTCCAGTACGCTCATGCGCGGATCTGCTCAGTGATGCGCGGTGCGGGCGAAGCCGGATTTGACACCTCCGCCGCGTCGCTTGGCGGCTCCGATTTGAATGATTTGGATCATTCCGCTTGGATTGAACTGGCACAGAAAATTGCTGAATGGCCCCGGATGGTGGAAACAGCCGCCCATCATCATGAACCGCACCGCATTGCGTTCTACCTTTATGACCTTGCCGGGGTGTTCCATGGCCTGTGGAACAAGGGGCGCGAAGCACCTGAATTGAGATTTCTGCAAAAGGATGATGAGATCGGCACGCCAGCCCGTTTGGCGGCCTTACATGCTGTTTCTGTTGTACTTTCAGCCGGTCTTGGTATCCTCGGGGTAACCCCGATGACCGAAATGCGCTAAAGCTGGGCATATTTAGGGGTTGGAGCAGTAGTCGACCACCAGATAAGGTGGCGACGCAGAAATAGGCGATAGCCCCATGCGGGATGATTCTTATTTACGGCAGGAATCCGACACGTCGGATGGTGCGCGGGTGCCATGGCGGGGCCGGGCGGCGACTGCGGCTGGTGCGGTTGTGTCGTTGGCGATCCTCGCCATCGTTGTGATCTGGTCGTACCGGCTGGGCGTCAGAGATGCGAACGACGTGCCGGTTATCCGCGCTCAGACTGAGGCGACAAAGATCAAACCGGAAGAACCCGGTGGGCTGGAAATCGCGCATCAGGGCCGCGAGGTTTACAACGTCGTAAACCCAATCACCGCCAGTTCAGAAACAACGCTTGCGCCCAGCGCCGAAACGCTGAGCGTCGACGACGTTCCAATCGCGGCCCCAACGCCAGCGCCGCGCCGGGCACCAGAAGAAATCGCTACGACGCCGACTGCTGAGGTAGAGGTAACGACCGCCGCGCCAGAACCAGTGCCGAAGACGCCGGCAGTTGCAGTGCAAGCAACGGATACTCCCGAACCAGTCGCCGAGGCGGTGTCAGAACCGGTTGAAGTGGTTGAGCCCGCATCCGGCTTCGCGCCGCGAACTGCGCCAGTCGCGCAGCGCAGGCCGACCCGCACAGCCGCAGCGCCCGCCGAAGCGGCGGAACTGGCTGAACCGCGCGCCGCCGCACTCGCCTCTCGCATTCAAATCCAGTTGGGCGCTTTCAATTCCGAGACGATCGCTGGCGAACAGTGGGCGGCGCTGAAAAATCGCAACGGTGATTTGCTAAGTGGCCGGGGCAGGGTGGTGACGCCTGTCGTATCTGGTGGTCAGCGTCTTTATCGTCTGCGCGCGGGTCCATTTAGTTCAGTGGATGAGGCGTCCTCGCTGTGCCGGGCTCTGAAATCGCGGGGCGAGGTTTGCATCGTGGCGCGCGCGAGGTGAGCCGCTCTGCGGTCATATTTGGCTGTCAAGGCCTGATGCTAAGCGCGGATGAAGCTTCGTTCTATCGAGACGTGGATCCGTGGGGTTTCATCCTTTTTGCGCGGAACATCGACACGCCTGATCAAGTGGCCGCGCTTACCGACACCTTACGCGCAACGGTTGGTCGTAACGCGCCGATCCTGATTGATCAGGAAGGCGGCCGCGTTCAGCGTCTACGCGCCCCGCATTGGCGAGAATTCCCGCCAGCAATGCAAGATGCCGCTCGCCCAGACGCGGAACGGGTGCTAGAGCTGCGGTATGAGTTGATTGCTCGAGAACTCTTACCCCTAGGCGTCGACGTGAATTGCGCCCCGCTATTGGACGTGCCTGTAGAAGGCGCCCATGACGTGATCGGTGAACGCGCCCTGGCCCGCGATCCTTCAGCCGTGGCGAGGTTGGGACATGCTGTGCGGCGTGGATTGGCGAAGGGTGGCGTGTTGCCGGTTATCAAACACATGCCCGGGCATGGCCGATCAACTGTAGACACGCATCATGATCTGCCTCGCGTTGCCGAAACAAAAGATGCGTTGGAACGCGATTTCGCTCCTTTCCGTGAACACGCTGACGCCTTTATGGGCATGTCGGCGCACTTGATCTACGAAGCCATCGACCCGGATGCGCCAGGCACGTTGTCCGCTGCGGTCATTGACGTTGTGCGCTCAGATATCGGGTTTGATGGGCTTTTGATGACAGACGATATCTCGATGGGTGCGTTGAGCGGGTCGGTTGATGAACGCAGCGCTCGTGCGCTTTCAGCGGGCTGTGACGTAGTCCTTCATTGCAATGGCGAACTGCCCGATATGCAGGCGGCGATGCGCGGGATCGGGTCAATGAACGACACCGCAGCACTTCGTGCGTCCGCGGTAGAAGAAGCGCCACGGCGTACCCTTAGCCGGGACACGGCGGCGTTGGATGAAGAATACAGACACCTGACTGCGGAGCGGATGCATGCGTGACGAAAAGGCCCTTGAGGCCGCCAAAACTGGTGTTCTTTCCGAAACGCCGCCGATGCAAGACAACCTGTTCGTCGCGCCACAAAGTGATGGTTTGAATCCAGAAGCGTTGCTGATCGACGTGGACGGCTTTGAAGGTCCGCTTGACGTCCTGCTGACCCTTGCACGTGGACAAAAAGTCGATTTGCGCCGCATTTCGATTCTTCAGCTCGCCGAACAATACCTTGCTTTTGTGCAAGCGGCCCGCCGCCTCAGGATCGAACTTGCGGCTGATTACCTAGTGATGGCCGCCTGGCTCGCCTATCTCAAATCGCGCCTCCTCCTCCCCCCGCCGGATATGGAGGATGGACCAAGCGCTGAGGAACTCGCCGCGCATCTTGCTTTCCAGCTTGAACGGCTAGAGGCGATGCGTGACGCCGCTGCAAAACTAATGGCCCGCGACCAGCTGGGCCGCGAGATGTTTGCGCGGGGGGAAGAAGAGGCGCTGACCGTCCATAAGAAGGTGGAGTTTACTGCATCGCTCGCCGATCTTTTGCAGGCCTATTCTCGGATCAAAACCCGTGATGATTATGAACCCCTGCATATGCGGCGCGCGCCGGTTTTCGCGCTGGATGACGCAGTCAAGCGCATGCGCAAGATAATTGGTGTTACGGTCGATTGGCAGATCCTTTCCGACTATCTGCCGAATGACTGGATGGACAAGCCAGAACGTCGCAAATCCGCATTAGCGAGCCATTTTTCAGCGGTTCTTGAACTGGTGAAACAGGGTGATGCCGAGATACGGCAGGATGACACTTTCGGACCGATCAGCCTCCGCGCCGCGCGTGGCGAAACGGATGGCGCTGAGGGCGCCGCTGAAAGCCATGTCTGACGACAATGACCAGACGGTCGAAGAAACCCTTTTCGACGCGCCGCCGATTGCTGAACAGGAACGCATGGTTGAGGCGCTGCTGTTCGCAGCGGCTGAACCAATGACCGTTAAGGAAATGTCTGAACGAATGCCTCATGGCGCTGATCCGGCCGAGGCGCTGGTGCATCTTCGCAAACGCTATGAAGGACGAGGCGTCACCGTAAGAAAGGTGGGGCAGGGCTGGGCGTTTCGCACGGCGGGTGATTTGGCGTTCCTGATGCGACGCGACCAGGTCGAACGGCGGAAACTGTCCCGCGCCGCGATCGAAACGCTCGCCATCATCGCTTATCACCAACCCGTAAGTCGGGCCGAAATTGAGGAAATCAGAGGTGTCAGCGTATCAAAAGGCACCGTTGATCTTCTGTTGGAGCTTGACTGGGTCAAGTTGGGGCGTCGGCGCATGACGCCCGGCCGCCCAATCACCTTTGTTACCACAGTGACCTTTTTGGATCAGTTCGGCCTTGAATCCCCCCGTGATCTGCCTGGCGTCAAAGAATTGCGCGCAGCGGGTTTGCTGGATAACCGCACCGCGATAGATTTTGACGGAAAAGAAACGTCTGATGACGATGATGGCGAGGGCCGCGATGAAGGCCAGGACGAATTGTTCGAGTAAGAGGCGCGGATGGACCGAATACTGAGCATGATCCTTCGGATGGTGATGCGAAAGGTGGCGCGTAAAGGCGTCGGCATGACGTTGGACGCGGGCGGCAAAGCGTGGAACGCGCGCAAAATGCGGAAAGCTGGCGCGCAGAGCGCCGACATCGAACAGGATCCTGCGGTGACCGCACGGCGAAAGCTGCACGATGACGAACGGCGCGGCGATGATATTCTTTATCCTACGGATGAATTTACCGAAGATTTGCAGCCCCGCCGATAAAGCCCTTGCGTGTGGTATGAGCCTGGGGCATATGATCAACCCATGAACGCCGCGATCTGCATCTGTGAGATTTGCATTATCCGTTGACACCTGTCTGCGGCGGCGCTTCGTGTTTCTCATCCTTTGATCACAACGCAGCCCGCCCGGGCCAACATGTTGTGACGAAATGATCGAGATACAGCTATATAATTCCGCCACCCGCCGCAAAGACCGCTTTGAGCCAATCGATGCAGAAAACGTTCGGGCATATGTGTGTGGTCCAACGGTTTATGACCGCGCGCATATCGGTAACGCGCGTCCCGTTGTGGTGTTTGACGTTCTTTTCCGGCTTCTGCGCTATGTCTACGGTTCGGACCACGTGACCTATGTCCGAAACATCACCGATATTGACGACAAGATTAACGCACGCGCTGCTGCAACCCTACTTGATGGCGAAACCCCGGTCGAAGCGATCCGCCGCATCACCGACATGACGTCTGCCTGGTTCCTTGAAGATATGGCCGCGCTTGGCGCTATGCCGCCGAACCATCAGCCGCGCGCCACGGAATACGTACCGCAGATGGTTGAAATGATTGAAACATTGATCGCCAATGGCAACGCATACGAAGCTGAAGGCCATGTCTTGTTCGAAGTGGCGACATTTGCTGATTATGGCGCGCTGTCAGGCCGTTCTACTGATGACATGATCGCTGGCGCGCGCGTCGAAGTGGCACCATTTAAACGCAGCCCAATGGATTTCGTCTTGTGGAAACCGTCCACCGATGATCAGCCGGGCTGGGAAAGCCCTTGGGGCAGGGGGCGCCCTGGTTGGCATATTGAATGCTCTGTCATGTCGACCGAACTGTTGGGCAAATCATTCGATATTCACGGCGGCGGTTCGGATCTGATGTTCCCGCATCATGAAAACGAAGTTGCGCAAAGCCGTTGCGCAAACCCGGATGATGGGTTCGCCAAGACGTGGATGCATAACGGCATGATTAACGTTGAAGGCCGCAAGATGTCGAAGTCATTGGGTAACTTTCTGACAGTTGCGGACCTGCGCTATCAAGCCCCAGGCGAGGTGCTTCGTTTGGCCATCCTGTCCACGCATTATCGCGGCGTCTTGGATTGGACCGCACAGAAGATCGCAGAAGCCGCTGCAACATTGGAGAAATGGGGCGCACTGGTTGATGGGGTAACGCCTGCGCCAGAACCGCCTTCGTCCATTGTCGCCGCTCTCGCTGACGATCTGAACACACCTCAGGCTTTGGCCGAAATGCATAAACTTGCACGTGAGGGCGACGCTGCAGGTCTTGCTGCGGCGATGGAGTTACTAAACCTGAGCGCCCCACGAGCCGCCGCGACGGATGATCTGGGTATTGATGCTTTGCTACAGGAGCGTGCTGATGCACGGGCTGCGAAGAATTTTGCCCGAGCGGACGTAATCCGTCAGGGCCTTTCCGATGCTGGCGTTGTGGTTATGGACAAACCTGGCGAGCAGTCAGAGTGGCGGCTTGGTCCCCAGTTCGACGCGTCTAAGTTAGAGGCGTTAAAGTGAGTAAAGATCGCCTTTACCTTTTTGACACGACCTTGCGCGACGGGCAGCAAACCCAAGGTGTAGATTTTTCGGCGGGTGACAAATCAAAGATCTCTCTCGCGCTCGACGCCTTGGGCATTGATTATGTTGAGGGCGGCTGGCCCGGCGCCAACCCGACCGACAGCGATTTTTTCAACGCGGCACCCCAATTGAATAATGCCCGTTTTACGGCGTTTGGCATGACCAAACGGTCAGGTCGGTCCGCCGCCAACGATGATGTTTTGGCGGAAGTGATCAATGCAGGTACAGGCACGATTTGCCTGGTTGGCAAAAGTCATGATTTCCATGTTGAAGCGGCGCTTGGCATTCCGCTGGAAGAAAACCTGACCAATATCCGCGAAACCTTTCAACACATTACCGGCCTTGGCCGCGAGGCGTTGTATGATGCGGAACACTTCTTCGACGGCTACAAGTCCAACCCAAACTATGCATTGTCTGCGCTGGAAGCTGCGATGGAAGGCGGTGTTCGCTGGATAGTACTGTGCGACACCAATGGCGGAACGCTGCCATGGGAGATTTCGGAGATTTCCCGTGTTGTAGCGGATCGGTTCGGCGGCCATAATGTTGGAATCCACACCCACAACGACACAGAAACCGCAGTTGCCGGTTCGCTGGCCGCGGTGGACGCTGGCGCGCGCCAGATACAAGGCACTTTGAATGGGCTGGGCGAGAGGTGTGGCAACGCCAACCTTGTTTCGATTATCCCGACGCTGCTGCTCAAGCCTGAATTTAGCGAGCGCTTTGAAATAGGCGTTGAGGCGAGCAATCTGGCCTTGCTGACGCAGACCTCGCATATGTTGGACGAGTTGCTGAACCGCCAGCCAAATCGCCATGCGGCCTATGTTGGCGCAGCGGCGTTTGCGCATAAGGCTGGCCTGCACGCCTCTGCGATCCTGAAGAACCCGACGACGTATGAGCATGTGCCGCCCGAAAGCGTCGGTAACCAGCGCATCGTGCCGATGTCAAACCAGGCGGGAAAGTCCAACTTGATACGCCGGCTGTCTGAGGCGGGCATCGCCGCGGAAAAGAATGACCAGCGGCTGGCTGGCCTTCTGTCCTTGGTCAAAGAGCGCGAAGATCAGGGGTTTTCGTATGACAGCGCCGAGGCGAGCTTTCAGGTCCTTGCGCGCGGCGCGCTCGGCCAGCGTCGGCAGTTCTTTGACGTCGAACGGTTCCGCGTAACGGTTGAGCGTCGGTATAATGCGATGAACGAACTGACGACTGTGTCAGAAGCTGTCGTCGTCGTAAGTGTGGATGACACACGCCATATCAGTGCGTCTGAAAGCATTGATCCTGTGTCCAGCGAAGATCAGGGGCCGGTAAACGCGTTGTGGCGTGCGCTGAAAAAGGACTTAGGCCGATATCAGGACGCCATTGAGGGGATGGAACTGACGGACTTTAAGGTTCGTATCCTCACCGGTGGAACCGAGGCTGTGACGCGGGTTCTGATCGAAAGCCGCGACAAGGAAGGACGTCGATGGTCAACTGTGGGCGTATCCGCGAACATA
Organism: uncultured Pikeienuella sp.; assembly: GCA_965659735.1. GTDB lineage: Bacteria > Pseudomonadota > Alphaproteobacteria > Rhodobacterales > Rhodobacteraceae > Pikeienuella. The sequence continues at coordinate 12,139 of CBFHXH010000057.1, forward strand.
GTTGACGCGTCATTCCAGGCGTTGATTGACAGCATTGAATACAAACTCACCCGCGACGCCTGATGGCTGCGCCTGAACTCTCAGCCACCGCAGAAACAGCGCGCCGTGGTGATCGGGCTCGATTTGACGCGGCCATGTTCGCGCCGCCAGCGCTTCGCGAGCGGTTGTTCGCGTTGATCGCGCTGAATGTTGAGTTGTCCCGCATTCCTGAGGGCGTGTCTGAGCCGATGCTTGGCGAAATTCGTTTGCGATGGTGGGCTGATGCAATCGATACGTTGTTTCAAAACGGATCGCCGGAAGGGCATGAAGTGGTCGAAGGGCTGGTGGAACCCGCCAAGGCCGGGGTCCTGGATCAAGACACGCTAATGACGATGATCAATGCACGCCGCGCTTTGCTGGATCCTGCGCCAATAGATCATGCGGCGCTGTGGAAGTTCCTGGCGGATACGGGTGGCGCGCTGGCGGCGTCTCAAGTGCGCGCGTTGGGCGGCGATGACGCGGCGATTGAAGTTGCAGCCAAGGCTGGATCGGCCGAAGGCGCTGGCCGGCTGATCAGCGCTTTGCCCGCCTTGCTGGCGCAAGGGGCTGACATGTTGCCAGTAGCCGCGCCTTTTGACCGCAACGCTGCATTGGAAGGCGCGCCGTCATCCGAACTGATCGCCTTTGTTAAAGCACTGGCTGAAGACGCCCTTGTTACCCTCGCCGCTGCGCGCCGGGATCGCGCCTTGGTTCCCAAATCAGCCCGCGCGCCCTTGCTGAGCGTACGCGAACAGGAACGTCGCCTGCGCGCGGTCTTAGCCCCAGACGCCGACATTTTCACCAGCAATGGTGCCGTTTCGCCGTTTCGTGAGACGTTGTCCCTGTTTGGCAGGGCGTTGATTGGTGCGTTCTGAGAGGGCTTTCGTTCAGCGTTTTTTCAAAACGTAGACGAATGACTTCATATGATTACCGGGAATGTGGTCGCCGTATTCCTTAAATTCCAGCACTACTAGGCCACTGTCTATCAGCTCAGTCATACGGCCCAGATGCGCGCCGTCAGCCACTGCATGGTCGTTCAGCGAGAACGCCAAACGTCCACCCGTCGGTAGAAACGCAAAGATCTGATCAAACGCCTCTGGCGGAGCCAGTCCGGGGCTCAGCACACCTGCGGCGAGGGTGTTTTGATAAGTTCCATCTTCTGCAGATAGTGGCTCCATCGGATCGATCTGCGCCAGATCGCGATAGATCGCTTTAGGTTTTGCTCGCTCCAGCATCTCAGAAGATGGATCGATCCCGTCGATTACTGCGAACCCCGCTTTACGCAGGGCCTGACCGCTGACGCCGGTTCCACACCCGATATCAAGAATAGGCAGCGCTGGATCAGCGCCAACATCAATCAGCGCCTCGGCGCAGCGTCGAGGAGAGGCGTAGCCGCCTGCCGCCAGTTCATCGTCATAGCTGTCCGCCCATTCGTCGTAAAAATTGACAGCTTCTTCTCCTTGGTTGTGACCATAGGCCTTTTTAAGCATGCCCGACATCGTCGCCCCCGTTGTGTCATTCCGAAGGGCAGTTTTGCTTTATGCCGAGGCGTAGTCAAACGTCTCGGTCAGCCATGCGTCGAACATGGTCTTGGCGCGGTCGGTATAGGCGCGCTTGCGATCTGCTTTGCCGCGACGACCCTTCTTGGCACCCTCTGGCGGAGGGAATAGCCCGAAGTTTACATTCATCGGTTGAAAGGTTTCCGCCTCAGCTCCGCCGGTAATGTGGTTGATCAGAGCGCCATGCGCGGTTTCGATCGGTGGCGTTTTGATATGACGTCCTAAACGCTCCATCGCCGCCATCCTGCCGGCCATCAGCCCCATCGCAGCGCTTTCAACATACCCCTCAACTCCAGTGACCTGCCCGGCAAAGCACAGACGCGGGTCCGCTTTCAGCCGCATGCGTCCGTCCAACAGTTGGGGGGAGTTCATAAAAGTATTGCGGTGAATACCGCCCAGCCGCGCCCATTTTGCGTCCTTCAAGCCGGGTATCGCGTTAAACACTTCGGTTTGTGCGCCGTACTTCATTTTGGTTTGGAAGCCGACGATGTTGTAAAGCGTGCCCAGCGCGTTGTCGCGGCGCAGCTGAACAACAGCATAGGGTTTGACGTCCGGCTGGTGTGGGTTCGTCAAGCCAACTGGCTTCATCGGGCCAAAGCGCAGTGTTTCGCGACCGCGTTCGGCCATGACTTCGATTGGCAAGCACCCCTCGAAATAAGGTGTGTCTTCCCATTCCTTGAATTCGGTTTTCGGCGCCGCCAAAAGGCCGTCGATGAAAGCCTCATACTGATCGCGGTCCATCGGGCAGTTCAGATAGGCGGTTCTGTCTTCTTTGGTCTCGCCCTTGTCATAACGGGACTGAAACCATGCCTCGGTCATGTCGACGCTATTGGCGTAAACAATCGGCGCAATCGCGTCGAAGAAGGACAGTGCGCCCTGACCGGTCATGCGTTGGATCGCCTCAGCCAACGAGGGGGAGGTGAGTGGGCCCGTCGCAACGATTACATTGGTCCATTCCGCAGGCGGCGCACCTGCGATCTCAGCCCGATCGATCGTGATGTTGGAGTGGGCTTCCAGGCGCGCGGTGACAGCAGCGGAAAACTGATCGCGATCCACAGCTAGGGCGCCGCCCGCAGGCACCTGGGCGTTACCGGCTTCGTCCATGATGATTGACCCGGCGCGGCGCATTTCCCAATGCAGCAACCCAACCGCATTGGTTTCATCATCATCCGAACGGAAGGAATTCGAACAAACCAGTTCGGCCAATCCATCCGTATGGTGCGCATCCGTTTTGCGCACAGGACGCATTTCATGCAAGACCACTGGCGCGCCCAATTCGGCCGCTTGCCATGCAGCCTCAGATCCGGCCATGCCGCCACCAATGATGTGGATCGGGTCAGTCATTTGAACATCCTTTTGCAGGTGTGAACCTCATATAGGGCCCCGATTTGGATTGGAAGCGAGGTGGCTACAAACCACATTTGTATTTTGAATTTTACGTTTTGCCTCAAAATGGCCAAATTTCTTGTTCTAGAGGGCTTTTCAAATGATCGTCGTGGGGCTCGCGACATCAAAATGTAGACGTGAATCCGGTGTGCGAGCTGGATTGTGTTTGGCCGTTCATTTCGAAGCGCCCACTTTTGTTGCGGAGTTCTAGTTTGATTTTGATGTCACGTATCCTACCTATTTGGTCGGCCAACGAAGGGATCTGACGATGCCTTTGACATTTACAATCAAACCGGTGAGCGCTCTTACCGATGGGGGACTTGGTTCGTTCCTCGCCAATGGCAATGGCGCGGCAAACTCAGGTAGCGCGCTTCTGGGCAAAACCCTGTCCATCGAAACGACAAAATGGTGCGAACAACCATTGATCAGGATGAACTACTGGACGGTGGCTCAATCCTGTCAGAAGAAATTACAATTGATGCATGTATCGGCGACGGGCCAGTAACCCATAATCCGCCGGCCGTGGTTGAGGCGGAATATTCAGTCGTCACACAAGACACCACGACCGGACTTTATTACCGAATTACTCGGATCACGATCGAGAATGACGAGGTTGGTGTCGTCATATCTCGAGCGTTTGACGCCGATCTCGACCATTTCGTTGGCGGGATGGATGGCATCTATCCATGCGGTACAGAACTGACGATTATTAACCCAGACGATGTGTCGGACACGCCAAACTGGGAAGATTTCGTTGTTGACAAAGACTACAACAACGGCCTCGGTCAACAAGCCGAACGGGTTTACAGTAATGACGTCGTTCTAAGGCAGGAGAACGGCGTCACGATAATCTGCTTTGCCCGGGGCGTAAGGCTTGCCGCCGCTCACGGCGGGTTCGCTGTTGAGGGTTTGCGGGTTGGCGACCTCGTGCGAACGATTGATCATGGACTGCAGCCGATCCGCTGGATTGGTTCGCGAAAGGTGAAGCGTGAGAAGCGTCTTGCGCCAATTCTGATCAAGAAGGGAACATTGGGAAATGATCGCGATCTGCGCGTTTCCCCGCAGCACAGGATGCTACTCGAAGGGTGGCGCACAGCGCTGATGTTCGGCGAAGATCAGGTCTTGGCTGCTGCGACGCATTTGGTGAATGACAGCACCATTCTGCGCGACGTCTGTGATGAAGTTGAATACTTCCACATTCTGTTTGATCGCCATGAAATTGTTTTCGCAAATGGTGCGCCGTCGGAAGGCTTTTTACCGGGGCCAGAAGGAATGGACAGCCTGGCGGACGCGGCGCGGGAAGAGATTTTGGCTCTGTTCCCTGAGCTTGGCTGCGATCTTTCCTCCTACGGGCCAGCGGCGCGCGTCAACCTAAAGGCTTACGAGGCGCGCATGCTGTCCTGACGGATGGCGATTATACAAAAAGAAACCGGCGTACTGATATAGTAGTGCGCCGGTTTTTTTATCTATTCTTCGGCGGCGTCGCCTTCATCGTCTGCTGGTTCGGCTACCCAGGCGACAGAGACGACTTTTTCATTCTTCGATGTGTTAAACACCTTCACGCCACCGGCTGAGCGAGATCGGAACGAAATGCCGCTGACCGGACAACGGATCGATTGCCCGGCATCTGTCACAAGCATGATCTGATCATTGATCTCAACCGGGAAGGAGGCAATCAGACGTCCGCCTCGCATGGCCTTGTCCATGCCCTGAACGCCTTGCCCCCCGCGACCACGGATCGGGTAGTCGTGGCTGGACGAAAGCTTGCCAGCGCCTTGTTCAGTAATCGTTACGATCAAATGTTCCGCCGCGGACATCTGGGCGTAACGTTCCTGGCTGAGCGCTACATCGGCGACAACTTCATCATCCGTATCCGCGCCTTCGTCATCGGTTTGACCCGCGACGGCACGGCGCATTTTGATATACGCAGCGCGCTCTTCTGGCCCCGCCTCAAAATGCCGTATGACCGACATTGAAACGACGGTGTCGTTGTCCGCCAGCCTGATGCCCCTTACGCCGGTTGAGGCGCGTGACTGAAAGACGCGCACATCCGTAGAAGGGAAGCGGATCGCCCTGCCTGTCGCCGTAACCAGCATGACATCATCGCTTTCGGCGCAGATGCGTGCATTGACGAGCGTGGCGTCTTCATCCTCGCCCTCAAACTTCATAGCGATCTTGCCGTTGCGCATGACATTGGTGAAGTCGCTGAGCGCATTCCGACGCACATCGCCTTTGGACGTGGCGAACACGATCTGCAGGTCGTCCCATTCCTCTTCGGGTTTATCTACAGGCATGATGGCGGCGACGCCTGCGTCGTCACGAATACCTTCGATCACCTGCTTCAGATAGCGACCCTTGGTGTTCCTACCGCCCAAGGGTAGGCGCCACGTCTTCAGCTTGTAGACAATGCCATCCGTGGTGAAGACCAACAGCGGCGTATGGGTGTTGGCTACGAAAAGGGTAGTGACAAAGTCATCATCCTTTGTCGACATGCCCTGCGTGCCCTTGCCGCCCCGCGCCTGTGCCCGATAGTCAGCCAATGGCGTGCGCTTGATGTAGCCGCCATGCGTAACGGTCACGACCATCTCTTCGCGTTCGATCAGATCTTCGTCGTCAATATCGCCATCATATTCGATGATTTCTGACCGGCGCGGAGTTGCGAACTGCTCTTTGACAGCGGTCAGTTCCGCTGAGATGATCGACATGATCCGCTCACGGCTGCGCAGAATATCCAGATAATCGGTGATCTTGCCGGCCAATTCTTCCAACTCATCTGTCACCTCTTTCACGCCGATGGCGGTGAGGCGTTGAAGACGCAGTTCAAGGATCGCGCGCGCCTGAGTTTCGGACAGGTTATAGGTTCCATCTTCATTCATCTTGTGGCTGGGATCATCGATCAGTTGGATGTACGGCGTGATGTCTTCGGCGGGCCAGCGCCGCGTCATCAGCTTTTCGCGCGCTTCCGCGGGATCGGCCGAGGCGCGGATGGTTTGCACCACTTCATCCACGTTGGAAACTGCGACCGCTAGGCCGCACAGGATGTGCGCCCGTTCCCGCGCCTTGCGCAGGTCGAAAGCGGTGCGTCGGGTGACAACCTCTTCGCGGAAGGCGACAAAGGATGTCAGGAAGCCGCGCAGATCCAGTTGTTCAGGCTTGCCGTTGTCCAGCGCCAGCATGTTGCAGCCGAAATGCTGTTGCAGCGGTGTAAACCGGAAGAGCTGGTTCAGAACAACTTCGGGCGTGGCGTCGCGTTTAAGCTCAATCACGACACGCACACCGAAACGATCGGATTCATCCTGCACGTGATGTAGGCCCTCGACCTTTTTCTCGCGCACCAGCTCCGCGATCTTTTCGATCATTGAGGATTTGTTGACCTGATATGGCACTTCGTCGACGATGATCGCGTCGCGGTCTTTGCGGATTTCCTCGACATGCGTTTTGGCCCGCATGATTACCGATCCGCGACCTTCCAAATACGCTTTTCGCGCGCCAGACCGGCCCAGGATTATGCCGCCTGTTGGAAAGTCAGGGGCGGGGACATATTCCATCAACTGGTGCGATTGTAGATCAGGCTCTTCAATCAGCGCTAGGGTCGCGTCGATAACTTCGCCCAGGTTATGGGGTGGGATATTGGTCGCCATCCCGACCGCGATACCGCCTGCGCCATTAACCAGAAGGTTGGGAAAGCGAGCAGGCAGGACGACAGGTTCACGGTCCTTGCCGTCATAGTTGTCCTGAAAATCGACGGTTTCTTTTTCGATGTCGGCCAGCAACGCATCCGCGGGCTTGTCCATCCGAACCTCGGTGTAACGCATGGCTGCAGGCGAATCACCGTCCATCGAACCGAAGTTGCCTTGCCCATCAAGCAGTGGCAGGCGCATGGAGAAATCCTGCGCCATGCGCACCAACGCATCGTAGATAGCACTGTCGCCGTGAGGGTGATATTTACCCATCACGTCGCCGACGGGACGGGCCGACTTGCGGTACCCCTTGTCAGCGGTGTTTCCGGTTTCATGCATGGCGTAAAGGATGCGCCGATGCACTGGTTTCAGCCCGTCGCGCGCGTCCGGAATCGCGCGGCTGACGATAACAGACATCGCATAGTCGAGATAGCTTTTACGCATCTCGTCTTCGATGGAGATCATTGGACCGTCATAGGCGGGTTTGGGCGTGCGTTCATGTTCGTCGCCGCTGTCAATATCGTCTTCGCTCAACTCTTACGTCCCGCTGTTTGTTCTGTGACTTTTTTATATCCGCAGGCATCTGCGGCGTCCATCGAAAGGGCTGCTGAAAAGGGGCGAAACCACTATAATTTGGGATATAGCCCGCCTCTCCACGCTAGATGATCCGCAAGGGGTGATTTTGCTGCCCTCCAGCGACGTCGCGGCGGGACTTGCCCTTGATCAGGTGACCTGCATAGGGTTTGCTGCAGCAATAGGAGTGAGTTTCGAAGGAGGAACACCTCATGTCAGACCCTATCGTCATTGTAGGAGCCGCGCGCACCCCCATTGGTGGCTTTCAAGGTGATTTCACGGGCGCGTCTGCGTCAGATCTGGGAGGGGTCGCCATCAAGGCGGCATTGGACCGCGCAGGCGTCGATTACAACGATGTCGATGAGGTCCTGATGGGCTGTGTGCTGCCGGCGGGGCAGGGGCAAGCTCCGGCGCGGCAAGCGCTCCACAAGGCGGGACTTGGATGGAACGTGCCCGCAACGACGCTGAACAAGATGTGCGGGTCAGGCATGAAGACTGTGATGAATGCGGTGGATCAGCTGAAGGCGGGCAACGGGTCTGTTGTCGTGGCGGGCGGCATGGAAAGCATGACGAACGCGCCCCACATCCTGCCAACCATGCGCGGGGGCCAGCGGATCGGGCATGGCGCGGTCAAGGATCACATGTTCCTGGACGGGTTGGAGGACGCTTATGAAGAAGGCCGCCTGATGGGGTCTTTCGCCGAAGAGTGCGCAGAGAAATACCAGTTCACCCGCGAACAGCAGGACGAGTATGCGCTGAGATCACTACAAAACGCGCTGGGCGCGCAGGAAAGTGGCGCGTTCGATGCTGAAATCCATCCTGTGACCGTGAAAATGCGCAAAGGTGCCGTTGAAATCACGGCGGATGAACAGCCCGCCAATGCGCGCCCGGATAAGATCCCGTCGCTGAAACCCGCATTTAAGAAAGACGGCACCGTGACGGCTGCCAACGCATCTTCCATTTCGGACGGGGCGGCGGCGTTGATTCTGATGCGGGAAAGCGAGGCCAAGGGAAAAGGCCTGCCAATCCGCGCCTACATTCGCAGCCACGCATCAAATGCGCAGGAACCGAACTGGTTCACCACCGCGCCAATCCCTGCGATGAAGCAGGTTCTGGCGGACACCGGCTGGGCGGTTGAAGAGGTAGATCTATGGGAGATCAACGAAGCGTTCGCCGTTGTTCCCATGGCTGCGATGACGGAACTTGGACTGGACCGCGATAAGCTAAACGTGAACGGCGGCGCCTGCGCGCTAGGCCATCCGATTGGGGCCTCTGGCGCGCGCATCCTGGTCACATTGCTTCATGCGTTGGAAGCACAGGACAAATCCAAGGGCGTCGCATCGCTCTGCATCGGCGGTGGCGAAGGTACCGCCGTCGCGATTGAGAGGGTCTGATGGACAGCACATTTTTCAAACTGGAACGTGACGGGGCCGTTGCGCACCTGATTCTCAACAAGCCTGAGAAGGCAAACGCCATGTCGCCCGATTTCTGGGATGACCTGCCGCGGATCACCCGCGCATTGGCGGAAGACGGCGAAACGCGCGCCATGGTCATCTCGGCTGAGGGGCGCCACTTTACTTCGGGCATGGA
>CBFHXH010000058.1:0-20795 GCA_965659735.1 uncultured Pikeienuella sp.
GCCTCGGCCCTTATGGTGTCGGCAGACATAGGAACCGATGCGCAGATTTCGATGTTTCACAAGCTGGGTAAACTCAGCCCTTCTGGCCGTGGCGTCTCCTGGCTGATGAGCCATCCGCCAACGGATGAACGCATTGCAGCGATCGAGACACGATCTCAGAAATGGGCATAGACGCTGGACGCTTAAATATGTTCAGTCTGCGTTCGAAGTTTCCCACGCCTTGCCAAGACGCGGTAACTTCCCTCGTTTAAGAAACTGACGAAATGACTGGCCCCTGGCTTCCACAGCTTGGGCTATCGGGTTTAGGGCCGCTTGTAATCTGGCGCCATCTCGCAGCAAAGCGGACCGCAGAAATTCGTCAGGGTGCAGGGCGTGCAAATGAAAACTCGCAAGATCCTCCCGCGGGAAATCGCGAACGTTGAACGTGATAATGCCGTCACCGCCGCCCGCTCTTGCCGCCGAGACAACATGAGTATCGTTCGGATCAGGTAGATAAACGTCTGCTTCCATCGACGCCCAGTTTTCCACACTAGAGTCTGGAAAATTCACGCCCAGCAAGGCCATGTCACCATGCGCGCGGACCAGATCTTCACCCACTAGTCTCATGTCTGCCGCGCGCCGCCATTCTTCCAGAATTCGTGGCGACCAGAGCGGATCAAACCCGCCGGCGCGGGCGTAGTTCAATAGGATTTCCCGCGTAGCGACGGGAAAAAGCACGCATGTGTCTAACATCAGCCGCATGGCGTCAGATGACGCCATTTCACGACAAAAGGATAGAGCAGAGCGGGCCCTTAAGGCCCGCTCTGAAACTCAAGCCTTAGTTCTGCACTGCTGCGGCGGTTGAACGTGCCATGAAAAGGTTGACGATTGCTGCACGGGCCAAACCAAACAGCCGACGCAATTCAACTGCGCGAGCCGCATTCGCACTTGCCATAATTTCACGGAGTTCAGCATTGGCGAAGCTGTTTTCGGTTGTGTTCTGCATTACAATTCTCCTGTCTCTGCGCTTTGCTGCGCTGCACAAAAAGTAAGGAGAGATGTCATTTTTTCCAGCCCAAACGGTTACAGACCCGCTATGCGTTTAGCGCATGGCCTTGCATTGCATCCACAGCCATGATGTCGGTCCCGCCCGCCATTCCCAAAGCGCCAGCATTCGGTCGAGATCCCCGACTTTTCTGAGCCGGGTGGGAGAGCTTTGTCCAATATGCGCCGACAAATCCTTAGCACATTATGGGTTGGCTCGAACGCCGCTGTAACGCGATCAGCGGCACCGCTGCTAAACACGTAATGTGTTTCCACAAGGATTTCGGCTCGGTCCATTCCTGGGGCTGACGGATCCAAAAAACTCTTCCTCCGCCCCCTCCACATCGCAGAAGAGCAGATAAGGTTCCGCGGCAAATTCAGCGACGATGGCTGGATCAAATTTCTCGCGAATTTCAACGCGATCAGCGACGCCATTCTGCGAAGCAGTTTGGCGCAGTTGGCGCGTGCAGCAGGATCGATGTCGTATGCGATCACACGCGCACCGGGCATGCGCCGCGCGAGGCCAACAGTGTAGTACCCTTCCGCACATCCTACATCGATCACTACGGGGTAAGCGCGTTCAACAATCTCTTCAATAATTGGGTGTGACGTCGCCTAATATGATCCAAGCAAGCGGGCAGAGAATGAACCTTCAGTCGCCGCGACGTCATAACTCATCCCCTTGAACGGGCCGTGACGGATCTCAGGCCCCAATTGCAGCGCCGATCTCATATGATCGCCAACGCGCCAATGTACGTAGCGCCCCATGTAGCGCCTTGCAGTCAGGCTCCCCAGCCATCAGCGCCTTCACCTCGGCGTGGATTTTGCTAGATATCTTGTCCATGCGTTGGCGCCTTTTAATCCGAATGTGCCATCGTCAGCAGGGCGATTACTATTCCGCAAAGCAGATTTTGAAAACCCAGCCCATAGATTTTGCCCACAGATCAGTATCGTCCTGCCCAGCTTGTGTGCATCGAAAGCACGATGAGAACCCGCGAACTAGAACTTCCTGTTCATCCAAGTACGATTTTCAATGAGCCGTCTGGTCAATTCCCACCAAGATGGGCATAAACCGCAGAAATCAAACTACGAAAAAAGAGCAAGCCATGCACGACATCCGCATGATCCGAGACAACCCCGAAGCATTCGACGCCGCACTGGCGCGCCTCGGCCTGTCGGCAGTGTCATCTGATGTTCTGGCCATCGACACAGCCCGCCGGGCTAAAATCACCGCTGCTGAAGAGGCGAAGGCTGCGCAGAACGCTGCTTCCAAGAACGTGGGCAAAGCCAAAGCAAGCGGTGAGGAAGCTGAATTTGAGCGGCTGCGCGCGCTGGTTGGCACCAAGAAAGCAGAAATTGCAGAGCTGGAAGAACAGGCGAAAGTCGAGGATGTTCGGCTGAATGAGCTGCTAATGAGTTTACCCAACCTGCCGTTCGACGATGTTCCCGATGGCGCCGACGAAGCCGACAATGTCGAGGTGAAACGCTGGGGCGAGCCCCGCGACTATAACTTTGAGACCAAAGAGCATTACGAGCTGGGCGAAGCCATGGGCTGTATGGACTTCGAACGCGCCGCCAAGCTTAGCGGCAGCCGATTCATGGTCTTGTCCGGTGCCTTGATCCGACTACATCGCGCCCTCGCGCAGTTCATGCTGGATACCCATGTCGATCAGAACGGTCTGACCGAAACATGGACGCCTGTTCTTGTTCGGGATGACGCAATGTTGGGCACTGGTCAGCTGCCGAAATTCGCCGAAGACAGCTATCAGACAACCAATGGCTGGTGGTTGATCCCAACCGCCGAGGTTACGCTCACCAATCTGAGCGCAGGCGAAATCATCGACGAAGCGGCCCTGCCCCGCCGCTATACTGCGCATACACAGTGTTTCCGATCCGAGGCAGGCAGCGCTGGCCGCGACACCGCCGGCATGCTGCGCCAACACCAGTTCGAAAAGGTAGAGATGGTGTCCGTCACGAAACCCGAAGAAAGCATGGCTGAATTGGAACGGATGCGCGGTTGCGCCGAGGGTATACTGGAGGCATTGGAGATCCCGTATCGCACTGTCGTTCTGTGCACAGGCGACATGGGGTTCGGCAGCCGCAAAACCTATGATCTTGAGGTATGGCTGCCAGGCCAAAACACCTATCGCGAAATCAGCTCCTGCTCAGTTTGCGGGGATTTTCAGGCGCGCCGGATGAACGCTCGGATGCGCCGCGAAGACGAAAAGAAGCTCGACTTTGTTCACACGCTGAATGGTTCAGGACTGGCCGTCGGGCGGGCGCTGATAGCGGTGATGGAAACCTATCAGGAAGCTGATGGCGGGATCGCGATTCCAGCAGTTCTTCAGCCTTACATGAAGGGCGCGGCCAGGGTTTCAGCGGTCGGAATGCTTGAAGCGGATTAAAAGCCTCCGGCAGGGATATTTTGGGGACAAAGATGCTGCAGGGGACTGGCGCTTTGGGTTCAGTCATTCAAGAGCGACTGAGCAGCCGCAAGACCGCTTTGATAGGAGCCGTTCGCATCGCCGCCGAATAGTTCTCCAGCTGCGATCAATCCAGGCGCCAGTGTAAGCGTTCTTTGATCACCGCCATCCGTACGGGCATATCTCCAACGGTGGGCGGCTGCATAAATCGGCTCAGCGCCTGACCATGCCTGAGCCGACAGGTGGTCGAGCATTTGGACTGCAGCTTCGGGTTTGTCCAATTCGAGGTTCTTGTTTGTCCAATCCAATGACGCATGCACAACCCATCGATCGGTGGAGGTATCATCGCCTGGCCGATCCGACATTCGATATGCCGAGGCGATCATCGCATCTGCTTGCGGCTGTGCGACCGCTTCATTGAAAGCCGCCAGCAGGGTCCAGCCGGGGCTGTAGGAAACAGAAGCGAAAGCGTTTGCAGCCGTTACGATATCAGCAGTCAAGCTGACCGCCTGTGGCGCAGGCGCAGAAACGATTACGGCGTCGTATGCGCCGAGTTCACCTCCAGCAGCGTCCAACACGCACCAACACCCAGCATTGTTGGCGATGCGCGACGCTTCCGCCTCCAACCGCACATCGACGTATTTGGCCAACGGTCGCACAAGATCGCTCATTACCCCGGCGCCTACATATGCTGGCGCTGCATTATCGGCTGAGGGCCATCGTACGGCCGCGCCCTCCGCCGCCGCGTGTTCCAAGTATTCCCGAAAAGCCAGTGAACGGCCATGCACAACGGGCGCGCCATGCGCGAAAACGTGGCCCGCTCGCGCGCGTCTTGTGGCGAGACGGCCGCCGATCCCCCGACTTTTTTCAAGAACTTCGACCGAGGCGCCACCTGCAGCTAGGGCTGATGCGCTGGCGAGACCAGCGACGCCAGCGCCGATTATTCCTACCTTCATTAACTACCTTCTCGATCAAACAAGCGATGTCTCGGGCGAGACTTGCCACCAATTAGAGCTCTGCCTGGCGCCGCAAACCGAAATCGTGACGATGTTCCCTAACCTCGCAGTCGCGACACGGCTTTCGGCGGCTTCTGGGTAGTTTGGCGTCAAAGGGGTGCGACTGCGCTTTTTACCAGCCTTACTTCGACTTCCGCCTGGTAGTCGGATTGGCCAACTGTAAAGCCAAATCCGTCAAGCGCTGTGTCAGGCACCGCCGCCCGGCTGTTGGTCAGGCGGTTCAGGCCGAACCAACCATCGTGCATCCAAACCGTGCCAGGTGGGACCTGATCGGTCAGTTTTGCGAAAGCTTCAAAAACGCCATTCTCACTCTTCAGTTCGATCTTCGCGCGATCTGTAACGCTGCAAGCGTCTGCATCTTCGGGGTTGATCCAAAGTTCCGGTTCTGGATCGCGCTCCGCCAGCGTCGGCAGCGCTCTGCCATGATTGTAGAACGCATGAAAATGGGTCCAAGCCCGACCATGCGCGAGGTAGAGCGGCGCTTCGCCCACCGGCGTGTCGCCTTGAACCGGCAACGCTGGCAGTCCCATTTTCTCCGCTTTGTCGGAAACGAACTCAATTTTGCCCGATGGCGTATCGAATTTGAGGTCATCATATGCAGAGGCTGAGACATTCAGCGCAATCCGGCCACCATTGGCGCGCATCTTTGCGACCGTTGCATGGTTCGTGGAAGGTGTGTTGATCACCGCGTCAATTGCATCCTCGTGGCTTGCCCAGGGATAAACGTCAGCCACCCCAGTGAGCGAAGCCAACTCCGGGATCACGCGGTACAACGGCCGCGCATCAGCCGTAGGAGGGAGCGCAATGTCCGTTAGGTGAAGGTGGCCACCGGTCGCCTTGCACCCCAATTCCTCCAACCAGATTGTGCTTGGCAGAACGATGTCGGCGTGAGTGCGACCTGTCTCATTCAGAAAAATATCAAAGGTCGTAAAGAGGTCCGTCTTTTCGATCGCAGCGATTGCCCGATTGGAATCGGCAAAGGATGAAAGCATGTTTGACCCGAAGGTCAGCATGACTTTGACGCGGCGATCTTCCATCGCTTGCAGCATCGCTTCCATATCATTCGGAACCCATGGCCCATCGCCGCGCGGTGGAACAGTGTTGTTGAGCTGGCGACCGTGGCTGTGCACGCCATGCCGTACGCCCATGCCGCCGCCTGGTTGGCCGTAGGCGCCTGTCAGCGCAGGAAGGCAGGCGATCGCGCGGGCCGCTTTCCAGCTGTTGCCGGTTTTGTGCATGGAACTGCCGCCAGCCACGATCGTCGCCGCGCGCGTTGCAGCGTAGCGACGGGCGAGCGCGATTATGATAGTTGCGTCCAGGCCCGTTTCCGAAGCGGCCCATTCGGGCGTATATTCCATCACGTGCGCTTTCAGCGCCTCAAACCCAACCGTGTTTGCGGCGACATAGGCCTGATCGAGCAACCCTTCTGCGATGATGACATGCATCATCGCCAGCGCCAGTGCGGCGTCAGACCCTGGGCGAACGATGAGAGTTTCGTTGGCAAAGGCGGACACATCGGCGCGTCTGACGTCAATATTCACCACGTAAGCGCCGCGTTTCTTGGCCGCCATCATAGGTTTGACGGTGTTGGCCTGGCTGGCGGAGTTTGTGCCCCACATTATGATCAGGTCTGCGTGATCCTCCATATCCTGAAGCGTCGAAGTGCTGATCGCACCCGTGAGCGCAAAGCCCAGGCCACCTAGGCCCCAGCAAATCATCGGCCCACCCCAGATCTGAGCGCCATAGAGGTGCGCGAAACGGGCCATGACCTGGCCTTTAACGCTGACGCCGTAATCATTCACCGCTAAGCCGTGACCCCCCCAGAACGCAGTTTCGTGTGGGGCTACGTCGCGCATGGCCTCAGTGATGCGCGTATAGGCTTCGTCCCACGTAGCTTCGCGTAAGTCTCCGCTACGCTTGTCGCGCATCAAAGGCGTCGACAAACGCTTTGGGTTGCCAACAATCTCATGCGCCGCTTGCCCGCGCATGCACAGCGCGCCCTTACTGTCGGGATGTGTTGGATCACCCTTGATCTCCACAAATTCATCGCCATCCACTGTCACCTCCATCCCGCAAAGCGTGGGGTGGCAGTTCATCGGACACATGGTTTTCAAGGTTCTTATGGCGGGGGCGTTCATGGGGACGTCTCCTTGACTGATAGGAAGATGATAGCGCGCTGAATGCGACCTTGCGAGGGTGTCGTTTCGCAGCCTTCACGGTGGACGGGGGCCAGCGTGTTCTCTATGTCTCTCAGAAACGAAAACCGGTGAGGCGGGCCAATGCGAATTCTGATTGTAAACGATGACGGTATCAATGCGCCGGGGCTCAAAGTAGCCGAAGACATCGCCGCAGAAGTCGGCGGGCCAGATGCGGAAATCTGGGTGGTCGCGCCTGCGGTCGAAAAGTCTGGCGCATCGCATTGCGTATCGTACACGGTGCCAATGCGGGTGATCGAAATGGGCGAACGTCGGTTCGCCATCGAAGGCTATCCTGCCGACTGCGCCATTGCCGGCATTTGCGATCTGATGCCGGAACGCCCGGATCTGCTGCTCTCGGGCGTAAATCGCGGGCACAATGTGGCCGAAGACGCAGTCTATTCCGGCACTGTCGCGGGCGCGAAAGAAGGGTCTATCCAAGGGATCAAATCTGTCGCCCTAAGCCAGTATTTTTCGCAGCGCGAAGGCGATCTGTTCGACGCCTCACGAAAGCATGGCGCCGATGCTGTTCGCCGGGCGATGGCGCTGCCCTGGAACGACGATACGTTTTACAACATCAACTTCCCCCCATGTATTGGCGACGACGTTCAAGGCTTCAAGCTGGCTCCTCAGGGCACGCGCGGCGGCGCATTTCGGGTGGAGACGCAATTGTCGCCAAATAACCGTAAATACCTTTGGCTGGCTCACTCGGGCGGCAACATGGGTGACGCTGGTCCGGATGCCGATTGCTCACTCTGCGCCGAGGGCTGGGTGACTGCGACGCCAATGCGGCCGGACCTCACTGATCATGCTCTGCTCGCTGATGCGCAGGCTGCGTTTGAGGCGGCGGAGTGATGATTACCAAAGATCAGCGCATGGAAGGCATGATGCGGCTGGTCTACGCCCTCAGATCAAAGGGCATCACTGACAAGCGCATCCTGGACGCGTTCGAAAAGACACCGCGAGAGTTCTTTTTGGACCGCGCGTTTCAGGACCGCGCATTTGAAGACATCCCCCTGCCCATCGCCTGCGGGCAGACGATTTCGCAACCCTCAATCGTCGGCATGATGACCCAAGCCCTGGAGGTAACGCCCCGCTGCAAAGTGTTGGAGGTTGGCTGTGGGTCCGGCTACCAGACCGCAATCCTCGCGCGGCTCGCGCGACGGGTCTACGCCATTGAACGCCACCGTCCCTTGGTGCGCCAAGCCCACGCGCGGATTGAGGCGCTGGCGTTGTCCGCTGTCTCTGTCATGACAGGCGACGGTTCACGCGGGTGGCCAGGGCAAGCGCCCTTCGACCGCATTCTGCTGACGGCGGCGGCTGAAGATCCTCCGCGCCAACTCGTCGATCAATTGCGCGTTGGGGGGATCATGGTATTGCCTGTCGGGCAATCTGATGAGATGCAACAGCTTATCAAACTGGTAAAAACCGATCAGGGACTGGAGTATCATGAGCTGATCGAAGTGCGGTTTGTACCGCTGTTACCCAATGTCGCCGAAGATGTGGGAGAATAGAATGACCCGTTTCCTGACAGCCGCCGCCGTCTCCACCCTACTGGTCGCCTGCGCTGACGGTCGCGATCAACCCCCGGCGCCGGTGATCTACCAGGGCTCTCAGCCTGCGACAACGGCAGCGCAGCCATCTCCATCAGGCGCGCCAAGTCAGGCCCCTGCCCCGGAGACATCGTCACCCGAAGCCGCTGCGCCTGCGGCGGAACCGGTTCAAGCCGCCGCTCAGCCCCAAACAGGTACGACGGACGGACGCGGCGTGACCTTCTATGATGGCTATCAAACCATTACAGCGCGCGAAGGCGACTCAGTTGAAAGTATGGCGCAGCGTGTTGGCATCAATGGCGCTGAGCTTGCCGCATATAACGGCTTGTCGACACTGTATTCCCCACTACCCGGCGATGAACTGGTGCTGCCAGCGCGGCAAGGCGGGTACACAACGAAGGTCGATTCGGCGCCTGCCTCACCAAATCCAGGCTCTACGACGGCTGGAACGGACCCTGCGCCACAGTCATCTGGCTGGTCGCCCGCTCTCGTCAATGCAGCGATTGAGGACGCCTCGGCGCCCAAACCTCAGCCCATCGAAGCGCCAGAAGTTGAACCTGCGCCAGAACCAGAGCCTGAATTGCAAACCGCGGCGTTAGACGAAGCGATCGCCGCGCCAACGTTGGAGCCTACGACCGGCTCTACAGCGAACAATGATCCGAATGACGGGGTCGTTCTGACAACTACTACGCAAGCCCCGGCGCCAACCGCCGCCGCCCCCACACCAGCGCCAACGCAAACTGAAACAGTCGCCGCCTCAGCGACGCCAGGCGTTTTTGTGCGCCCAGTCGATGCGCCGATTTCCCGGCCATTCTCCAAACGTGCCGGTCCGTCGCGAAATGACGGCGTAGACTTCGCCTCGCCCGCAGGGATGGAAGTGAAAGCGGCGGACGCGGGTACAGTCGTTCTGGTTTCAAAATCGCTTGGCGGACTAGGCACAATTGTTCTGATCAGACATCAGAACGAATTTCTGACTGTGTATGGCCGGATCGACAAAGTGACCGTCGCCAAAGGCGATAACGTCGCACGGGGTCAGGTCATCGCCAAAGTGGCTCCGCTTACAGCGCCGCGCACGCCATCGCTCCACTTTGAAATTCGTCGCGGTCCGGAAAGCATCGATCCCGAAGCTTTCATCTGACCACCAGGAAACAGGCAAACAGAAAGACGAAAGGCCCGGGCGAACCCGGGCCTTTTCATTTTGTCTGACGCCATCGAAGCAGATGCTATTCAGCAGGATCCGCGGCAGGTTCGGCAGGCATTTCTACCTTCGGTTTGGGCCGAGGCCGACGCGGCCGGCTTGGCGCAGGCGCAGCGGCTGCGTTTTCGGGCGTTTCGACAATGTCTGGCGCGACATCCTGCGCCGCGTCAATCGCGGCCAAGCCATCTGCAGGAGGTTGTTCATTGACGACATCGGGCTGTTCCTGTGCAGCCATATCAACAGGCTGCGGCTGGCCCCCGTTCTGCGCGCCGGCATTTTGGTTAGCCTGCTGACCACTTTGATCTTTTTGACTGTTCTGGTTCTGCTGGTTTTGCTGAGCCTGACGTTCGGCTTGCAAAGCCTGCGCTTCGTTCAGCAGACGCACATAATGTTCAGCATGCTGAAGGAAGTTTTCAGCGGCTACACGATCACCTGACAACTGATGATCGCGCGCCAGCGCTTGGTATTTGTCTATGATCTGCTGTGGCGTGCCGCGCACTTTCCCTTCAGGGCCAGCGCTTTCATACACACGGTTCGGCGAGTGACTCTGATTCTTGTTGTTGTTATTCCGATTATTCTTACCGCGCCCGCGCCCGGATTTTTGCGATGATCTCATCTTTAAGTCTCAGTAGAGTTGCGCTGTTAAGTTCGCGCCTTGCGCGCCCTGGTCATACACGGCTGCGCCGTTGACCTGTTTCCCACAATAGTCAGGGTCTTAGTCGTCCGCTTCGGCTTCATGAACATCATGTGCACTGGACAGTCGCAACATATCCGCCTGAGAATGAAGCGACAACCCCTAATTATACGTGAACAATCAGGAAGGTTGGCGTCACTGACCTTGTGAAAAAATCAGGCATCGGTCACGGCCGTCAAAGTCCTGCAGTATCTTTGGTGCACCCCAGCCAAAGGTTGCGAAAATCGCGACAACATCTGACGCTTGGGTTGGCCCGATTTCGAACATAGCTTGTCCGCCAGGCGTCAAAATTCGGTCAAGCTCGGCAGCGATGATGCGGTAAGACGCTAACCCGTCCCCCCCCGGGGTAAGCGCCAGATGCGGCTCAAACCTCAAAACGTCTTCCGATAGATCTGCCATTTCATCAGCTGTGATGTAAGGCGGGTTGCAGAGAACGAGGTCAAACACGCCTTCAACCTCCGCAAGCCAGTTACCGCGGATTAAAACCGCTCGCTGTGCAACGCCGAGAGCCGCAATGTTACGCTCAGCGACCTTCAATGCGGCGTCAGATGCGTCAACGCCCACACCTGTTGCACACGGCGTTTCAGCAAGCACTGTCGCCAGTATGCAACCCGATCCAACGCCCAGATCAAGGACGCGCATTGGCGCTCTACTGATCGCAGCGTCGATCATGACTTCCGTCTCTGGCCGTGGATCAAGGACATCCGCGGTCACCTCGATCCATCGCCCCCAAAAGATTCGCCCACCAATGATATGAGATACCGGACGGTGCGAAGCCCGGTCTTCTAGAGCTGAGTTGTATTTCTGCGCGATTTCCACTGGAACAGTGTCCCGCAATGCGGCCAACAGCGCCGCGGCGTCGGTATCCGCCGCCCAGATCATCAAAGCCCGCGCATCAACCGCAGCGCTGTCGACGCCCGCCTTCATCAGGTCGGCGGTCCCACGACGGATGGCTGCGTCGTAGGTTTCGCTCACGGCTCCATCGCTGCAAGTTTGGCGGCCTGATCCGCAGCGGTTAGAGCTTGCACAATCTCATCCAGATCACCCTGCATCACCTGATCGAGTTTATAGAGTGTCAGGTTGATCCGGTGGTCCGTCATCCGCCCTTGCGGGAAGTTATAGGTGCGGATCCGCTCTGAACGATCGCCCGAGCCGACCTTGTCTTTACGATCGGCTGCGCGGGCGTCGTCAGCTTCGCGCCGGGCATTGTCATACAGACGGGCGCGCAGTACTTCCATCGCCCTGGCGCGGTTCTGATGTTGAGACTTTTCCGAGCTGGTGACGACAATGCCCGTCGGGATATGGGTGATGCGCACGGCAGAATCAGTCGTGTTTACATGCTGCCCACCTGCCCCAGACGCGCGCATCGTGTCTATGCGTATGTCCTGATCAGGGATATCAATGTCGATCTCGGCAGCTTCTGGCAGCACGGCGACTGTCGCGGCTGAAGTGTGGATACGTCCGCCACTTTCCGTTTCGGGCACGCGCTGGACCCGGTGCACGCCACTTTCAAACTTTAGCGCGGCGAACACCCCGTCGCCCTTGATGGCGGCGGTCAGTTCTTTCAAGCCGCCCAGTTCTGTTTCAGCCAGTTCGAGCACCTCAGCCTTCCAGCCCTGTGCTTCAGCGTATTTCTGATACATGCGCCACAGGTCGCCCGCGAACAAGGCCGCTTCGTCGCCGCCGGTTCCTGGCCGAATTTCAAGGATCGCTGGCCGGGCGTCGGCGGCGTCTTTCGGGATCAGCGCCAACTGCAACCGATTTTCCATTTCCGGAAGCGCTGCAGTGATGCCGATGATCTCCTCCTCCGCCAATTCGGCCATTTCGGGGTCAGCAAGCAGGGCTTTCGCCGCGTCCAGATCCGTCAGCATGGTCAAATAAGCCTGCGCTTCTTCGGCAACCGGTTTCAGGTCTGCATATTCCTTGGAAAGTTCCGCCAGCTCAGATGGCGCAGCGCCCGTTGAGAGTTTTGCTTCAAGAAACTCAAATCGCTGAACGATCTGGCGAATTTTATCGACGGCTATCATCGCCGTGGTTTCGCCGGTCCGCAGCTTTAGGTCAAGACACACCGCTCACACGCTTAGAAAGTCTTGGTCACTTCAGTGAATTCGTGTAAATTATTGGCATGTGACAGACCAGCTTAATCGCCCTTGCTTTCGCCGCCGTGATCGGTACATCGGTCACGGCAGACCCTGTCTTTCATCCCCCCAAAGCTAAAGAAGGCCATCAGTATCCTGATTGCTTTTGCACCAACCGTGGCCAACGGGTGGAGATGGGTCAGAAAAGTTGCTTGCGCATCGGAAGTCAGGAATTCACAGCCCGTTGCGGTATGTCCCTGAACAACCCGGCATGGCGGGATATGACGCCCGGCTGCACCCAACCGATGAGCCAAGCGGATCCTGATTCAGAGTTTCTTGAGCCAGCCTAAAACACGTTTTTTGTTCACGCCGCTATCAAAATAGCAAAAACGCGAGCGAGAGTTGATGAACAGTGCTGAGCCACCCTCAACCTCAACCGCTTTAACCGAGATGTAGTCTGGGAACTGCACCAGGTTCGTACGTTGAACAAAAGTAGCAAAACCGTTGCTATCGCCCAAAAGGATCGTATCCGGTTGCGCCAGCGCCATGGCCTGGAACTTGGACATCAAGTCAGCCGGGCTCATGTCAAATACCGGTGACTGCATCGCCTTGTCACCGCCCGTCGGCGTCACAACAAACTGGTTGAGTTTGCCTGTGCGGCTCGCGCCATCAGGATCCTTGTGCCAGACTTTTGGATCGTCATTGGCGTTACGGACGTACACAGCGCCAATAACGGCAAGAGCCACCAAGATGATCAGGGTCCAAGGCAGCACGCGAAACGCCTTTTTTTATTAGAGAGGTTATTCGGCGGCTTCTATCGCAGCCTCGGCGGCTGCCTTTTCAGCGTCCAGCTTTGCCGCCCGCTCTTCGACCAGTCCAACGATGTGATCAACCATCTGGTCGTTTGACAGTTTGTGGTCCTGCTTACCAGCCAGATAAATCATGCCAGATCCAGCTCCACCGCCGGTGAAACCAATGTCGGTCATCAACGCCTCGCCTGGCCCATTCACGACGCAGCCAATGATGCTAAGCGACATTGGCGTCTGAATATGCGCAAGCCGCTCTTCAAGGGTCGACACCGTACGGATGACGTCGAAACCTTGCCGCGCACAGGACGGGCATGAGATGATCGTTACGCCCTTATGACGAAGGCCAAGCGATTTTAGGATCTCAAATCCAACTTTCACTTCTTCTTCAGGCTCCGCAGACAAGCTTACGCGCAGCGTGTCGCCGATGCCCATCCAAAGAAGATTGCCAAGACCAATCGCCGATTTGACGGATCCAGACACAAACCCGCCCGCCTCAGTCACGCCGAGATGGATGGGGGCGTCTGTCGCCTCCGCCAGCCCTTGATAGGCGGCGGCGGTCAGAAATACGTCCGAGGCCTTAACGCTGATTTTGAACTCGTGGAAATCGTTGTCTTGCAGCAGGCGGATGTGATCCAAACCGCTTTCGACCATCGCCTCAGGACACGGCTCACCGTATTTTTCCAGAAGGTGTTTTTCGAGGCTACCGGCGTTCACGCCTATGCGGATGGAACAGCCGTGGTCTTTGGCGGCGCGAACAACTTCGTCCACACGGCTGGCGTTACCGATATTGCCTGGATTGATACGCAGGCAAGCAGCGCCAGCCTCAGCCGCCTCAATCCCGCGCTTATAATGAAAATGGATGTCCGCAACCAAAGGCACCGGACTTTCCGCAGCGATCTCCTTGAACGCTTTTGAGGACGCCTCATCGGGGACAGACACGCGCACGATGTCTGCACCCGCCACAGCGCAACGCTGGATCTGTTCTATTGTCGCCTTGACGTCGGTGGTCGGCGTATTGGTCATTGTCTGAACGGAAATTGGGGCGTCACCACCCACCTCGACCGAGCCGACGCGGATCTTCCGGGATTTCCGGCGCTCAACCTCTCTCCAGGGGCGGGGATTCATCGCTGCCTCTTCGTCATGACGTTCGTGTCTCAGTTAAGTGTCGCACACCGCATGTCGATGCAAGCGCGCTGATTATTCCTGCGGCAGTTGCGCCAAAGTAGATGGGCTCAGCCTGTCGAGCGCAGCGTTTTCCTGATCGTCAGTCGTCTGCGCAAACACGCCATCGGCCACTGGGTAGGCCGCCTTGATAGCGTCAACAGTCAGAAGAACGTTTTTGGCGACGACCGGGCCATCACCAAGCGGGCCAAATGCGCTGTCTCCAACGACGATATATACGGCGCCCGCATTACCTGCGCGTAGCACGGGGGCCGTCGCCTCAGACGGTAATTCGAACCGGTCGCCAGCTGCAAGCGTGCCTGTGAACAGGACACGCTGGCTTTCATCGCGCACCCGCACCCAGGCCTCTTCAGTCGCGAGGATCTTCATGACACCGGCAAGTTCCGGATCGACCAGAGGTTCCGCCGCCAACGCGAATTCGGCGTCAGCCGCGCGTTCGTTCAACGCCTTCGTGATTGCGCCCTGTGGCGGCGCGTCCGCGATCACAAACACGCTTTCGGGCGGCGCCACGGGTGACGGCGGCGCAAAGACGCCCGCCATCATCGGGTCGATTGATGAGATAGGCCCATCGCGTGGCGCGACCTTGGGTTCGATGATCTCCTGGTCCGCATAGAGCGCCGCCAGCGACATTCGCGGCTCGTCATCAATCGCCGCCTCGACACGGGCAGTTTCCGAGGCCTGCTTCAGAGTGAAAATGTCGGGAGCTGAGGCGATCACCTCTGGCGCACTTGGCAAGGGGGCGAAACCGACCCGCTGCAGGTTCTGCAGCACCGTCCAACCACCGAACCCCAGACCACCGACAAGCGCGACCAGCACACCGATGGAGGCAAGCCCACGCAGCCCTGCCGACAGGTCCAACCGCGCTTCGCGTTCGTTGAAAGGCGCAAAACGGTTATTAACGACCAGGTCGTCCACTGTCTTTTTGGTTTTGACTTCAATCGACGGGGTGGCACCAAGCGTGGGTTCTACTGATCCCGACGTGACGCCTTCAAAGCCGCTTTCTTCACAAAAGCGGCGATAGACATCGTCAGGGTCAATGTCGAGATAGCGGGCGTAAGACCGGACATAACCAGCTGCAAACCCGGCAAACGGGAAGGCAGAAGCATCAGCATTTTCAATGGCGTCAATGTAATTGGCACGGATACGAAGGTCGCGCTGAACATCCAGCAGCGACTTGCCTTTCGATGCGCGTTCGCCGCGCAACTCATCCCCAAGCGTCAGCTCGTAAGAGTCGAAGCCCTTCATCTCGGGATGCTGCTCTTTTCCCATCACCGAACCGCCGTCAAACAAAGAAGCATCATGTTTAAGGTTTATCCACAGCCTTCGCAACACTTGGAGCGCTATAATTGGCTACAGAAGCACAAATAATCAGGCCAAAACCACTTCATTAGGGTGATTTATCCGATCACTGCGAATAACGTGTCTTTAAACCACAGCACCGATGTTGTCGCTGGCATACAGCGATCTTTCGCTGAGTCGCAATTGGTTCTTCGACTCTCGGCGGCAGATACAGATAATACCCCAGCTTTTCGTATTGTTCCGCTCAGCAGCCGTAAAATTATCGAAATGGCGTCGAAATAGCGAAATGCACCGATTATCGCTATGCTTGACCTTGCTGCGGATCGACCCACTTTGAGCGTAGGACCCATTGAAAGGACATCCGAAATTGCCTGACCTCCCGATTTACGTGACTGCTCTCGCGATCAGTGGCGGGGTTTTCCTAGCCCTATGGCCAGTAAGTCTGTGGCTGCGCGACGTCGGGGTCGTTGATGCCTGGTGGGGGCCAGGGTTTGGCGTGGCTGTCGGTGCAGTTTGGTTTCTCGCGGGCGGACCCGTCGACACCAGGGCTCTGCTAGTCCTATTTCTAGTAGCTGCGTGGTCAGTGCGCCTCAGCTTCGTGATGGTTCGTCGGTGGCGACGCCATGACGGCGAGGATCGAAGGTATCGTCTGATCCGAAAAGGATGGGGCGCATCCTTCTGGTGGAAGAGCCTTTTTATCGTTTTTGTGCTGCAGGGTTTCCTGCAGTGGGTTGTCGCTCTTGGCGCGATGGGCGGTTTGCTCGCATCCCCCACGCCGATCGGTCCTTTTGCAGTCCTCGGCACCGTGCTTGCATTGATCGGCTTGGCCGTTGAAACCATAGCAGATGCGGAGCTTGACGCCTTCAAACGCAGTGCGCCTGAGGGCGCACTAATGACTACCGGCCTGCGCGCACACGTGCGCCACCCAAATTACTCCGGCGAGATGATCTTCTGGTGGGGCGTCTGGCTGACCGTAGCGCCGATCGCACCCTGGTGGGCGGTCGTATCGCCCGTTGTTTTGACAATACTTCTAACGCGTGTTTCCGGGGCGCCCATGCTCGCGGAGACCCTCGGCACATCGAGGCCTGAATTTGCCGGCTATGCAAATCGGACGCCAGCATTCATTCCCCGCCCGTTCGCCAACAACCAGATCGCGACGGAATAGTCAGACCTGTAGTGACCTCAACACTTTAGGAAGTGTTTCAGGAAGGTCTTCGGCAATCAGGCCAGGCCCAAATTGTCGGGCGCATTCCTGATGAAGTGCGGCTCCGGTTTCCGCGGCGCTGAAATAGGGAAAACCGCGCGCCAACAACCCACCAATGAACCCTGCGAGAACATCGCCTGACCCTGCTGTCGCCAACCATGGGCAGGCGCGATCATAGGCTGCCGACGCAATACTCACATCGCCGCTAGGCGACGCAATCACCGTGTCTGCGCTCTTCATCAAGACTGTGCATCCAGCATACGCCGCAGCGGCCTTCATAGCGTCGATCTTGGCATAAGCCGGGCCTTTTGCGGCAGGCGCAGACAAGCGTTCGGCAAGGTCTGGAAACAAACGCTTGAATTCGCCCATATGCGGAGCCAGCACCACTCTGCCTTTTGTGCTAACGATCGCGTCAAACAATGTACGCTGGTCGTCCTTAAAGCTGGTCAGCGCGTCAGCATCCAGGACGACGGACCTGCCCCTGCGAATCGCCGCCAGAGACATGTCTCGCGTCATCTTTGACACCCCCAAACCGGGCCCAAGGACAACTGTGTTTATCCGCGCATCCTCCAGCGCGGCAGTGACCCCTTCAGCGCCATCAACACGCATCAACATAATTGCGTTCAGTTGGGCGGCATTTTCAATCAGAGCGGCCGGCAGCGTACCTACTGTCACCAGACCCGAGCCAATCCTCAGCGCGCCCCGTGCGGCCAGCCGGCGGTACCGCCTTTGCCTACGCCACCAGCAAGCACCAGAGCGTGTCCATGGGAATATTTGTGGCCTGCATGCGCTTTGGATAATGTCAGGGTCGCGGGCTGCGCCAGCTGCGTGGGTTGTTCCGTCAACAGTTCGGCCAGCACATCGGGTTCAAGATAGTCGCCAAGCCCAATATTCTTGACAAACAGCGCGCCGCAAAGATCCGCTCCGTCGCCCAGTCTGTTACCACGCCGCTCCGCTTGAAAAGTGCAGGTCGCACCTGCTGGCAGTGCAAAACCCAGCGGCCTGCCACTGTCGAGGCACAGGCCTGAGGGGCCATCAACGGCAATGGTCCTTTGTGAGATGTCACTCATCAGGCATTGGCGCACAGCGTCAGGCAAGGGCCTAGACAAACCGCCCCCGAACAAGGCGTCGATATACAGATCCGCAACCGGCAAAGGGCCCCATAGCGATACGTCGCCCATTTCCCGCCAGCGCTGATAATTCGTCGCTGCATCGGGCGGCAGCCTTTCCGCATCGCCCAGGAACGACACGCGAACGTTCCACCCAGCTCCTTTCAACAATCGCGCGATCACAAAGCCATCGCCGTCATTATTTCCCGGACCGCACAGAACGACAGCGTCCCCGGGCGATGCCGCAAGTTCGGGGCGCCATTCATGCACCGCCTCAACGACGCCGCGGCCCGCACGCTCCATCAATTCAAGCCCCGTGACGACGCCAGCATTCATCGCCGCAATTTCAATCGCGCGCATCTGAGTAGCCTTAAGAAGTTGCATTATGCACCATCTCTTTTTGCGCAGATTCAGGGCAAAATGCCCATCTTTTGTGCAATTTACTGGGATTCTGAGTCACTCATCAGCCCCATGCCTGCGGATATATTGAAACCATAGCCGCCGAATGGTTCCAAGCCACACGCACGGCGCTGACAAAGGCGCCCTTCGCCTATGGGAGAGACCGATGAAAAAGATCGAGGCGATCATCAAGCCTTTTAAACTCGACGAAGTGAAGGAAGCGCTGCAGGAAATGGGCATTCAAGGCCTGTCAGTCATCGAAGCCAAAGGTTTCGGCCGACAGAAAGGTCATACAGAGCTTTATCGCGGCGCAGAATACGTCGTCGACTTTCTGCCGAAAGTAAAAATTGAGCTGGTCGTCAGCGACGACGTAGCCGACGACGCCATCGCAGCCATCACCAACGCCGCGAAAACCGGTAAGATCGGCGACGGCAAAATCTTCGTCAGCTCGATTGAGCAGGCGATTCGCATCCGTACCGGCGAAGACGGCGCTGACGCGCTTTAGAACCACGAAACGATCTACGACAGAAGAAGAGGGAATATCATGACCACAGCGTCTGATCTCGTTAAGAAAATTGCAGATGAAGAGATCGCATATGTCGACATCCGCTTTACCGACCCGCGCGGTAAGTTGCAGCACGTCACTGTGATGGAAAACCAGGTCGACGAGGATTTCCTCGCCGAAGGTTTCATGTTTGACGGCTCCTCCATCGCAGGTTGGAAATCGATCGACAAATCTGACATGAAGCTGATGCCAGACCTAAGCTCCACCTACATGGACCCGTTCTACGCGGAGAAGACGCTCTGCGTGCACTGCGACGTATTGGAGCCTGACACCAACGAAGCGTATGAGCGCGACCCACGCGGCACCGCCAAGAAAGCCGAGGCCTATCTTCAGTCCTCCGGCATCGGCGACCAGTCCTTCTGGGGTCCGGAAGCTGAATTCTTCCTTTTCGACGATGTTCGTTTCTCGAACTCAATGAACAAGGTGTCGTTCGAAGTCGACGCAATCGACGCGGCATGGAACACCGACTCCGAATACGAAATGGGCAACATGGGCCACCGCCCGGGCGTGAAGGGCGGCTACTTCCCGGTCGGTCCTGTCGACCATGCTCAGGACATTCGTTCGGAAATGCTGTCGACGATGAAAGCCATCGGCATGAATGTCGACAAGCACCACCACGAAGTGGCGTCTTGCCAGCACGAGCTGGGCCTGGTGTTCGGCACACTGACCTTACAGGCCGACAACCTGCTGAAATACAAGTACGTTATCCAGCAGGTCGCGAACGCCTATGGCAAATCGGCCACCTTCATGCCGAAGCCGATCGCAGGCGACAACGGTACCGGCATGCACGTCAACCAGTCGATCTGGAAAGACGGCAAGCCGCTGTTCGCTGGAGACCAGTACGCTGACCTTTCGAACGAAGCGCTTTGGTACATCGGCGGCGTTCTGAAACACGCAAAAGCGCTGAACGCCTTCACGAACCCGTCCACGAACAGCTACAAGCGTCTGATCCCAGGCTTTGAAGCACCCGTTCTGCTGGCATACTCGGCCCGTAACCGGTCTGCCTCGGTTCGAATTCCGTGGACCGAAAGCCCGAAAGCCAAGCGCGTTGAGACCCGGTTCCCGGATCCGTCCTCGAACCCTTATCTCTGCTTCTCGGCCCTGCTTATGGCTGGCCTCGACGGCATCAAGAACAAGATCCATCCGGGCGAAGCGGCGGACAAAGATCTCTACGATCTGCCGCCGGAAGAATTGGCCGGCATCCCAACCGTCTGTGGCTCGCTGCGCGAAGCCCTGGGCGCGCTGGAAGCGGACAGCGAGTTCCTGACGGCTGGCGGCGTGTTTACGCAGGACCAGATCGAAGGGTACATGGAGCTGAAGTGGGAAGAAGTTTACAACTTCGAGCACACGCCGCACCCGGTCGAGTACCAGATGTACTACAGCCTCTAAGCAACATCTCCACCCTGTTGCGAGAGGGGTCCCTTCGGGGGCCCCTTTTTTTGTTTGTGGCTCGTCGACCCTTTCCTGTCCGGTCCCACCGGTTTATCGGTCAAGCATGGAAGACCCCGTCGCCCCAGACCTGGCCACGTTTCTCGAAATGGCTGAGCGCGCTTTCGCAGATCTGCCGCCCACCTTTCGCGCCGAGTGCGGCGGCGTTGTTCTGCGAGTTGCGGATTTTGCAAACCCAGATGTTCTCCGAGACATGGCCATCAAGGACCCGTTTGAATTGACGGGTCTATACGAAGGCGTTGACCTCACACGGAAATCCAGCGAGGACAGCGGCACCGTGCCCGATCAGGTCTGGCTATTTCGCCGCCCCATTCTTGACGAGTGGGCGGCGCGGGCGGATGTGGGTGTTTTTGAACTTATCAGCCATGTTCTGGTGCACGAGATCGGGCATCATTTCGGCCTGACAGATGACGACATCGACGCAATTGAGGCCCGTGGCGCCGGGTTGTCGGAATGAGGCATAGCCGCCTTGCAACCGCCTGGCCGCTATGGCTGACGCTTGCCGCACTTTATGCGCCAGCGCTTTACCTTGGGCATATCCCAGGCGATTCAGGGAAGTATAACGTCGCCTGGCTTGCAGATTTTTCAAATGAGCTTTT
>CBFHXH010000059.1:0-9323 GCA_965659735.1 uncultured Pikeienuella sp.
ATGGTTAATGAATTTACGATATCTAAAGAAACACTCAAAAACAGAGTGATGGTGCCCGCTGCCGGACTCGAACCCCCAAAACACTGATCGAAGATCACCGACCGACGTGACACCGATTAACCGAAGGGTCGGCGGCAGTAGTGCAGCAACGGCTCTCGCCAGCGGCGGCGGCCCCCTGGGCGAGTGGCTTTCGCAATCTTACCCGCGAAACTCAGAGCGATCGGTCTTCAACACCCTCACCTCTCCCATATCGGCGATCTGCCTGATCGCCACATCACCGCGCTTGGCCATTTCCAGCACAGCGGCAAAGCTTGCGGCGGCCTGGCGGACCGTCTGGATGAAATGATCCTCGACAAGTCACTCATTGCGCTGACGGAATGGTGCCGTCGGGGGCTCAACGTACCACGCGTGGGCGTGAATTTCTCCGCCGAACAGCTGCGCGATCCTTTCATGGCGGAGAAAATCAAATGGGCGGTCGATGCGCATGATCTTGACCCCTCCGATGTCTGCATCGAAATCCTAGAATCGGTTCTGGTGGAGGAAGAAGGCGACGACATCGCCAAGAACATCGCCAGCCTCTCGCATACCGGATTTCATATCGACCTTGATGACTTTGGCACCGGCCACGCCTCCATCGCGACGCTGCAAAGGTTCCGTGTGGATCGGATCAAGGTCGACCGGTCCTTTGTCACCGCGATCGACACGGATGAAGAACAACAGAAGGTCGCCGGCGCGATGATCGATCTGGCGCATTCACTTGGTGTTGTCGCGTTGGCCGAAGGCGTTGAGACTGACGCTGAATACGATCAACTGACACACATGGGATGCGATTTTCTGCAAGGATCCGGCATCGGCAAACCGATGTCATTTGATGCAGCGCCGGAATGGCTGAAGAACTATGTCGCGCGTGGCGAGTAACTAAAGGCGACAGGGTAAAGTCTGTCTTTTCAGAAATGACTGTTCAGGTAGAAATCATTCTGACCGCCTGCCTGACGACATGGGGATAGGCCTTGACCCCAAAGCCGGCAATCTGCGCCGTCGCGGTTGGACCAATATGACTGACATGGCGAAACGCTTCGCGCAGGTGCGGGTTTGAGATGTGCATTTCGATGATCACCCCCTCAAACGCCCGCAATGCGTCATGGATCGCGATGGAGGTGTGGGTGTAGGCGCCCGCATTGATGATGATCGCATCCGCGCCGTCCCTGGCTTGGTGTATCCACGTGACGATTTCGCCTTCGTGGTTCGACTGACGGCAATCGATGCTGGCACCCGCCTCCGCCGCCGCGTCGGCGCACCAGCCTTCAACATCGCTTAGCGTGTCCGCGCCATAGATGTCAGGTTCGCGCAGGCCCAGAAGGTTCAGGTTCGGGCCATGGATCAGCATGATGTGGGCGGTCATGACAAACGCTCCACCAGCAGTTCAATCGCCAGCGCGTATCCTTCTGGGCCAAAACCCGCGATGACCGCCATTGATCCGATCGGACCCGGCGCGTCAGGCTGGGTCGCCGCCCAGTTTTCAGGGGTCATCTCAACCACCGGAAATGCACCTGCCGTCAGATCGGCCAAAGCCGCCTGATAGGCGTCGCCCGCCGCGGTGTCCACCGGCGGCGTTACGATCAACGCATCGTGGCTTTCGGCATGATCCAGACCTTCCATCAGGCTTTCTGGATCACGCGCTACCAAAAACGTCACTGCGGCGCCCGCCGCATCAGCGGCCCGCTTGGCCGGCGCGATGTCGGCACCAGGCTCATGCACGATCAGAAACGAAAGCGCCATCAGCCAACCTTCGTCGCTGCGATGACCGCCATGTTCAGGATGTCCGATACGGTCGCGTTCATCGCGCAGATCTGCACCGGACGCTCTACCCCCGTGAGGATCGGGCCGATGACTGTCGTCCCCTCCAGCTGTTGCAGCATTTTGGTGGAGATCGAGGCGGAATGACGGGCTGGCATGACCAGCACGTTCGCCGGCCCGGTCAGCCTGCAGAACGGATAGGCGGCCATTGCGTCAGGATCCAGCGCGACGTCCGCCGCCATTTCACCGTCAAATTCGAAGTCGACGCCGCGTTCTTCCAGCAGTAGGGTGGCTTCGCGCAGGTTATCCGAACGCTCAGACGTCGGGTAGCCAAAGGTGGAATAGGACAACAGCGCAACGCGCGGCTCCAACCCCAAACGCCGGGCGACGCCAGCGGCCTGTTCCGAGATATCGGCAAGTTCAGGCCCCGTTGGCATTTCGTGCACCATCGTGTCGGCGACCAGAACCGTGCGGCCCTGTGTCAGCACGGCTGAAACGCCAACGACCTTCTGGCCTTGGCGGGTGTCAAAGACGCGGCCGATGTCATCCAGCACCACGGCGGATTTGCGCGTGACGCCGGTGACCATCGCATCGGCATGACCAGCCGCCAGCATCGCAGCGGAAAAGATGTGGCGGTCCCGCGCAACGCGGCGATAGCAATCGCGGCGCAGGAATCCGCGGCGCTGAAGCTTGGCGTAAAGCATGTCGGTGTATTCATCGAGATGGTCGGTCAGTTCCGAATTCATCACCGTGATGTCCGAAATAGCATCGCCCATACCGGCGTCTTTCAGCATCGAGGCGACCTCAGCCTCGCGCCCGACAACCATCGCCTGGCCCAGCCCGCCACGGGCGTAAGCGACAGCGGCGCGCAAGACACGTTCGTCCTGACCTTCGGCAAAAATCACTGATCGCTGTTCGCTGCGGGCGCGGGATGTCAGCGCCTCCAACATGTTCGCGGTTGGATCGAGACGGGCGCGGAGCGACAGCTCATACGCCTCCATATCCATGATCGGGCGGCGCGCGACGCCTGTTTCCATCGCGGCCTGCGCCACAGCCATCGGCACAACGTGGATGAGGCGCGGGTCGAAGGGCGCCGGGATGATGTATTCCGGGCCGTAGGTCGTGCGCCCGCCATAGGCTGCGGCGACCTCATCCGGCACGTCTTCGCGGGCCAGTTGGGCCAGCGCGTTCGCGGCGGCGATTTTCATTTCCTCGTTAATCGTGCGCGCGTTCACATCCAGCGCGCCGCGGAAAATGAACGGGAAACCCAAGACATTGTTCACCTGGTTTGGGTAATCCGACCGGCCGGTCGCGACGATGGCGTCATCGCGGACTTCGTGCGCCTCTTCCGGCGTGATTTCCGGGTCCGGGTTCGCCATCGCGAAAATGATCGGTGACGGCGCCATCGACAACAGCATTTCCGGCGTCAACGCGCCCTTGGCGGACACGCCCAGGAAGACGTCGGCGTCCTTGACGGCGTCGGTCAGGCTGCGCGCTTCGGTCTTGACGGCGTGGGCGGATTTCCACTGGTTCATGCCCGCCTCGCGGCCCTGATAGATCACGCCGCGGGTGTCGCAGGCGATGCAGTTTTCAGCTTTCGCGCCAAGCGACTTGACCAGTTCAATACAGGCGATCCCGGCCGCGCCGGCGCCGTTCAGCACGATCTTCACATCTTCGATCTTGCGGTCGGTCAGGTGCAGCGCATTGATCAGGCCCGCGACGCAGATGATCGCCGTTCCATGCTGATCGTCGTGAAAGACGGGGATGTCCATCTCTTCGCGCAGGCGCTGTTCGATGATGAAGCAGTCAGGCGCCTTGATGTCCTCAAGGTTGATGCCGCCAAAGGATGGCCCAAGCAGTTTGACGGCGTTGATGAAGGCGTCGCTGTCTTCGGTATCGAGCTCCAGATCGATGCAGTTTACGTCAGCGAAGCGTTTGAACAGAACCGCTTTCCCCTCCATCACAGGTTTGGAGGCGAGTGCGCCCAGATTGCCCAGCCCCAGGATCGCGGTGCCGTTCGAAATCACCGCGACCATATTGCCGCGCGCCGTGTAGTCGAACGCCATTTCCGGGTCATCGGCGATTGCACGCACTGGCGCCGCCACGCCGGGGCTGTAGGCCAGCGACAAATCACGCTGCGTCGCCATTGGCTTGGTCGCCGTCACCGCCAACTTACCCGCCGGATCGGCGTAGTGATAGGCGAGCGCCTCTTCGTCGAGACGGGCGTTCTTGTCGGACATGTCGCTCTTCCCTCGGCCTTCGTGCCGCCGCTTTGGCGCGGCGGTGGCGCATGACTAAATCGTTATTCGCTGATGCGGTCCGGGCCGCGCTGGCCCGGCACCACGCACACGTTTCGGGCCGTTACATATGATCAGCGGATGTTCGCAGATTGCTATAGTCGTTAGGGATTTCTAGGGCAATCGGGGTTCCGGCGATTTTGCCGTCAGGCTGGCGACCGGTTTTTCGAAATACACCCGGTCAAAGCCATGTTCGGTGCGGCACGCGACCTCGGCCCAGCCAAGACGGGGATACAGGGCCAAATTCTCGCGCATCAGGGCGTTGGTATAGAGCGTCAGGCGCGCCACGCCGATGCGTTGCGCCTCAGCCTCGGCGAAGTTCAGCAGCGCCTTGCCAACGCCTTCACCATGACGGGGCGGGGATACGGCGACATTTTCGATATGGATCTCATCCTGCAGCGGTCGCATCACGATGTACCCAAGAATTTCCGCAAAATCGACAGCAACCCACACCTCCGCCGCGTCGATCAAGGCTGCGAAATCGGCGACCATGGGCGCCGGTCTACGCCCGATGCGGCGCACATAGGGTTTGTACGCGTCGGTTGCTATCTTGCTGACGAACGGGGAGTCTTCGGGGCGGGCGCGGTGTATTTCCATGCCCTAACATAGGGCCGGGAAAAGCTGTCGCGCCATCGGAAATTTCAGTGTCGCCAGATAATCCAACGCTGGGGTTGGCGACCGGTCGATCGCGAAAAATTGCGTGTCAGGCGCTGCGCAGCACCCGCGCCTCGGCCACTGTCAGCATGGGGCGCGCGGCGGTCGAGGGCTGGGCGAGAATATCAGGAAACAGCTTCATAATCTCAGCGCCCGCCGCCGCATCAACGCCTTTCAATGACAAGTCGGCGGGATAGAAGCTTTCCGTCGGCAGGCCGTTGGCCCAGATAATCTCATGCTGGTCGAAAAGCAGATGAATATATTCAACAGGTTCTTCGCGGGCGTCCATGACAACCGAGACGCCATTGACCCCAGCCTTGGCTGGGACCAACAGTTCCGACGCGCCAAAGGTCAGCTCCGCGTGGGCCGAAGCGACCAGAACCCAGTGTTGGGGCGACACCCGCACCGCGCTGTCGGGCGCACCGGGGCCAAAGGCCGCCTCGCGGATCAAATCGGGTCGCAGCGCCGGATCGTCGGCAAGGTCCTGCCCGCCAACTTTTCGCCGGCCAATCCAGCGTATGGGCTGCGCGCCGTGGTCCTTGGTCAGCACCAGATCACCAACGGCCAGGTTTTCAACAGCAACCGGTCCGTCAGGCGTCTCAATCACTGCGCCCGCACAGAAACAGACCAGCAGCGAGACATCGTTCAGAACAGCGCCCAGCGAATCGTTGTCGCCAACCTCGGTGAATCGCAGCGTGTAGTCGCCTGGCCCCAGGAAATCGACGTCGAAGGTAAAGCGCTGGAATTCACCAAACGCTGTCAGCAGGAC
The DNA here is from genome assembly GCA_965659735.1 of uncultured Pikeienuella sp. GTDB lineage: Bacteria > Pseudomonadota > Alphaproteobacteria > Rhodobacterales > Rhodobacteraceae > Pikeienuella. The sequence continues at coordinate 5,518 of CBFHXH010000059.1, forward strand.
CGTGAAGGAAAAAATGGCGACGCCGTTATCATCAAGAATTTCGACCAGGGCACCGTAGGTGCCTACATCCCCTGTGGACTGGTTACTAATGCCCATGTCAAAGCTGAGCTCGCCGTCAGATTCCTGTCCGGTGATGGTGAACTTTTGTTCTGCGGTTGAGATTTGGCCAGTGTTGCCGTCAAGCTCCACCACGCGGTCCGCGGAATTGCCCCCTGTAAAGAAGGCGCTGAGCGGGTTGATTTCGGAATCATCGCCCGTCCAGTTGTCGGTCCTCGCGTTACCGGCGCCTGTGGTGGTGTTGTTTTTGAACCCACCGTTCAAAATCACTTCACGTCTTGGCATTACACAACCCTGCCAGAGCCCACACCACACCCTGCGCTGGATTTCGCCATCGCCGACATGACCAATATCACTGTGAATACAAGAAACAACTTTCCAGTGTCTGAACAACCGCCCTTGACCGCATCAGGCGGGGTGATAGCCATGTGGCCAGTCAGAGGAGGCCGCAATGGGCGAACAGTGCAGCAGCATCGAAGCGCCGTATCAGAAGTTAATCGAAGCACAGCACAGCACATCTTTTTCGTCGGCACCGCCGCCGCGGACGGCAAGGTGAACGTGTCGCCCAAGGGGATGGAAAGTCTGCGTGTCCTCGGCCCCAACCGGGTGATCTGGCGCAACATGACAGGCAGCGGCAATGAAACCGCTGGCCATCTTGCGCTGGTCAACCGAATGACGCTGATGTGGTGCGGGTTCGAAGGCCAGCCGATGATCTATCGCGCCTATGGTTCTGCGCTCACGATCCATCCACGCGATGCGGATTGGGATGATCTGAACGGCCATTTCGAACCGGCGCATGAGGCGCGGCAAATCTACGACATGTCGGTCGAGATGACCCAGAAATCCTGTGGGTTCGCCGTGCCGTTCTACGACCATGTCGGTGAACGCGACATGTTGAAGAAATGGGCCGAAGGCAAGGGGCCAGAGGGCGTTCAGGAATACTGGCGCGACCGCAATCAGAAGTCCCTCGATGACGCCCCGACCGGAGTGATTGGCTAGCATGAGCGTGGACATCCCCGCTAACGCCACCCCCATGATGGCGCAGTATCTGGAGATCAAGAGGCGTCACAAGGACGCGCTTCTGTTCTACCGGATGGGGGATTTTTACGAGCTGTTTTTCGACGACGCCGTACAGGCCGCCGCCGCGCTGGACATCGCGCTGACAAAACGCGGCAAGCTTGGCGGCGAAGATATCGCGATGTGCGGCGTGCCGGTGCATGCGGCGGAAAACTATCTGCTGACCCTGATCCGCAAAGGGTTCCGCGTCGCGGTCTGCGAGCAGCTTGAGGACCCGGCGGAGGCGAAAAAGCGCGGCTACAAGGCTGTCGTCAAACGCGACGTCGTCCGGCTGGTGACCCCCGGCACGCTGACCGAAGACGCGCTCTTGGACGCGCGCGCCGCCAACTATCTGGCGGCCTGGGCGGAAATCCGGAGCGAAGGCGCGCTGGCGTGGTGTGATCTTTCAACCGGCGAGATGCGCGTCGCCCCCGCCCCTCAGGTCGCACTTGGCCCTGTGCTGGCGCGGCTCGCGCCCAAGGAAGTGCTGGTCGGGCCGTCCGTTGAGGGGACGGAGACGCTGGACGTCATCGAAGACATTGGCGCGGCGGCGACGACATTGTCGGCAGCGTCCTTCGACAGCGCGTCAGCCGAGACCCGCCTGATGCGCCTTTACCGGGTACAAAGCCTGGACGGATTTGGGTCCTTTTCACGCGCCGAGGTATCCGCGCTTGGCGCCATCGCCGACTATATCGAGATCACGCAAAAGGGGGCTCTCCCCCTCCTCCGCCCACCGGTGCGCGAAGCACTGGGCGGCAGGATGCGGATCGACGCCGCGACGCGGCGCAATCTGGAACTGACGCGGTCATTGTCTGGCGGGCGGGATGGATCACTGCTGCACGCCATCGACAAGACGGCAACCGGGGCGGGGGCGCGGTTGTTGACGGCGCGGCTGTCCTCCCCCTCCACCGACCCGTCGGAAATCGCTGCGCGGCTGGATGCGGTCGCGTTCTTTGAATCAGACCCCCTCCTGCGCGATGACGTGCGCGGCGCGCTGGCCCGGGCGCCGGATATGGAACGCGCGCTGAACCGTCTGGCGCTAGATCGGGGCGGACCGCGCGATCTGACCGCGATCAGCGCTGGGCTGATCCAGGCGGACGCTCTGGCGGCGCATTTGAACGGTGCGCCACCGCTGATCGCTGAGGCGGCGCAGGCGCTGGAGGGGCATGAGCCGCTGACCAGCCTGATGACCCGCGCACTGGTGGAGGAGCCGCCCCTGCTGGCCCGCGACGGCGGGTTTACGGCCGAAGGATACAACGAGGCGCTGGATGACGCGCGCAAGCTGCGCGACAAGGGCAAGTCCGTCATCGCGGGCATGCAGAAGGAATATCAGGACGTCTCGGGCGTGACCTCGCTGAAGGTCAAGCACAACAATGTCCTTGGTTACTTCATCGAAACACCGGCCAGCCACGCGGAAAAGATGATGAACCCGCCGCTGAATGAAACCTTTATTCATCGCCAGACACTGGCCAACGTGGTGCGGTTCACCACGACGCCGCTGTCAGAAATGCAGTCCAAGATCCTCGCCGCAGGCGGCGAGGCTCTGGAGATTGAGCTAAAGGTCTTCGCTGCCATTCGCGACGCGGTGATCGCAGAGGCGGACCGCATCGCCGCCGCCGCTCGCGCGCTGTCGGAAATCGACCTCGCCTCCGCCCTCGCCGCTTTGGCGGTGGAGGAAGGCTGGACACGGCCCATCGTCGACACTTCCCGCACGTTCGAGATTGAGGCGGGGCGTCACCCCGTTGTCGAACAGGCCCTCCGCAAGGCGGGCGACGGGGCCTTTGTGGCCAACGATTGCGCCCTGACGGATGCTGATAGTAATGCACGGCTGTGGCTGCTGACCGGCCCCAACATGGCGGGTAAGTCAACCTTCCTGCGCCAGAATGCCTTGATCGCCCTGCTGGCGCAGATGGGGTCCTACGTTCCCGCGCGATCGGCACGTATTGGCGTCGTCGATCAGCTGTTTTCCCGCGTTGGCGCCGCGGACGATCTGGCGCGCGGACGGTCGACCTTCATGGTCGAAATGGTCGAAACCGCCGCCATTCTGAACCAGGCCGGACCCGGCGCATTGGTCATCCTAGATGAAATCGGTCGCGGCACGGCGACCTATGACGGCCTGTCCATCGCCTGGGCGACGCTGGAACATCTGCACGACGGCAATGGTTGTCGCGGCCTGTTCGCCACCCATTACCATGAGCTGACCGCGTTGTCAGGCAAGCTGTCTTCGCTGACCAACGCCACAATGGCGGTGCGCGAATGGGAAGGCGAGGCGATCTTCCTGCACGAAGTGCGCCCCGGTGCCGCTGATCGGTCCTATGGCGTACAGGTCGCGCGCCTTGCCGGCTTGCCAGACGCAGTGGTGAACCGCGCCCGCGACGTGCTTGAGGCGTTGGAGGCGGGGGAACGCGAGGGCGGCGCAAAGTCGGAAAAGCTGATTGACGATCTGCCACTGTTTTCGGTCGCACCAACACCAGCGCCGCGCCCGGCTGCGGCTAGACCTTCACCGGTTGAAGAGGCGCTGAGCGAGGTGAACCCGGATGAGCTGACGCCGAGGGAAGCATTGGATGTTCTGTATCAGCTGAAAGCGGTGAAATCTGAGCAGTGACAGGCGCTGTTACTTTGCTAAGACCGCAACACCTAGGAAGGGCCTTTGGCAGAGCGCCAGTTATTTCGAAATGGCTTTTATGGGGCTT
>CBFHXH010000059.1:9333-20257 GCA_965659735.1 uncultured Pikeienuella sp.
CCCGACCGCCCCGGGCTTGACCCGGGACCTCGAAAAACGAAGCGCCCAACCTATCGAGGCCCCGGATCAAGTCCCGGGCAGCGGTAAACAACGGTAGCCGATGCGAGCGTCAGGCCTTAGGCTAACGCATCAATGTTTGATCTTCTTGATTTATCTCAGCAACGTTAGTCCAGACTGCGCGCCTAGCGCCCCGTCCCCAAAGCGTCAGACCGTCGGGGCGGCCTGACGCTCGCATCGGCGGCTACGCCTTGATTCCGATGCGGAAGGCACTTTTTTCGAACGTCCGCTCAGCCCAAAAAATCAACTCTCGGGCCGCGTCCAGATAAACACCAACACGCAAATCAGCGCGACGGCTTGTATCGCCAAAATCATCGGGCGCACGCCCATCAAAGCTGGTATTGCAAAGGACACGTTGATCGAAGCGGTGGAAATCCACTTCACCTTCCGCCGGATCGCGCCGTTGCGACGCCAGTCAGCGATCGGTGGCCCAAATTTCGGATGGTTCAGCAGCCACTGATGGACCCGCTCAGACGACCGGGCGAAACAGAATGCGGCGAGCAGCAGGAAGGGCACGGTCGGCAACAATGGCAGAAACGCGCCAATCGCGCCCAGCCCAACGCAGAGCCATCCGAATGCCAGCCAGAAATATCTCATTAGCCTTAGATAGGCCCGCCAAGTGACAATAGCGAGGCAGTCTTTGCAAAGCGTCGATGACGTGCTTAGCCTAAGCTGATGAGAAGCGCAAAATCCATCTATATCATCGGCTGTCACGCCGAAGGCGAAGTTGGCGATGTGATCGTCGGCGGCGTCGCCCCGCCCCCCGGTGAAACCCTGTGGGATCAACGCAATTTCATCGCCCGGGATGATACGCTAAGGAACTTCATCCTGAACGAACCGCGTGGCGGCGTCTTTCGCCACATCAACATGCTGGTCCCGCCCAAGGACCCGCGCGCAGACGCGGCCTTTATTATCATGGAGCCTGAAGACACCCCGCCCATGTCCGGGTCCAACGCCATCTGCGTATCCACTGTTCTGCTGGATGCGGGCATCCTGCCGATGACGGAACCCGAAACCCGCATGACGCTGGAGGCACCCAGCGGTCTGGTCGAGGCCATCGTGCAATGCCGCGATGGCAAGGCGCAGAGCGTGCGCATCCGAAACGTCGCCTCTTTCGCGCACAGCCTGGATGCAGTGGTGGAGGTTGAAGGTGTCGGGGCGGTCACGCTGGACACTGCTTATGGCGGCGACAGCTATGCGATGACCGACGCGCGGTCATTGGGGTTCGCGCTGGATCCTTCCGAAGCCCGTGATCTTGCGGAAATGGGCGTGAGGATCTGCGATGCAGCGACCGAACAGGTCGGCTTTGACCACCCCGAAAATCCGGAATGGCGGCATTACAGCTTTTGCCAGTTCACCAATCCGGTGGTCGAAGAAAACGGCGTCCTGACAGGTCAGAACGCCGTGATCATCAAACCGGGCAAGATTGACCGGTCACCATGTGGCACCGGCAGTTCAGCGCGCATGTCGGTGCTGGCAGCAAAAGGCCTGCTCAACGTTGGCGACAATTATCTCAGCCGCTCGCTGATCGGCACCGAGTTCCATTGCAGGATCGAGGCTGAAACGACCGTTGGCGACCGCCAGGCGATCATCCCGTCCTTGTCCGGCAGGGGCTGGATCACGGGCCGGCGCGAAGAAATGCTGGACCCCTCAGACCCGTTCCCGGGTGGATATCGCCTGTCAGACACGTGGCCGATGATCGTCTAATCCCCCTGCCCTGACGTCCCCGACCCAAGTTCTGTTTGGGCCGGGGACGGCGCACGCCGATATTAAGCTCAACTCACCACCTAGCGGAGGATATCCCGATGAAATTTGGCGTTGGTCAAAGCCCCAAGCGACTGGAAGATAAGGTTCTCCTCTCTGGAGGCGGTCGGTATACGGATGACGTGCAGGTCGAAGGTGCAGCGCATGGCTTTGTCTATCGTTCGCCAATCGCGCATGGCGTGATTGCGACGCTGAACGTGGACGAAGCCCGCCAGGCGCCCGGCGTTTTGGCGATCCTCACACAGGATGAGCTGGAGGCCGACAGCGTCGGCGACATCCACGCCCTCACCCAAATCAAGAACCGCGACGGCGAAGATCACACCCGCGCGCCCTGGCCAATTCTGGCGAAAGACAGCGTGCGCTATGTCGGCCAGCCCGTCGCCTTCATCATCGCCGAAACATTGGATCAGGCGCAGGAAGCCGCCGATCTGATCAAACTGGACGTCGACGAAGCGCCGGTGGAGGTGGACACGCTGGGCGCAACACGCGACGGCGCGCACCAGATCTATCCCCATGTCGCCGGCAATCAGATTTTCGACTTCGCTGAAGGCGACGAAGACGCCGTCAACGCGGTCTTCGCCAAGGCGGCCCGCGTGACCAAGGCGCAACTGGTGAACAACCGTCTCGTCTCCAACGCGATGGAACCGCGCAGCGCCATCGCCGAACCCAAGGGCGACCGGTTTCACCTTTTTGCGCCCAGCCAGGGTCCGGCATTCATGCACCAGCAGCTTACCGGCATGCTGGGGCTGGAGCCTGTGAACCTGCGCATCGTCACCGGTAATGTCGGCGGCGGGTTCGGCACCAAAGCGTTTCTTTATCCTGAAATCTGCCTGACCGTCTGGGCCGCGAAACGCCTTGGCCGCACCGTGCGCTGGACAGGTGAAAGGTCGGAAATTTTCCTCTCGGACGTGCATGGCCGCGACAATGTCACCATCGGCGAACTGGCGATGGACGCGGATGGACGCTTTCTGGCGATCCGCGCCACGACCTACGCCGCAATGGGCGCGTATCTGTCGAACTTTGGCGAACTGATCCCGACCGAAGCGGCGGTTGGGATGTACACCGGCGTCTACAAGATCCCCCATTGCTTCGTGAACGTGAAAGGCGTTGTCACCAATACAGTCCCCGTGGACGCCTATCGCGGCGCCGGGCGGCCGGAAGCAGCCTATATCATCGAACGTCTCGTCGACATCGCTGCGCGCGAAATCGGCATGACGCCAGACGCGCTGCGCCGCCTGAATTTCCCAACGCCAGATGAAATGCCCCACACGATGGGCCTGGGCGCCGTCATCGACAGCGGCGATTTCGCAGGTGCGATGGACGCTGCGATGAAAGACGCGGACTGGGCCAGTTTTGAAGCCCGCCGTACAGCAGCCGCGGCGAAGCGTAAACTGCGCGGCATCGGCATGGCGACGTATATCGAACGCTGCGGCGGCGGCGGCATGTCGCCCGCCAGAATCAAGTTCGAAGAGGACGATACCATCACCATGCTGATGGGCGCGATGGATTCGGGCCAGGGCCACGCAACTGCGTACACCCAGATCCTCTCAGAACGTCTGGGCGTCGATGTCGCAAAGATCCGCATGAAGCAGGGCGACACTGACAGCACGCCGCCGGGCTTTACCGGCGGGTCCAAATCCATTCCAGTCGGGGGCGCATCACTTAGCTATGCATCGGACAAGGTGATCGCCAAGGGCCGCGAGTTGGCGGCGCATGTGTTGGAAACGGCTGCGGCGGATATCGAGTTCAATGATGCGGCGTTCACGGTTGCCGGTACGGACAAGACCATCGACCTTTTCGAATTGGCGAAGATCGCCCGCGACCCGGCGCAGCTGCCCGAGGGCATGGAGCCCGACCTCGACGCCGAACACGACCACACGGCGGAGGCCGCGACCTTCCCCAATGGCTGCCACATCGCCGAAGTTGAAGTGGATGCGGACACGGGCGAGACAAAAATCGTCAACTTCACTGTCGTCGATGATTTCGGCGTGTCGCTGAACCCGATGATGCTGGAAGGTCAGGTGCATGGCGGCATCGCGCAAGGCATCGGTCAGGCGCTGACCGAACACACCGCCTATGACCAAGACGGCCAGCTGATCGCCGGCAGCTTCATGGACTATCAGCTTCCCCGCGCCGACGATTTCCCGCCCATCAGCTTTGCCACGCGCAATGTGCCCTGCACAACGAACCTCCTCGGCGTCAAAGGCGCGGGCGAAGCAGGCGCCATCGGTGCGCCCCCCGCCTTCATCAACGCCGTTGTCGACGCAATACATGGCTCAACGGGCGCAACGCATGTGGACATGCCTGCAACCCGCGAAACCGTCTGGCGCGCCCTGCAAGGATAATTTCCGCCCTGTGGGGCGGACGCTTCGCGGAGGATATTTTTGGGACAAAGATGATGAAAGGCGTTCTGGCATCTTTGTTCTTACAAATATCCCCGCCGGAGGCGCACATATCCATACGCGACGCCGTCAGCGCGAATTGCCAGCGCCGCACGCCTAAGTCTATAAGGCCCGGACTAAAGCGTTTTGCGTAAACGTTGAGGCCTTTTGCATCATCAACGCGTTTAATTATGTAAACGCTGCCTGACTACGCAAAACGCCACGGTGATTCAACGTAAACGCAAAAAGCTATAGCCCTGAGGGAGAGCCAGAATGGCGCGCACTGCAACGGCCAGCCGCAAGACGGCGGAGACGGAGATTTCGGTCGAGATCAATCTCGACGGGACCGGGTTTTATAACAACGAAACCGGCGTCGGGTTCTTTGATCATATGCTCGACCAGCTCGCCCGCCATGCGCTGATCGACATGAAGATCCGCGCCGAGGGCGATTATCACATTGACGATCACCACACTGTCGAGGATACCGGCATTCTGCTGGGCAAGGCGCTGGCCGAAGCCATGGGCGACAAGCGCGGGATCGTACGCTACGGGTCATGTTACCTGCCGATGGACGAATGTCTGACCCACGCCGCACTGGATCTGAGCGGTCGGCCGTTTCTGGTATGGAATGTCGACTTCACCGCTCAGAAAATCGGCGCTTTCGACACCGAGCTTGTGCGCGAGTTCTTTACCGCCCTCGCCATGAATTCAGGCATGACGCTGCACGTCAAAACGCTTTACGGCGTCAACTCGCACCACATCGCCGAAACCTGCTTCAAGGCTGTGGCGCGGGCCCTTCGCGACGCGTTGGAGACAGACCCACGCAAGGCGGACGCCATTCCATCGACCAAAGGGACACTCAGCGAATGACGGTTGCGATCATCGACTATGGATCGGGCAACCTGCGGTCCGCAGAAAAGGCGTTTCAGCGGATGTCAGGCGAGACGACCGGCGAAGACATCGTCGTCACGGGCGATGCGGAGGTCGTGCGCAAAGCCGACCGTATCATCCTGCCCGGGGTTGGCTCCTTCGCTGACTGTCGCAGCGGTTTGGACGCGGCGGAGGGTATGGTGGACGCGCTTGAGGAACGAGCGCTGAATGGCGGCGCGCCTTTTCTGGGCATCTGCGTCGGCATGCAGCTGATGGCCACGGTTGGGCGGGAACATCAGGACACGGACGGCCTTGGCTGGATCAACGGCGAGGTTGTCGCGCTGAGCCCCAATGACGACGATCTGAAGATTCCGCATATGGGCTGGAACGAGCTGACTGTATCAGAAGATCACCCGGTCTTTGCCGGAATTGAGCCCGGCGCGCACGCCTATTTCGTGCATTCCTACCATTTGCGCCCCAGCGATCCCGCCCAGCGGTTGGCGCATGTGGCTTATGGGGAGCTTGTCACGGCCGCCGTTGGCGCGGATAATCTGGTGGGTACGCAGTTTCACCCGGAAAAAAGCCGGGAAACCGGCCTTAGACTGATCGCCAATTTCCTGAACTGGGCACCCTGAAGCGCCCAGCTTGGGCGTTCATGATCAGTTGACGCGGGTCCAGTCCTGGCCGCGGCAGATGAACAGAACGCAGCCCTTCACCGTAAGGATGTCGCCTTTCAGTTCCATATTGGAATTATAGCGTTTGTCTTCGGACGGATCCCAGATTTCACCATCGTCCCACATGTTTTCGCCATCGGGAACCATGTCATACACCATGACTTTTCCCAGGTTTTGATAGTTTGGGTCGGACACGCCGCCGGCGCCAAAAGCTTCGGCGATGTAGCCGCAGGTCTTGTCGCCACAAGGCTTCATTTCGACCACCAGATAGGCGCCTTCGTCATTCTTCTCGGTCGCCCAGTTCCCGCTCGCATCGCCCGCAAACGCCGGGGCCGCCAACAGGCCACATGCTGCAGCGGCGGCGAATAGAGTTCTTTTCATTGCACATCTCCCTGCCCGGCGCGTGATTACATCGCGCCTCCGGCACCGTTTATACCGCGCCTGCGCTGCAATGTGTGTTGGAATCGCACAACGCGCAACCACGCCGTTGCTTCCCCTTGCAATCAGGGCGTGGACCGTTAGAGAAGCGGCGCAGAACGAAAGGAAAGCGGATGATCCTCTACCCAGCGATTGACTTGAAGGATGGCGCCTGTGTGCGGCTCTACAAAGGTGAGATGGATCAAGCCACGGTCTTTAACGACAATCCAGCGGCGCAGGCGAAGTCCTTTGAGGATGCTGGCTGCGAATGGCTGCATCTGGTTGATCTGAACGGGGCCTTTGCTGGCGTAGCCGTGAATGGCGCGGCGGTCGATGCGATCTTGGCGGCGACAAACGCCTCGACCCAGCTTGGCGGCGGGATCCGCGAAATGGCGGCGATCGAAAGCTGGCTAAGCAAAGGTCTGGCGCGCGTCATCCTTGGTACGGTCGCCGTTCGCGACCCCGAACTGGTTCGCGAGGCGGCAAAGGCGTTCCCCGGTCAGGTCGCGGTCGGCATTGATGCGCGGGACGGCATGGTCGCGGTCGAAGGCTGGGCCGAAACAACGGACGTGACAGCAACGGACCTCGCCAAACGGTTTGAGGACGCAGGCGTCGCGGCGATCATCTACACTGACATCGACCGCGACGGCGCAATGCAAGGCCCCAATGTGGCTGCGACCGCGGCGTTGGCGCATGCCGTGACAATCCCCGTGATCGCATCAGGCGGCGTATCGTCGATGGAGGATCTTCAGGCCCTGAAAGACTGTGGCGCGCCCCTGAATGGGGCGATATCCGGCCGCGCGCTTTATGACGGCCGGATCGAGGTCGGCGCTGCGACAGCGCTGCTTAAGGCCTAGAGCGGATCCCGATCAGATCGAACCAATCTGGTACAGTTCCAAGGCAGGCCGCCGCTTCAAGCTGGTGCGCCGCGCACCGCTTTAGAGTCCGGCCGCCTTGCCGGTCAGCGTGGCCAGCGCGCCAGTCATCTTGGCGATCACCGGGTGATCCACCGCGATCCCATGACGGGCGGCCATCGCAGCGGGGTCATTGTAGCTGACCGTCGTCTTGTCGTCCGCATCCTGCCAGGCGACGACGCACAGCGGCAGATCCATGCCGATGGTTTGCGCAGCCTGCAATGCGGGTGTGCCAAGTTTTGGGTAGCCGAACATCAGCATCTGCGTCTGACGCAGATCCTGATCGACATTCGCGGCCCCTGCGGCATGGTCGACGCGGGCGAAAACCTTTGGGCCTGCGCCCTCTACCGCCGCGACGAGACGGTCAACCGTGGTGGCGACGTCATGGGCGCTTTCAATCGTGACACCGCCGGTTTCGCTGATATGGGCGGCGGCGCTGGCCGTCATCGGCGTGACAAGCGGCGCGGCGAGCATGAAGGCGGCGAAGGCGTGATGAGCGAATCGGATCATGGAAGTGGCCTTTCAGGCTGTGGTTTCATACCCCGTGACCCCTGTTAACGCATTGGTGGCGACGACGCGGCTCACAAACGCGCGATAACAGCGCAGATCGGCGCCCACCCTTGCGCTTGGCGGCGTGAACTTTGTCGACCTGATCGACGCTGGAGACCCGGTGGAGCAGGCCAAGGTCTATGACGCCGCGGGCGCGGACGAGCTGACCTTCCTCGATATCACCGCGTCGTCCGACAATCGGGGCACGATCCTCGACGTCGCGCGGCGTACGGCGGAACAGTGCTTTATGCCGCTGACCATTGGTGGCGGCGTGCGCAAAGTGGAAAACATCCGCGATTTGTTGCTGGCGGGGGCAGACAAGGTTTCGATCAACACCGCCGCGGTCAAAGACCCAGACTTTGTCGCCCGCGCGTCCGAAAAATTCGGCGCGCAATGCATCGTCGTCGCCATCGACGCCAAGACCGTCAGCCCCGGCAAGTGGGAGATATTTACCCATGGCGGGCGCGAACCAACGGGCATCGACGCCATCGAATTCGCCAAGCAGATGCAGGCAAAAGGTGCGGGAGAGATCTTGCTCACCTCGATGGATCGCGACGGCACCAAGCAGGGGTTCAACCTGCCCCTGACCCGCGCCATCAGCAACGCTGTGCGCATCCCAGTCATCGCCTCTGGCGGCGTTGGCACGCTTGACCATCTGGTCGAAGGGGTAACCGAAGGCAAGGCGTCCGCTGTGCTGGCCGCGTCGATCTTTCACTTTGGAACTTACACGATAGGCGAAGCCAAGGCGCATATGGCCGCCGCTGGTGTGCCGGTGAGGCTGACATGAGCGTTCTGGACCGGTTGGAGGCGACCATCACCGCCCGCAAGGCGGAAGGCGACGCCTCCAAATCTCACACGGCGCAGCTGCTTGCCAGAGGCCGCCTGAAATGCGCCCAGAAGTTCGGCGAAGAAGCGGTTGAGGCGGTCATCGCCGCATCGACGAATGATCGCGACGAACTGGTGAAAGAAAGCGCCGACGCGTTATTTCATCTGTTGGTCATGCTTTCTGCATCAAATGTCCCGCTATCCGATGTATGGGCAGAGCTGGAAAGACGGGAAGGCGTGTCTGGCGTCACGGAAAAGGCGTCACGCGGCAAGTAAATGAGGCGGACAGTATCGCCACAGCAGGGTTTGTGTATGGAACCCAGTATCTACGTCATCAACCGACGCGAGGATAACGCGCGACTAAGCCAGTTCGCCAAAGCCGTCGATGGGTTTGGCGCCGCTTTTCAGCGGATCCCCGCGTTTGACGGCCATGATCCGCTGGCGCCGTTTTTCCTCTACCAACACCTTTTGGGCGACACGTTCTGGGGTAAGCCAGATATCAAGCCGGGCGCATTTGCCTGCTATCTCAGCCACTTTGCCGCCTGGCGAAAGTTCCTGGCGAGCGACGCCGAACTGGCGCTGATCTGCGAGGATGACGCCATCTTTACCCGTGACCCGGCCGAGATTCTCGCCGAAGGCGCTGAGTTGGAGTTTGACGTCCTTCTGGCGAATGCGCGGATGGCGGACTGGCGCCGGACCGCAGGTCTTGCGGACGGTGACGTGATCGATGTGGCGGACGTGTTGGCGGCCATGATCGCCAGCGGCCAGCGACCTAGCGAGGGGATTGCGGCGGCCGCCTGGGGCTGATTGTTATGTGGTCAGCCGTGCGGGCGCCGAAAGCCTGCTGGCGAACCTCAACACAGACAAGGTGATCGCAGGGGTCGACTGGATGATCCTGCGCCGTAGCGCCGACATCGAGGCGGCGGACTGGCCTGAATGGGCGTTCCTGTCGGGCGGTGCTGGCCCTGCGAACCTCCGCACGCTGATCGCGGCGACGCCGGTCGCGGCGCAAGCGGACGGGCCGAGCGTGATCAGCCACAGCGCCACCACTCCGATAGAAGCGCTGAAAACCCAACGCGCCATCGCCAGCGAGGCGGAGGCTGGCCTGAACCAGACGCCAAAAGGCGACATCGCCGATCCTGTCTTCGCCGCCTTCGCCGACGGCGCGTTCTACGAGGCGCCCGCACTGGAAATGATGCGTCGCTGGATGCCGGAAGGCGGCGCGTTCGTCGATATCGGCGCCCATGTCGGCGGACATACCCTGTTCATGTTGCGCCACGGTGGCGCGGCCAAAGCGATCCCGATCGAGTTCAACCCGCCCGCCCACAAACTGCTGGCAGAGATTGTACTACTGAACGATTTAGGTGACCGAGTCGACCTTGACCTGCTGGGCCTCGCGATGACCGAAGAACGCGGCAAGCGCGAGGCGGTCGGATCACGCAAGAACCTGTCCAACGTCCGCCTCAAAGAAGGCTTCATCGAAACCATAAAAACTCGCCCTGGCGATCAGATGCTGCGCGAGGTTGAGGTCGGCATGATCAAGCTCGACGTCAATGGGGCTGAGCGTGAGACGCTGAAAGGTCTGAAGAAAACGCTAAAGCGTCAGCGCCCCGTTTTAGCGCTGGACCTGACGCGCCGGCGGTCGGAAAAGGCGCTGCCTCTGCTTGGTCGTCTTGGATACGAGGAACGCGAACGCGCCGTCTGGACGGACGTTGAGGGCGAACGTCGCGTGGCAATTTTCACCACAGACGGCCCGGTGCGCCGTGCGGCGGCCGACGCCGCCTGAAATTGCATTTGCGCCTACCGCGTATGCGGTGTATCAGGCGCTCCGAAGACGGGCGAAGATCGCCCTTAGCCGCTGTAGCTCAGATGGTAGAGCACGTCATTCGTAATGATGGGGTCGTAGGTTCGAGTCCTATCAGCGGCACCAATCTCCCAGAAATACTCTGTAAAAATGGATCTAGGGTATCAGGCCTTGGGAAACTTAAGGAAGCCTCAGAACGGTCTTTCAAAATGAATTTTGATTGATGCGGCAACACTCCCAAATGTCGATCGTTTCACGCTTCAGGTCGCCCTATTTTGGAAAGCACGAAGTCAAAAATTGGCCGGAAAGGCTCGAAGGTCTCTGCGGGGTAGTCTGGACCTGTCGCGGTTTGATGCCGCTCCTTTGATAGCATTCACTGCACCAAAGGAGACTGACTATGGGACTGAAACGGGCGGACGAATTCCGCCAAGATGCTGTGCGCATCGCATTGACCAGTGGGCTGACGCGCAAGCAGGTGGCTGATGATCTGGGCGTTGGCATGTCGACGCTGATCAAATGGATCACAGCACATCGAGACACAAAGGTGGTTTCACAAGAGGATTTAGACCTCGCCAAAGAGAATGAGCGGCTTCGACGTGAGAACCGGCTTCTCAAGGAGGAGAGGGAAATCCTAAAAAAAGCCACCCAGTTCTTCGCGGGCCTAAAGCA
>CBFHXH010000060.1:0-20253 GCA_965659735.1 uncultured Pikeienuella sp.
GCCCCTTTCATATTGTCCGAAAGGTTCATGCCCCGGCTTCGCGCCAAATGCGGCATCTGTCAATCACGCCCCTGACGGCAACGCCAAATGCCGGCGTCCATCATCTGGGCGCCGGCGTTTCGAATTCGTCTGCGGTGTGCGACAGCCCTGTGGGCTCGTCAGTATTTGATGCCGCGGTAATAGCGAACCTTGCGGCCGCCCGGTTTCACCGCCTCAGCCTCGGCTTCGACGGGCGGTGCGACTTCCAGCGGAATCTCTTCTTCAACCACACTTGTTTCGGCCAACGCCTTTTCCAACGGCTTGATGAAAAGGTTCACGCCGATTTTTACCTTGCGAAAGGCGTCGCGGCCCATCGGTTTGTTGACGATCACCAGCGCGCCGTCACTGACGCGGCGCGCGTAGACGCTGTGCGACTCCATCTCAAGAAACGTCTGGTCGATCTCACCTGCTGCGGGGGTCAGATGCCCCATCAGGTCCAGCATCGTTTCCGCCTGCTCACAGATCGTGCGGGCGTCGACGACTTCGTATGGCTCACGCAGGTTATGCGTCAGCTTACCGTCCTGCATCACGATGCAACCAATGATGTCGTGGTTGTGCGCTGCAAGTTTGTCGAGAACCGTATCAATCTGCATTGCCGAACCCCCGTGCGATCGCCTTTGGCTTTTGCCGCACGATCACTGCGCTGCATGTCGGTAATGCGATTGTGGCGATTTCGTAGTGATCGCTTTCGAAGAACATGGCCGGGCATTCGTTCGCCTCGCCCAATTCGCTACCCATCGCATTAGCGATATGGAATGCATTCGCGAACACTGGCCCAAGGACGTCAGCATCGATGCTATCGGCCATGAGCTGTTTTCCCATTGGGTCGATCAGCGCGAATCCGGCAACGCCCGCTTCACGGCGCAACTTCATCAATTCCGCCGCTTCTGGCGTTGACAACAACGCCTCGATCGACTGGTTTTCACCTTCGAACATATAATGCCCCACTAAACTGGCATGTTTGTCACCTCAGACTTTATTGTGACAGAAATGTGGTGCTGAAAATGATGTATAGTAATACGTCGCTATGACGCCGACCTATGCGTTAGCCCCGTGAAAAGCAGCAACTAAAACGAGCAAATTCAGCGGTAATTTGTGAAAAAAATTACACCCCAATTCCACACGCGTTTCTGCGCTGCCGAATAATTCGGCAGCGCAGGCGTGTGTTGCCTGTCAGGTGTGCTACTGGGCGATGATTTCAGGCCCCATGACCGCATTCGGGATCGCGGTTGAGAGCCATGGTATGTACGTCACCATGATCAGGAAGACGAACAGGATCGCGAGGAACGGCAGCGCCGCTTTCACGACCCCCATCATCGGCATGCCCGCAACACCCGACGTCACAAAGAGGTTCAGGCCCACCGGTGGCGTGATCATCCCGATCTCCATGTTCACCACCATGATGATGCCAAGGTGAATGGGATCGATGCCCAAGTTTATCGCAATTGGAAACACCAGGGGCGCGACAATCACTATCAGGCCCGACGGCTCCATGAACTGACCGCCGAACAGCAGAATCAGGTTCACGATGATCAGGAACATGACCGGCCCAAACCCTGCATCAAGCATGGCGCCTGCGATGGCCTGCGGGATCTGTTCGTCCGTCAGCACGTGCTTCAGGATCAGCGCGTTGGCGATGATGAACAACAGCGTGATGGTCAGCCGGCCTGCGTCAGCCAGCGTCTTGCGCGTGTCCTTGTGGACCAGGCTGGGCAGAAGATAGACGACCGCCTGAACTGATCCGACGATCAGCCGCTTGCCTGTCGCTGCGATGTAGTCGGCAAAGATCGGACGGCTGAGGTTTTCTTCATCCTCAGCATGGGCCAGTGCCTGGGCCGCAGCGCGGCGTTCCGTGTCATCCGCGGACTTGCCTTTCAGCGGGCCCATATCCCGGTAGACAAAGTTGGCGATCAGAAAGGCGTAGACCGCTGCAACCGCCGCGGCCTCGGTCGGCGTGAAGACGCCGCCATAGATGCCGCCCAAGATGATGACGATCAGCAAAAGCCCCCACATCGCATCCAAGCCACTGTCCAGGATTTCGCGAAACCCGGCGAAGGGCTGCGGGGCCATGTTCTTGTACCGCGCCCAGGCGTAGATCCCCAGCATCAGCATGAACCCGGCCATCAGGCCCGGGATGACGCCCGCTAGGAACATGCGCCCAACCGAGACATCCACGGCCGCCGCGTAGACCACCATGACGATGGACGGCGGGATCAGGATGCCCAGCGTACCAGCGTTACAGATCACGCCCGCGGCGAATTCCTTGGTGTAGCCAACCTTCTGCATCGCCGCGATGACGATGGTGCCGATGGCGACCACTGTCGCCGGCGACGACCCGGAAAGGGCGGCGAACAGCATACAGGCGAAGACGCCGGCGATGGCCAGACCGCCCCGGAAATGCCCGACACAGGCGATAGAAAAGCGGATGATCCGCGCCGCCACGCCACCCGTCGACATGAATGAAGAGGCCAGAATGAAGAACGGAATGGCCAGCAGCGTGTAATGCCCGTCAAAGGCGGAAAACAGCGTCTGCGCAATGGATGCGAGCGAACTGTCGCTGAGCACCAGAAGAAAGATCACGGACGAGACGCCCAGCGCCACGGCGATCGGCACGCCGATCAGCAACAGCAGGATGATCCCGAGGAAAAGAAAAATGGCTTCCATGGCCTAGCGACCTTCCCTTGAAGCATGCTGGGCGGCGACTTCTTCGACAGCTTCCTCAGCCTCATGGCTGGCGATGACGCGGTCAGTTTCACCTGTCACGATGCGCCATCCCGCCTGCAGAAACCGGAAGGTCAGCAGCGCCATGCCAAGCGGCAGAATGGCGTACGGGATGTAACGCGGAATTTTTTCGTATGGCTCGCCATCATTGGTGATGTCGGCCAGGAACTGCAGGAACGCTGGCATCGGAATGTCGTTCACTTCCAGGAACGACGCCTTGTCGGCGAATTTCCACCAGTAATCCCAGCCGCCCTTGAGCATCAAAAGACAGAACACCAGGCATACAGCGACGCTGGCGAGGCCCATCATCTTGCGCACTGGCGGGGACATCACGTTGATCACAACATCAACCCCCAGATGCGCAGTGATCTTGACGCTGTACGACACGCCAAAGAGGACGAGCCAGGCGAACAGGAAAACCGTCGCTTCCAGCTGCCACAGGATATTGGCGTTGAAGACGTAGCGCGCAACGACATTGGAAAAGGTGATCAACGTCATCAGGCCGAGCATCAGCGCAATTGCGGCTTCCTCGATCTGGTCGACGGCGCGACCCAGTGCAGTTTCGGGCTTGCAACTCATCTCGCTCCCCACTCTTGGCGCATATTTTTGTTGGCGCCTTTGGCGTGAAAGGGGCGGCCCGATCGGACCGAACCGCCCCTCTCCTTCACAAGTGTACATCAGGCCTATCGTGGCCTGAGGTATCAGTTGGTGGCGTTAAAGCTCTGCGCCGCCTGAACCAGCTCGGCAGGAACGTCTGCTTCGAACTTTTCCCAGACTGGCTTCATCGCATCGACCCACATCTGACGCTGTTCCGGCGTCAGCGAGCGAACTTCGGAGCCTGCAGCAATGACAGCGGCTTTGGCTTCTTCGTTCACCGCGAAGGCTTGGGCATTACGCATCTCGGTGACTTCTGCGAGGATCGTGGACAGCTGATCGCGCACATCGCCCGGCAGACCTTCCCAGAACTCGGTCGAGGTCACGACAAGGTAGTCGATGATGCCGTGGTTGGATTCGGTGACGCCGTCCTGAACTTCGAAGAACTTCTTGCCGTAGATGTTCGACCAGGTGTTTTCCTGACCGTCGATAACCTTGGTCTGCAGCGCGCCGTAGACCTCTTTGAACGCCATTTTCTGTGGGTTCGCACCAACCGCTTCGAACTGCGCCTGCAGAACGTCAGAAGACTGAATGCGGAACTTCAGGCCATTTGCGTCCGACGGCACCATCAGCGGTTTGGTTGCAGACAGCTGCTTCAGGCCGTTGTGCCAGAACGCCAGACCCTGCAAGCCTTTGCGCTGCATGGAGTTCAGCATTTTCTGACCATGTTCGGAATTCTGGAACGCATCGACAGCGTCCATGCCTGCGAACATGAAGGGCAGGTCAAACAGGCGGAACTGCTTGGTGTACTTCTCAAACTTCGACAGCGACGGCGCAGCCATCTGAGCGTCGCCCAGCAGCAGCGCTTCGAGGACTTTGTTGTCATCGTAGAGCTGGCTGTTCGGGAAGACCGTCATACAGGCCTTGCCGTCCATTTCTTCGTTCACGCGCTTTTCAAGCAACGTGGCGGCGATGCCCTTTGGGTGCTTGTCAGTGTTGGTGACGTGGCTGAACTTGATGTGGATTTCGCCGTCGGCGCAGTGGCCAGCGGCATGCGCGGCGCCCGCGCCAAGGGTCAGCGCGGCGGCGGCCACGATGGAAGTGATAAGACGCATGATATTCCTCCCGATGCGTTTTTGCTGCGACGGTCTTCGCCGCTGCTGGTCGTATGTCAGCAAGGATGGCGCCAAGATCACCATCTTCCATGTTTTTTTAGCAATGGGCTGAAAATAAGGGGTAATTCTGCCAATGCCTTAGCCAATAATCAATTGGTGGTTGCGCGGTATTTCGCGCAGTCGCCGAAATTTTTGTGCCGATTTTCGCACATATGGACATTGCCCGGCGAGGCGCCTAACTGGCTGACATGCTCACGCCCCTGTCATCCTTCGCCCTTGGACCGCTGTTTCGCCGATTCTGGCGGGGCATCGGCATGACCTGGCTGATTCTGGTTGTGGAAACCACGCTGTTTGCGCTGATCCCCCTGATGATCGGTCGGGCCATCGATGGTTTGCTGGCGGGGGAACCTCGGCAGCTGGCTGAACTGGCGGTGCTGATGTTCGTCCTCTTGATCGTCGCTGTGTCGCAGCGGGTGTGTAACACGCGCGCCTATGGCTCGATCCGCGTGGCGCTGGGATCCCAATTGAACCAGCGCTATCCGCAACTTCCTGTATCCGCAAGGTCAGCGCGCCAGGACATGGCGCGCGAACTGGTGGATTTCCTAGAACTTCAGGTGCCGGAACTGCTGACCGCATTGGTGCAGATCACCGCCGCGTTAATCTTGCTCTGGCTGTTCCACCCATGGCTGGCCCGGTCGGCGATCATCGCGGCCGTTGTGATGGTGACGATCTATGGTCTGTCGCATCGACGATTTTACCGACTGAACAGCAATCTGAACCAGCAAAAGGAGCATCAGGTGCATATCCTGACGGCCGGCGGCGGGCTCGCGTTCGCCCAGCACCTGCGCGCCCTGCGCCGGCACGAAGTACGCCTGTCAGACACCGAAGCTGTGGTTTATGGATTGATCTATGCGGGCTTGATGGCGTTTCTGCTGTTCAATCTTTGGTTCGCCACTCAGCTGATCGCGCCCAGCGCAGGCGATATCTTTTCGATCGTGACCTATTCGACAACATTCCTTAAAGCGTCCATCGCGCTGCCAATCGCGTTACAGGCGATGACCCGCCTGTCCGAGATTTCGGCCCGCATCAACAGCGATGTGTCAGAAGGCGACGATCAGCGATAATCGCGCCCGTCCAGCCCATGTCTTGCCAGTTTGTCGTATAGCGTCTTTCGCGGCAGGCGCAGCGCCTCGGCCGCAGCGGCGACGCGGCCTTCCGCGGCTTGCAACGCGGCGATGATGACCTGCCTTTCGAACGCTTCGACCTGATCGGTCAGGCCGTTCGCACCGCCCGCATCCTCATGCAGTTCATCGCCGATCTGCAGACCAAGACCCTGCGCGAACCTTTCGGCGGTGTTCTTCAATTCGCGCACGTTCCCGGGCCAGTCATGCGCCGTCAGAATGGCGGCAATGTCGGGCGACATGGCCGGTGATGGTTTACCCCGGCGCGCCGCCGCCTGATCCAGGAAGGCCGCAAACAACAGCGGCGTGTCGCTGGCGCGGTCGCGCAAGGGCGGCACTCGCAGGCGGGCGACATCGAGGCGATAATAGAGGTCCTGACGAAAATCTCCAGCCTCCGCCAGTGCGCGGAGGTTTTCCTTGGTGGCGGCGATGACCCGGATGTTCAGCGCGATCGGGGCGCTGGCGCCGATGCGTTCTACCTCCCTTTCCTGCAACACCCTGAGAAGGCGGATCTGCAGGTCGATGGGCATGGTTTCAATCTCGTCGAGAAAGATCACGCCGCCTTCGGCTTGTTCAAACCGTCCGATCCGCCGGCCCTGCGCGCCGGTAAAGGCGCCGGGTTCGTGGCCGAACAGCTCTGACGCGGCGATCTCAGGTGGTAGGGCGCCACAGTTCACCGCTATTAACGGGCCATTGGCGCGGTCAGACCAGGCGTGGATCGCCCGCGCGGCGCCTTCCTTGCCGGCACCGGTTTCACCCTCGATCAGGACATCAGCCTCGGCCCCCGCAATGGCATGCAGGCGCCCGCGATACTTCACGGATGCAGGCGCGTCGCCGAGGATCAGTTCATCCACGCCGCGATCAATATCGGCCAGACGTTCACGGAGCGCCCGATTTTCAAGGACAAGACGCCGCTTATCCAGTGCGCGCCGGGCGATTTCCACCACCCGGTCCGGCGCGGCTGGCTTTTCGAGAAAATCATACGCCCCCGCCGCCATCGCCCGCACCGCCATCGGCACATCGCCATGGCCGGTCAGCAAGACAACGGGCAGATCGGCGTCCTCCTCCAGTAACGCCGCCATCAGGTCGAACCCGTCGCCGCCCGCCATGCGAACATCGGTGAAGACGGCACCAGGCGGATTGGCCGCCACCGTTTTCAGTGCAGCCGCCATGTAGCCAACAACCTCGACCGAAAGATCAGCCAGATCCAGCGTCTGCGCCAGCGCATCGCGCACCGCAGCTTCATCGTCGACGATCAGCACCCTCATGCGGCAACCTCCTGCGCCGGGGCACGGCGCAGGTCCAACGTGAAGATCGCACCGCCATCTGAGTGATTTGCCGCGCGCAGATCGCCGCCGAAGCTGCGCATGATGCCATACGAAATGGACAGGCCCAGGCCCATGCCCTCGCCGCCGCTGATCTTGGTGGTGAAGAAGGGGTCAAACACGCTGCCGATCACGTCGGGCGCCATGCCGGGGCCCTTATCATGCACGGACAGCGTCGCGCGATCGCCGCCCTCGCGGATGGTGACTTCAATCGCGCCGGTCCGGTCCGCCATGGCGTCCAGCGCGTTGGACAGAAGGTTAACCAGAACCTGCTGCAACCGCACCACGCCGCCGATGACCATCACGGGCGCATCGGGTTTGATCAGCTGAATGTCGACGCCAGCAACCCGGGCGCGCGCAGCCATCAGGGTGAGCGCATCATCCAGCACCATGTCCAGCGCCACCGGTCCACCGGGTTCGGGTTCGTTCCGGGCGAAGTCGCGCAGATTCTTGATGATGCGCGCCGCGCGAGCCGTAAGGTCGGAAATGCGGCCCAGATTATCGCTCGCCTCGCCATCGCGGCCCCGATCCATCAGGACGCGGGCGTTGTCGGCGAAGCTGCGAATGGCGGTCAGCGGCTGGTTCAGCTCATGTGCGATGCCCGCCGCCATGTGACCAAGGGCCGACATCTTGCCCGCCTGCACTAGATCATCCTGCGCGGCGCGCAAGGCGGTCTCTGCGGCGCGGCGTTCTGAAATCTCAGCGGTCAGGGCGGCGGTGCGGCGTTGAACTTTGCCTTCCAGCGTGGCGTTCGCGCGGGCTTCCAAGGCAAGGCGCTGGCGCATGGCGAAACGGCGCTGAAATAGAACCAGCGCAAAGAGGCACACGGCAAACACCGATGCGCCGGCTGCCGCCGCCGCCGTCAGCGCGACTGCGCGGGCCGGGGCGGTGTCGACCAGCATATGCGCCGTCATGTCGAGGACAGGCGCAGGGCGCGACAGGGCCAAAGCCTCTTCGAACCCGACGCCGAGGGCGGGCCAGGCGGAACCGGGGCGCCATACATCACGTCCCAGCGCATCGCCCAGTCTGTAGGGCGGCAGCGAAGCTGATTGGTCTGCATCGCGGCTGAGGCGCCGTCCGCGAAACCCGGGCAGCGAGGCAACGCGGATCTTGCCGTCATAACCTGTAAAAAACAGAACCTCCGGCAGCGCGCGCCAGGCCCATTCAAGCTCCGCCGCTTCGACGGTTGCGACGACGGCCCCAGCGACAGCGCCCGCGCGGCGGATCGGCGCGGCAATGACGAAGGCGCCGCCGGTGTAATCGAACCCAATTGCGCCCTGATAGGCCCGGCGCACGGCCCGGTCCAGTTCGGGATCGCCCGGCGCGCCCCAGGGCAGGAACCGCACGCTGCGCGCGCCGCTGATCGCCGCCGCCCGCGCCGCCAGGTCCGCCTGCGCCGCCGCGCTGAGCGCGGGATCATAGGTTTCCGCCAACGTCTTGGCCTGCAATTTGAAACGGACGAGATCCTGCTCCAACCCCTTGGCGGCCAAGGTTAGCTGGGCTGCCCCCGTTTCCTCCGCCTCCGTCAGGGCGCGGTCCAGCGCGGCGCGCCAGACGACGCCCGCGACGAGCAGCGCAATCACCAGCGCGGCGCCCAGCGCCACCGCCAATCTGCGAGTTGGAGGTATCTTGCCCATGCCTTCGCCTACCACGAAGCGGGCGCAGCGCAAACGGGGCCGGTCAGTTGATCGCGCGATCGCGATCCCCCCAGTAATCCTTGCGAAGGGCTTTCTTGTCAGCCTTGCCATAGGCCGTCACAGGCACGGCATCGATCTGGATCACGCGTTTTGGCGCCTTGTATTTCGCCAGTTCCGCCTTGGCGAAGGCGAGGATTTCATCAGGATCGAACTGCCCCGGCGCGGGCACGACAAAGGCGGTGACCGCCTCGCCCCAATCGTCATCTGGCAGGCCGATGACGACGACCTGCCCGACCATGGGGTGGCGCTGGACAACGTCCTCCACCTCGGTCGAGTAGACGTTCATGCCGCCTGATATGATCATGTCCTTCGCCCGGTCCACCAGAAAGACATGGCCACTGGCGGCCTGCAGACCAACATCGCCAGTGCGCAGCCATTCGCCCCAATAGGCCTCTGCCGTCTTGTCCGGCTGTTTGAAATACTCGGACAGAGTAAAAGGCGACCGGACCGTGATTTCGCCAACTTCGCCCAAGGGCAGTTCCGCGCCATTGTCGTCTCGGATGACAACCTCGCAATAAATCGTAGGCTGACCGCAGGATCGTTGGAGATCGGGGTTCAGATGATCAGACTTTTCCAGCGCACAGATGAAATTTGGTGCTTCGGTCTGGCCATAGAGCTGTTTGAACACCGGCCCGAATGTATCGATGCCCTGTTGAAGCCGCGAAGAGGTGATCGGCGCCGCCCCATAGAAAATCGTACGGATCGAAGATGTATCGCGCGCCGCCAGATCCGGGTGGTCGAGCACGCGGTAGATCATGGTCGGCACCATGAAGGTCCAGGTCACGCCCGTTTCTTCGACCAGACGCAGCATCTCGGCCGGGTCAAACCCAGCCATGATCGTAACCCGCGCGCCCATGACCAAGGCGGTTTGCACAAACAGGCCCGCCGCATGGGCGATCGGGCTGTGCACCAACAGATGATCATCCGCCGCGATATCCGCCGTCATCGTATGGCACATCAGGTTGACGCCCATCGCCCCCATTCGGTGGACGACACCCTTGGACCGCCCGGTCGTACCGCCAGTGAACCCAAGAAAATGCGGCTGTTCCGCATCGATCACCGGGCGCGCAGGCGCCGACGCGCTGGACAGCGCCAGCGAGGCGGCAAAGTCGTCAAACCCATCCAGCTCGCCATTGTCGGCGACGCACAGTTTGACGGGTACGGCGCTGACCGTATCCACCGCACCATCAAGATTGGCTGCAAAACTGCTATGCGCGATCAACGCCTTCGCCCCGGCGAAATCAAGCATGAAGCCAACGTCCGAGACTGAGAGCATTTCGTTCAACGGCGTGCGCACAGCGCCCAGCTTGATGATCGCCATGTCCGCGATAACCACTTCAAACCCATTGCGCAGGTAAAGCGCGACAGGATCGCCCACACCAATGCCGCGCCCGGAAAGCACATGGGCCAGGCGGTTCGATGCTTCGTCGATATCGCGGTAGGTGACAGTCTGATCGCCCATGGTCAGACAGGGGCGGTCAGCAAAACGCCTTAAGGCGCGGATAAACATATCATAGGGCAATATGGGCGCAAACGCGCCCCGCGCTGGTTGGCTGGCGGCCATGTCATCATCTCCCCGCAGCCCATTGGCCGCGTCAATTATCACTTACGATAATTGCGGGGATTGATTTCATGGTCACGTAGTCTCGACTTTAGCGAACGTCGCGTCACGCCCAGTGCGGCGGCGGTGGGCTGCAAGCGACCTGAATGTTCGGTCAGCGCCTCTTCCAGCAGACGACGTTCGAAGGCGAGCACCTTTTCGTCCAGCGTGCTGTTGGACGCTTCGGCGGCGGCAATGACATTGGCGCCAATATCATCTTCGAACATTTCCCAGACCGGGCGCAGCGCCCGCACCCAAGTTGCGCGCTGATCGGGCGTCAGAACCCGAACAACAGATCCCGCGTCCAGGACGCGCTGTTTGTTCAGTTCGGCCAGCTGATAGGCGACTTCGTTCCGTTCCAGCGTCACCTGCGTCAGGATCACGTCCAGCTGTGCACGGACATCCGGCGCCAGATAGTTCCAGAATTCAGCAGACGTGACGACCAGATAGTCGATGACGCCGTGGTTCGATTCGGTGATGCCGTCCTGAACTTCAAAGAATTTCTTGCCGAAGATGTTCGACCAGGTGTTTTCCTGGCCATCGACCACGCCAGTCTGCAGTGCGCCATACACCTCTTTGAAAGCCATTTTCTGGGGGTTGGCGTCCAGCTGCTCGAACTGCGCCTTCAGCACATCGGACTGCTGGATCCGGAATTTGAGATCCTTGGCGTCGTCAGGCAGGATGAGCGGACGCTTGGCCGACATCTGCTTCATGCCATTGTGCCAGAATGTAAGACCAATAAGACCCTGTGGCTGCATCGCGTAAAGAAGGTTCTGACCAACTTCGGAGGCTTGGAACTTGTCGACCGCGTCCATGTCCTGAAACAGGAAGGGAAGATCGAAAACCCGGTATTTCTTGGTGTAGCGTTCAAATTTGGAAAGCGATGGTGCCGCCATCTGCACGTCGCCCAGCAACAAAGCTTCCAGCACTTTGTTGTCATCATAGAGCTAGGAGTTTGGATAGACTTCCATGCAGGCTTTGCCCTGCAGCTCTTTGTTCACACGTTCCGACAACAGAGCCGCCGCCTCACCCTTTGGGTGGCCGGTGGTGTTGGTCACATGGCTGAATTTGATGACAATCTCGCCCGGCTCGCATTCCGCAAAAGCGGGCGACGCCGCAAAGGCGGCGAGGAGGGCTAAAACAACAGACAGTTTACGCATAGGTCACAACGTCCCGGACAGAACGACGGGCAAAATCTCAATAGTGAATATCTAGCGCAATCGCCCGTCGGTCAATTCATCAGGTCATCTTCTACCGTAATAAAGTCCCACGACATGCTCTGCTTCCGCAAAAAACAACCAACGAGAGGTCAATGCGCCCGCAAAGTGCAGGATCAGCGCCAGGATCAGGCCAGGAGCCTGCAGCGCGGCAGGCAAACCGAATCCGCCCGCTTCGCGGAAAATCACGAAAAGGAACAGCGGCGCGAAGAGGCCCAGGATCGTGGCGAACAGCGCCAGTTTTTCGGCGTGCTTGCGTCCGACATGGAACACCATTTCCTTCATCAGGTAGTTTGGCGACGAATGCGGGCTTTCCAAAAGGCGCACTTTGCCGATCTTGCCAAGCTGCGTTGCGCTTTCCGGGCTGTGCCCCGCGGCGGCCAGCGTCGCTTCCTGCGTTGAGCCGCGGTAGATGTAGATCAGCGCGGAAAAGGCCAGAAGCGCCATACCCATGCTGACATCAATCACCTCGCCCGCCATCGCCGCGGCGGCGGAGGTTGCAAGCGCCCCGCCCGCCCCGGCAAAGCTGAGGAACATCGGCACCGTCCAGATGCTGTTCCAGCGCGGCACAGTTTTCAACTGACCGTAGATCATCGCGGTGCAGACAATGGCCAACACAGCCAGCGCAGCGCAGATCACACCCAGCAGGGTGTTGCGGTCGCCCATCCACCAAAGAACGGTGAAGACAAAGAACAGTATCATCAGGATGACCGATACAACGCCTTCGCGGCTAAGCCAGCTTGACCGCCACTGGCTGAACGCCTTGATCGCGCGTTGTGGATTGCCGAGATGGAAGGTCGACGCCACAAGGCCAACGCCAGCGAAGCAAAGCGCGAGGAACGCCGTGATCGGACCTGCGGTTGCGTCAGCGGGGCCAAGGCCGAGGCCGAGCCAGACCATCATGCCGAACCCGAGGCCGGATGTTGTTGTGAAGACAATGACGGAATTTGCGGGATGCATCAGATCTTCTCCAGCGCTTTGTCGAGCCAGCCGAGGAAACCCTTGGTTTCAGGCTCAGCGAGTGAGGCGAGGTTGAAAGGCTCACCGGCGGCGGCGACATCCTTGGGCCGCGGCGGCAGATACTTGTTCACGGGCTTGGTGTCCTGCTCCGGCATCAGGTCCATCCCGCCGCGTTCGGCGACGAGCTTGCTAACGTCGGAATTCGCATCACCAAGATCGCCGAAATGGCGCGCGCCTGCAGGGCAGGTGCGCACGCACGACGGGACGCGATCTTCTTCGGGGATGTTTTCGTTGTAGATCCGGTCGACGCATAGGGTGCATTTCTTCATCACCCCTTCAGCCTGATCCATTTCCCGCGCGCCATAAGGGCAAGCCCAGGCGCAGAGGCCACAACCGATGCAATCATCCTCGTTCACCAGCACAATGCCATCTTCGACACGCTTATAGCTGGCGCCTGTCGGGCAGACGGTGACGCAGGGCGCGTCTTCGCAGTGGAGGCAGGATTTAGGGAAATGGATGACCTGTGCCGGCGCATCCTCTGGCTGAGTTTCAAATGTGTGGATGCGGTTCAGGAAGGTGCCGACCGTCTCTGCGCCATAGGCGTTCTGGTCAGACAGCGGCGCGCCATAACCGCCGGTATTCCATTCCTTACAGGAGATCACGCAAGCGTGGCAGCCAACACAGGTGTCGAGGTCGATAACGAGGCCGAGTTTGACGTCGCCGCATTTGGGTAGTGTCGTCATGACCATTCCTCCCCGTATCTCACATGATCCGGCGCTTCACCCACCGGGGAATTCTGCGCCGGGATTGCGGGCAGTGACTGCGTTGCGCCGTTCGCCTTTTCAATCCGCACCCTCAGATCGAACCACGCCGCCTGCCCCGTGATCGGGTCAGAGTTCGCCCACCGCATGCCGTCGCCCTTCGGCGGCAGCAATTCATGGATCAGGTGGTTCATCAGGAAGCCTTTTTCCACCTCTGGCGCGTTCGGCTTCAGCGCCCAGGCGCCTTTGCGTTTTCCGATGGCGTTCCAAGTCCAGACAGTCTTGCCATTCAGCGCATCCATGCGAACGACAGGCACCGTGATTTGACCATGGGTGGATGTCAGATGCGCCCAGTCGCCTTCGGCAAACCCATGCTCTTCCCAGATCTCACCCGAGACATAGAGCGGGTTGTGACCATGGATCTGACGCAGCCAGGCGTTCTGCGATCCCCATGAATGGTACATCGCCGCAGGACGCTGGGTGAGGGCGTGGAGCGGGAATTCCTCCGCTGACACCTGCTGCTGTTCGAAAGGCTCGTACCATATCGGCAGCGGGTCGAAATAGTCTTTTATCCGCTGGCGGAGATGATCCGGCGGCTGATGCGCGCCTTTCCCTTCGGCACCCAGCTGGAATTTGCGCATTGGCTCTACGTAGAGTTGGAACAGATAAGGCTGTTCCTTGTCGAACAGGCCGATGTTCACCGCCCATTCCTGATAGGCCTTGTTCCATGGCTTGAAGTACAGCGCCTCGTCCGGGATGTGGTTCATCCAGAAGCCGCCATTGTCGATATATTGCTGGATCTGGTTCGGGTTCGGATCGCCCCGCCCGTCCTGATCGCCATTCTCGCCGCGGAACCCTGACAGCGGCCCGACGCCCGGACGACGCTGATGGTTCATGATGTAGTCGGCGTAGTCCTCGTACTTCTGCGAGCCATCGTCGTTCGTCAGCCCCGGCAGGCCAAGGCGCGCGCCCAGATCGACCAGCACAGACTGGAAACCGCGCACATCGCGGTCCGGCTCCACCACCGGCCAGCGGATGCTGTCCGCCGCCGCCTCCGGCTCGCAGATCGGGCGATCGAGCAGGCTGATGCAGTCGTGCCGCTCCAGATACGTCGTGTCGGGCAGGACGAGGTCAGCAAACGCCACCATCTCTGACGAATATGCGTCGGAATAGATGAGTTTTGGGATCACATATTCCCCATTCTCATCCTTGTCCGTCAGCATCTCCATCACCCCGCCGGAGTTCATGGAGGAGTTCCAGGACATGTTCGCCATGTACATCATCATGACGTCGATCTTGTAGGGATCGCCGGCATGGGCGTTTGAGATCACCATGTGCATAAGCCCATGGGCCGACATCGGGTGTTCCCACGTATACGCCTTGTCGATGCGCTTGGCGTTACCTTCTTCGTCGAGCGCCAGGTTCTCCGGCCCCCGCGGATAGCCTAGGTGCGGGCCATCGAGCGTGCCACCGGGTTCCGAGGTGTGGTGGGGCGGCGGATGCGCTTCCACTGGTTTCGGATAGGGCGGTTTGAAGCGGAAGCCGCCCGGAACCTCGACGGAACCAAGGAAGATTTGCAGCAAGTGCAGCGAGCGGCAGGTCTGGAAGCCGTTCGAGTGGGCGCTGATGCCGCGCATGGCGTGGAAGCTGACCGGGCGACCGATCATCTTGTCGTGCTTCATGCCGCGGAAATCGGTCCACGGCTGATTCAGAACGATCTCTTCCTCGAACGCCGTATGTGCCAGTTCGGCGGCGAGACGTTTGATCGTTTCGACTGATACGCCGCAGCGTTCAGACACAGCCTCAGGCGCGTATTCTTCACTCGAATACTTCGCAGCGAGCAGTTCAAACACCGGCTTGCCCGGTACACCATTCACATCGAAGTCACCCTGCATGGCGGGCTTGATCCCGGGTGTGTCAAACGCGACTGCGGAACCCGACGTCGGATCCCATACCAGCGGCTTGCCATCGTCGCCCTTGATGAACAGGCCATGCTCATCCGAGGCTTCGTCCTGGTTCACCAGATAGGTCGCGTTTGTGTAGCGGTTCAGATAGCCGACATCGACTTTGCCCGCCTTCAACAGCTCATGAACCATCGCGAGGATGAAAAGACCATCCGTGCCAGGAGTAATCCCAACCCACTCATCAGCGATCGCGTTATAGCCCGACCGTACCGGGTTCACGCCAACGACCTTGGCGCCGCGCGCCTTCAGGCGGCCTAGGCCCATCTTGATCGGGTTGCTGTCATGATCTTCGGCGACGCCGAAAATCATGAACATCTTGGTGCGTTCCCAATCCGGCGCGCCGAATTCCCAGAACGCGCCGCCCATCGTGTAAATACCGGCGGCGGCCATGTTCACCGAACAGAAGCCGCCGTGCGCGGCATAGTTCGGCGTGCCAAACAGTTGCGCCCACCAGGATGTAAAGCTCTGCGACTGGTCGCGGCCGGTGAAGAACGCCAGTTTCTTGGGATCTTTCGCGCGGACGGGGGCGAGCCAGCTTACAGCCGTCTCAAGCGCCTCTTCCCACTCAATTTCCTCAAACTTGCCTTCACCGCGTTCGCCAACCCGTTTGAGCGGCTTGCGCAGACGCGCAGGCGAATAGTGCTGCATGATCCCGGCGGAACCCTTGGCGCAAAGAACACCACGGTTCACAGGGTGATCCTTGTTGCCCTCGATATACCGGACTTTCCCGTCCCGCATGTGAACGTTGATCCCGCAACGGCAGGCGCACATGTAGCAGGTGGTCTTGCGGATGTCGTCCGAAACCTTCGGGCTCGTGTCCACCTTTGGCTGATCCAATGGAGCCATCAGATTTGCTCTCCCTATTTTGTTGCTGGACCGTACGCGCGGGCCAAGTTCAATTCTACAGTTTTCGTCCGGGCATTACGCCAGCAAACCAACAATTCCCGCCAAAGCGAGCCCGATCAGCAGCGTCAGGCAGAACGGGCGATAGTAGGGTGCGAAGCGATCGATGAAGAACCGCTGGCCGATCAGCGTGCCGATTATGGCGGGGCCAATCAGAACGGCGCTGCGGCTGAGCGACTGCGTATCGATCAAACCAAAGGCGGCCAACATCACCCCCGAGATGAAGGCCGAAAAGATCAGATAGAGGATGATGGAGGCGCGCATCACCTTGGCCGACGCATCCCGCGCCAGCACATAAAGCGCCATTGTCATCCCCCCGAGGCTGGCCAGCCCAAACGCAAACCCCGCCGCGACGCCCGATCCGTAAAGACCAGCTTTTGTCGCCAGAAACGCAAAGCGCAGCTTGGCCAACTGCATCACCGCCAGCGACAGGATTAATCCCAGCGCGATCAGCTTTGACGTTCCTTCCGCCACAGCCAGTGTCACCATCAAACCCAACGGCAGGCCGACAAGGCTGCCGATCGCAAGCCCGTAGGAGACGCTCCGGTCCGCATCGCGCCATCCACCGCGCGCCAGCATCAGGGACGCTGACGCCTCTAACGCCCAGCAGACGGGAATCAGCTCGATGGGCGGCACGAACACCGCGCAGCTCGCCATCACCAGCGCGGACAGGCCAAAGCCCGAAAATCCGCGCACGATCCCCGCGATCACCACGGCGGCGATCAGAAACAGCGCTTCGGATTGAGGTAGATCGAGAAGAGAGGACGACCATTCCATCAAACGTCCGCAACCTTGGCGATGCTCGCGAAAAGCGGCGGCGTGGCGTCAAACGACGAGGCGCGTATCATGGGCGGCGCAGTCCTTTCAGCCCATGGCGGCACCATCAGCGATTGGGGGCGACAGTATCGTTCGCCAACACAAACCTGCGAGGCAGTATCGGGGTTCGCCCGCCGACCCGATCTCGTTCAAAAACCGCTTAAGCGACTTTCTGCGGACGCATATCCGATTTGGAAATGCCTGCGACAGACACTGGCTTCTTCATTGCGTCACGGCGGAACGGCTCACCCAGTTCCTGGTTCAGCAGGATCTCGATGAAAGTCGTTTTGCCGTTGTTCATCTGGTCATCGACAGCCTTCGCCAAGGCATCGGTCAACTCGTCCATTGTCATGACCTGCACGCCTTCCAGGCCACAAGCCTTGGCGATGGCGGCGTAGGACACTGACTGGTCCAGTTCGGTGCCGACGAAGTTGTCTTCGAACCACAGCGTGGTGTTCCGCTTCTCAGCGCCCCACTGGTAGTTGCGGAAGATTACCATGGTGATCGGTGGCCATTCGCCCCGGCCAACCGCCGTCATCTCGTTCATGGAGATGCCGAAGGCACCGTCGCCGGCGAAGCCGACAACCGGAGTATCCGGCTGGCCGATCTTGGCGCCTGCAATCGCCGGGAAGCCGTAACCGCACGGGCCGAAGAGGCCGGGCGCCAGGTATTTCCGGCCCGTCTCAAACGACGGATAGGCGTTGCCGATGGCGCAGTTGTTGCCGATGTCGGACGAGATGATCGCGTCTTTCGGCAGCGCCGACTGGATCGCGCGCCATGCCATGCGCGGCGACATCTTGCCCGGCTCACGGGTGCGGGCGCGCTCGTTCCAGGTGGTGCCCGGATCGTCGTCCTCGTGGTCCATCGACGTCAGTTCCTGCGCCCACGCGGATTTGACCTGGGTGATCGTCGCCGTACGCGCAGCGCGGCCCTTGTTGCCAGCAGCGCCGCCGAGACGGCTGAGGATGCCGTTAGCGACTTTGCCCGCATCGCCGATGATACCGACGGTGACTTTCTTGGTCAGGCCAATACGGTCAGGGTTGATGTCGACCTGAATGATCTTGGCGTCTTTGGGCCAATAATCGATGCCGTAGCCCGGCAGGGTCGAAAACGGGTTCAAACGGGTGCCGAGCGCCAGAACGACGTCAGCCTTGGCGATCAGCTCCATCCCGGCTTTTGAGCCGTTATAGCCAAGCGGACCGGCAAACAGCGGATGATTGCCTGGGAACGCATCGTTGTGCTGGTAGCCAACGCAAACCGGCGCATCGAGTTTTTCAGCCAACTTCATCGAAGCCGCGATGCCGCCAGCGGCCAGAACAACGCCAGCACCGTTCAGGATCACGGGGAATTCGGCGTCACCCAGCATCTGAGCAGCCTTGTCCAAAGCGTCCGAACCGCCCTCTGGGCGTTCGAAGTCGATGATGGCTGGCAGTTCGATATCAACGACCTGGGTCCAGAAATCGCGCGGAATATTGATCTGGGCCGGGGCCGACAGGCGGTGCGCCTGCTGGATGACGCGGTTCAGCGTCTCGGCGATGCGGGAAGGATCGCGGACCTCTTCCTGATAGGCGACCATATCCTTGAACAGCGCCATCTGCTCAACTTCCTGGAAACCGCCCTGACCGATGGTCTTGTTCGCAGCCTGCGGCGTGACCAGCAGCAGCGGAGTGTGGTTCCAGTACGCAGTTTTGACCGGCGTGACGAAGTTGGTGATGCCCGGACCGTTCTGGGCGACCATCATCGACATCTTGCCAGTGGCGCGGGTGTAACCGTCAGCCATCATCCCGGCGTTACATTCGTGGGCGCAATCCCAGAACTGAATGCCCGCCTGCGGGAACAAATCCGAGATCGGCATCATGGCCGAGCCGATGATCCCGAAGGCATGTTCAATGCCATGCATCTGCAGCGTTTTTACGAAAGCTTCTTCGGTCGTCATTTTCATCAGGGATTCCTCCAATTACCGGCGTGCGTTGAATGCCTTTTTTGACGGCGTCATCGCTAGATCCAGATTCATCCAATTCATTGGTGACAGGCCCAATCTAGCCTAATTAATGGCTATATATTACAATTATTGAGACCACATATACCCAAAATTCTCAAATTTTTCCCTTGAGGAGAGAATCACCGCCTCAGCCACTGGTGCAACATCGCCAGCCCCGCCATTGGGATCTGGTAGAGCGCGACAAAGATCGAAAAGACTGGGTCGGGCGGCAGTGCGGCGAAAAAGATCGCCACGGATCGGGCGCCCCAGACAATACCCAGCGCGCCGGCGTCATCACCCTTGGGTTTGAACAGGTGGGCGATCAGCGAAGGGCACACCATCAGGATTGTTGCAAAGACGAAAAGCGACGCCGCCAACCACGGCCGCGCCACCACCGCCGCGCCCATGCCGTCGAAAAGCGGCAAAATGAACAGAAGAAAGCCCAGCGCCGCGACACCGTCCAGCGCACTGGCGTTTCGCACGATCCGATCAACGCCGATCACGTGTCGCAAGATCATGGCGGCGACAGCGCCGGAAAAGATCATCGCCGCCACGCGCAGTCCCAGCGTGACCGGCGAAAGGTCAAGGACGTCACCCACCAGCGCAGCGACGATGAGCGGCCCGACGATGGGCATGATCAGCGAACACAGCACGGTCACCTCTAACGCCAACGCCGCATTCAGCCCGATCATCAGGCAAAAGGACGCCGCTGATGCAATGGGCGGTGCGGCGAAGGCGTATAGAGCGGCGCGCTGGTAATCGCCGCCAAGGCCTACGGCACCAACCACCCAAAAAGCGGCCACAGGCGTTACAAACATCATGAGAAGCACAATCAGCGCCATGCGCCCCGCATGGCGCGCGCTGGCGAATCCTCGGATCACCGCAGCAAGATCGATCCGCAGCATCGCAAGCGCATAGACCATCGCAACGAAGAACGGGACGGCCGGCCTCAGAAAGCTGGAAATGTCTGGGGCGAAAAAAGCCAGACCTGCGCCGATCAGCAGAACCCATCGCGCCCGCGCGCCGATCCAGGCCAGCGCGGTCACGCCAGCGCGCGCCACAGCAGCGTCACCGCCCCGATCCCCGATGCGCCCAGCGCATAGGGCTTGATCGACCGGCCATCCATCAGACGCGCAACGGGCCGGGAGGCGATCAGCGCCAGAACCGCCGCTGGCGCCAGCGTGACCGCCAGGATCAGATCACGGTGATCCACCAAGCCCAGCGCGGTAAGCGAACCGATCGACCACATCATGCCCCAGAGGAAAAAGAGGTTTTGCATGGCGCGGGATCGCTTCGCTTCCTCACCCGCATAAAGGATCGCCATCGGCGGGGCGCCGACTGCGGTCAGCGTGCCCATCACCCCAGCGGTCATCCCGGCG
>CBFHXH010000061.1:0-19926 GCA_965659735.1 uncultured Pikeienuella sp.
CGTTGCGAACCTTGCATATATTGATCAGGGCGTTTCGGTGCTGACTAAAGCATGATATTTTCTACGGGAATTCAATATCAAGAACTTCGATCTGGACAGCTGACTCTGGTCGTAGGGTTACAGTACTCTTTCTAACAGCCTCTAGTTCAATACGATATGATATTTTACATAATATATATTATGCGTTTTCCGGCCGAGGATCATCATCCAGTGCCGCGCCGCATCCAGTTCATCCATCGTCATTTCCAAAAGACGCATGGAAATGTGGGGGGACTGGTTCATCAACGCTTCGAAGTCAGGTTTGCGAAACCGGCAAATCAGCGCGTCTGCGACAGCGGTCACGTCAAACGGCGTCTTTTCGCGGCCCGGACGGCCAATGAAATCGCCGGGCGTTAGCAAGCCGACCATCTGGCGGCGACCATCTTCCATCATTTTGGACAGGGTCGCGGCGCCCGTCACAATGGATCCGAAGAATTCCAGATCATCCTCTGCCCAGATAATCGTCTAACCTGCGCGAAAGGATTGATAGGTCTTGATTACCTCCAGCTCGTCCAGCTCTGTTTCATCGCAGCGCGAACAGACCGCACGGTGGCGAATGGGGCAATCGCCACATCGAATATGGGTGTTGATATTCCTCGTTGCTCCCAAGAGAAACGTTGACGGGCGCGAGCTTTCGTCACCGCTCGACCCCATACTAGAAGTTCCTTTGCGCTTGCACAAACGCTGGGCCAATTGATTACAAAACTGGTCGCTGTTGATTAGGCCAGCCCAAAGCAACCCTGCGCCAATCCCTGCTTGAACAGCTTGGACACTGTGTTGAAAACGGGTTAGTCAAACAGTGCAGCAAAACACGAAGCGCTACCCGCAAGAAAGGTTCTGACGATGCGAGACGCACTTGATGAATTGGCCGAAAACGTCGCCGCGCCATTCGAACGGGCCCGGGCGATGCCGCCGTCCGTTTATACGTCTGAGGAATTTCTAAAGCGCGAAATCAACGACATCTTCGCAAAAGACTGGTTCTGCGTGGGCCGCGCATCGGCGTTGGCGAAACCGGGGGATTATGTCACCCTCGAGTTGGCGGGTCAGCCGATCATCGTATTGCGCGACGCAGCGGGCGAATTGAAGGCGATGTCGAATGTCTGCCGCCACCGCATGTCGACCCTTCTGGAAGGGCGCGGCAATACACGCAGCATCGTCTGTCCCTATCACGCCTGGACCTATAATTTGGATGGCAGCCTGCGCGGCGCTCCCGCGATGGATCAGAACGAAGGCTTCTGCAAATCCGACTACGGCTTGCCAGACATCCGCTGCGCCGACTGGCTGGGCTGGGTGTTCGTGACGCTTAAACCAGATGCACCGGCGGTTGATACGCAGCTGGCCTCGGTCAAAGACATGGTCGGCGATTTCGACATGGCGTCCTATACTGAAACGTTCTTCGAAACGCATGTCTGGGACACAAATTGGAAGGTGCTGGCCGAAAATTTCATGGAAAGCTACCATCTGCCCGTCTGTCACGCAGGTACAATTGGCGGCCTTTCGAAACTTGAGGAAATGGTCTGCCCACCGGGTGAGCCCGCCTTTAATTACCACACCATTCTCAAGGACGATTCGCTGAAGATCGCATTGGCGCATCCCAACAACACCCGGCTTGAAGGCGATCGGCGGCGCATGACTTATCTAATCGCAATCTATCCCAGCCTGCTGATCACACTGACGCCTGGCTATTTCTGGTATCTGACGCTGCACCCACAAGGCGTCGGCCAGGTCCGCATCGGTTTTGGCGGCGGCATGTCGCGTGATTATGTCGAGGACCCAGAAGCGCAGAGCCATTTCGCAAAGCTGAAAGATCTGCTTGATGACGTGAATGTCGAAGATCGCGGCTGCACCGAGAAAGTGTATCGTGGCCTTTGCGCAGACAGCGCCGAACCGGGACATCTGTCGCATCTGGAACGGCCGAATTACGATTTTGCACATTACATCAATTGCCGCATGCAGGCCGGGTGATGGCGATGGATGGTTCTGCGATCAGCAGGTTGGCGAGCATCCGCGCTGAATTGGCGGATATCGCCGCCGCGCCAGCTGACGCGCCGATGGCTCCGTCAGGCAGATTCTACACTGACGAAACGCTGTTTCGCCACGAATGCGAAACGATACTGCGCCACGCCTGGCATCCCGTTTGCCGGGCTGACGAAATGGCGGAAAATGGCGATTACATTGCGCTGAACCTGCTGGGTGAGCCATTAATCATCACGCGCGGCCCTGATGGTGTGCGCGCCCTGTCCAATGTTTGCCGTCATCGCGGCATGCCGCTGG
This sequence comes from uncultured Pikeienuella sp., assembly GCA_965659735.1. Taxonomy (GTDB): domain Bacteria; phylum Pseudomonadota; class Alphaproteobacteria; order Rhodobacterales; family Rhodobacteraceae; genus Pikeienuella. The sequence goes on from CBFHXH010000061.1 coordinate 2,314, forward strand.
TTACAGGAACCGGCAACACAAAGCGGTTCGTCTGTCGATATCATGCCTGGACCTATGGGCTGGATGGGGCGCTTTTGCGTGCGCCGCGAATGGAAAACGCCGGGTTCGATCCTAAAACCTGCAAGCTGGGCGAGTTCCGCTGCGAGACGCGCTTTGGCTACGTCTATGTCACCCTCTCCAATACGCCGACTGATCTTGACGAGGATCTAGCCGGTTTGGCGGCGGTGATCAGCCCCTATGATCCCGAAGCATTTCGCACCGTTTACAGCGCTTTCGAAACGTGGAACTGCAACTGGAAGTGCCTCGTCGAAAATTTCATGGAGGCGTATCATTTGTCCGTCGTCCATCCTGTTACCCTGCATGGTTACACGCCCACAGGCCTTAGCAAAAAAGGGCCTGACGGCGCAGGGTTCACAAGTTATTTCGCCAATTACCCCAGCGACATCCCCTCCCGCGGATCAGGCGCGCCTGGTCTGACGGATGAACAGCGCCAGCGATCTTCGCTGTTTGCAGTGTTCCCCGGGCAGGTCGCCAGTATTGCATCCACGCTTCTCGTATCGTTCTGCATCCGCCCGGTCGCGGTTGACCAGATAGAGGTGCGCTGGTCCGCTGCCGTTTATGGCGATGAACTAGACGAAGATACCATTCGCCAGCGCATTGATCTGTGGACAGAAGTGAACCGTGAAGACCGTGAAAAGCTTGAGGCAATGCAAATCGCGCTTGGATCTGTGCACGCAACAGGCGGGCCGCTGGCCGGGCCGGATTATGAGGGCACCGTTCATGCCTTTCTGCTTTGGTGTGCGCGGTGCGACGCGGCTCTTGGCTAACTGATGTCAGACTAGCAAACGACCCACCGCGTCTTTCCAGCCAGCATAATCCCGTGCGCGCTGATCTGCGTCTCCTGCGGGTTCGAACCGGCGATCCAACGCCCATTTGGCAGCAAAATCTTTGGGCGGTGGACATAAATCCAATTTCAAACCAGCCAGGTAGGCTGCACCCAAGGCGGTTGTTTCGGTCACAACAGGACGGTCAATCGGCGCCCCAAGCTGGTCGGCTAGCCGCTGCATGGTCCACTCGCTGGCGGTCATGCCACCATCCACACGCAACACAGTTTCAACCTGCCCACCCCAATCACCGCGCATCGCTTCTAGCAGGTCCTGAGTTTGATAAACCACGCTCTCAAGCGCCGCCTTGGCGATCTCTGCCGGGCCGGTGTTACGCGTCAAACCAAAGATCGCACCACGGCAATCAGCGTTCCAATAAGGTGCGCCAAGGCCTGTGAAAGCGGGTACGAAATAGACCTGCTCAGTCGGGTTCGCGGCCTCGGCCAAGCCATGCGTTTCTTCGGCCACCTTGATCATGCGCAGGCCGTCTCTCAACCATTGAACGACGGCCCCGGCAACGAATATCGACCCTTCCAGCGCATAGGTCGGTTTGCGGTCGAGCTGATAGGCGATGGTGGTCAGCAGACGGTTTCGCGACGTAACCGCGTCAGCGCCGGTGTTCATCAGCGCAAAGCACCCGGTCCCGTAGGTCGACTTCATCATCCCTGGTTGAAAACATGCCTGCCCCACAGTTGCCGCCTGCTGATCGCCTGCGACGCCGCAGATCGGAATCGCAGCGCCCAGAATTGCTGGATCGGTTATGCCGAAGTCGTCAGCGCTATCGCAGACCTCTGGCAGTATGGAGTCGGGAATGTTGAAGAGATCCAGAAGCGTCTGATCCCAGGCGCCATCGTGAATGTTGTAAAGCATGGTGCGCGCTGCATTGGTCGCATCGGTTGCGTGAACCCGTCCACCAGTCAGGCGCCAGATGAGATACGTGTCGATTGTTCCGGCCAAAAGATCGTTAACGTGATCCCTGGCCCCTTGATCCAAAATCCATTTCAGCTTGGTTGCTGAAAAGTATGGGTCCAATAGCAACCCGGTGCGGGAGGTTACGTCCGCTTCGGCCCCTTCGGCCTTGAGGTCGGCGCAATAGCTGCTGGTGCGCCTGTCCTGCCAAACAATGGCGTTGTGGATCGGCACGCCTGTGGCCTTGTCCCAAACAACTACTGTTTCGCGCTGGTTTGTCAGGCCAATTGCAGCAGGAACAACATCGGCCATCGCTTTGCGACAGGTTTCAACAGTAGTGCGCCAAATCTCCTCGGGATCATGTTCAACCCAGCCAGACGCGGGAAATATCTGGGGAAATTCTTGCTGGCTGATCGATACAGGGCGCAAATCGGCGTCAAACAGGATGGCCCTGCTGGATGTTGTGCCCTGATCGATCGCCAAAAGATGTGTGTGCGACATGTCGAACCTCTTCCTATTTGCTGATCCGACCATCATTTGAAAGGCGCGGCAAGGGGTGCAATATCGCTCAGCTTGCCAAGTCGCTAAAAGCAAGCATGACCGAAGAAATCTACGACCTTTTGATTATCGGCGGCGGTGTGAACGGTTGCGGCGTGGCGCGTGATGCAGCGGGGCGCGGACTGTCGGTGTGTCTGGTGGAAAAAGAGGATCTGGGCTGGGCCACATCCTCCACTTCGACCAAATTGTTCCATGGCGGATTGAGGTATCTGGAATATTTTGAATTCCGCCTGGTGCGCAGCGCCCTTGAAGAACGCGAAACCCTTCTGAAGGCGATGCCGCATATCAGCTGGCCTATTCGTTTTGTCCTGCCGGTGAACCCTGATCTTCGGTTTAAGGATGATCATTCGCGATTGGGAAAACTGCTTGCCTGGGTTCCATTTCTTGTTGGGCGCAGGCCTGCGCTGCTGACTCGATTGGGACTTTTCGTCTATGACCACCTCGGTGGGAGGAAAATTCTGCCTTCAACGCAGACTTTGAATCTAAGGACACATGATGCTGGCGCGACGCTAAAGCCAAAGTTCCAGAAGGGGTTCGAATATTCGGATTGCTGGATTGAGGATGCGCGCCTTGTCTCGCTTAATGCCCGCGACGCAGCCGAAAAAGGCGCAGTCATCCGCACCCGCACGTCCTGCACCGCCGCAACGCGCGAAGGTGGATTGTGGTCTGTTGATCTGGGCGGGCGCGTTGTAAAGGCGCGCGGGCTGATCAATGCAGGTGGACCATGGGTGTCGCAAATCCTGTCGGGTGCGCTTCGCCAGAATCACAAGGCGGGCATTCGGCTCGTACGAGGCAGCCATATCGTCACGCGCAAACTGTTCGATCACGATCAAGCGTATTTCTTTCAACTGGCTGATGGACGGATCATTTTCGCGATACCGTATGAAACTGATTTTACGCTGATCGGCACCACCGATGCAGATCATTCAGACCCCGATAGTAAAGCTGAATGTTCAGTGGAGGAGCGCGATTACCTTCTCTCCGCAGCTTCAAACTTCTTTGAAAAGCCTGTCACTGCTGAAGACATCGTTTGGACCTATGCTGGCGTTCGTCCACTTTATGACGACGGCGCAACCAGCGCGACGGCAGCGACGCGCGATTACGTGCTGGATGTCAGTGATGAAGATGGCGCGGCACCGCTGATCAACATCTTCGGCGGCAAAATCACAACCTATCGCAAGCTAGCCGAACGCTGCGTGGACAAGCTGGTGCCTTATTTCGACGCCCTTCCAGGCCCCTGGACCGCAGGCGCGCCACTGCCAGGCGGCGACTTTCCCGTGGATGGCGTTGTTGCTTTGATCGAGCGGCTGATGCTCAGCTATCCGTTTCTGACGGACCGTTGGGCTAGGCGATTGGTGAAAGCTTATGGCGAGGATGCGTTTGATATGCTTGGCGACGCGCATCAGGTTGAGGATTTGGGCCGCGACTTCGGCGCGACACTGACCGAGGCCGAAGTGACCTGGTTGAAAACGCACGAGTTCGCCCAAACGGCGGACGACATTCTATGGCGTCGCAGCAAGATTGGCTTGCGTATGACCGAAGACGAAAAACGCGCGTTGTCCGAATGGTGTGATGAGACAGGCTAAGCGTTCAAACGTCGGCGTTTCGACGTCGCAGAACAAAGCTTAGCCTTGAGTTTATGCTGATCAAAGCAACGCTCTAAACACTCCACCGTGGTTTGCGTTTTTCGATGAACGAAGCGACACCTTCCCTGCCCTCATCGCTGAGCATCGCTTTCGCGAAACCGCGCCCGGCGTAGCTACGCATCTCTGCGCCATGGGTCGTGCGGGTTTTCAGTAGAATGTCTTTGGTGATCGCGTTTGCGCCGGGTGCGCAACGCATCACGCCTTTGCGTATGTCCGCCTCTGCTGCGTCCAACCCTGCAATGTCATCGACCACATAGTCCGCAAGCCCCAGTTCGGCCGCTTCGATCCCATCAAACCGCGAAGCGGTCAGCATCAATAGCCGCGCCGCGCGCAATCCAAGCCGCGCAGCCACGAAAGGTGCGATCTGAGCGGGCGGTATGCCCAGCGTTGTTTCTGTAAGCGCGAACTTGGCGTCACTGGTTACGGCGACAGCGTCGGCGGCGCAAACCATACCGAAGCCACCGGCCATCGCAGCGCCCTGAACCAATATCATTACAAACTTAGGCAGCTCATTGATCAAAGTGAATAACTCGCCGCCCTCTTCATTTGCTTTCGCGACGCTTTCCAAGTGGCCGCCAGCCTGAAAAATCGCCTGAAAGCCCTTAAGGTCGCCGCCAGCGCAAAACACTGCGCCTTCGCCTCGCAATGTCACACCGCGGATGTTGTCATCTGCAGCGGCTTCTTTCAGCACTGCCGTGAGTTCGGCGACCATTTCGCCGGACAAGGCGTTGCGCGCCTCTGGCCGGTTCAGCCGGATTGTCAGCCACGCCTCTTCACGGTTAAGGATCAGGGTCTCAGGCGTCATTCTCAACCTCCAGCAATGCAACAGGGACCCTGACAGGCAGGCTCAGCGCGAGTTGGGCGTATCCTTTGCCCTGCGGGTCATTACGCAAGCTACGCACGCCGCCGCCGCCCAGAACCTCCCACATGAGGATGTTCATGGCGTTGGCACCGGGCATTGGAAACCGTTCGATCCGACCTTTCAGGAAGTGCCCAAACGCATGGCGGATGGCTGCGTCGTCAAGCGCGGCCCATATGTAGGGAAAATATTCGGCTCGGCGCGCAATCACGCCGACATTGGCGTTGTCGCCCTTGTCGCCGCTGCGCGCCCACGCGAGGCGAATAAGCGGAACTTCAACCATATTGTCCGCTAGCGCGGGTATTGGTTCAGCCAACGATTCAGGTAACGCGGAGTTAGTATCGCCCAATGCTATCAGCGTTTCCGTACCAGCGTCGTCGGACAGTGTGATCTGAACCTCGTGCTTGGGAAAAGTAAACGAAAAGAGGCCCATGACCGGTGATGGTTTGGGCCTCGCTCCTGCGAAACCGGTCAGGCCGGGCGGTGTGGACAGGCCTAGGCCGGTCGCCTCCCTCAGCAATAGTCCAACCGCGCGTGGATCGATATGGCGCGCTGCAATTTTAATCGCGATCTCGCGCGCCAGTGGCGACGTGCGCCGTCCGCCAAACTGCGCCTCAGCCCCTAACAGCTCAATTGATGTATCCGTGTAATCCGGCGCGCCCATAGCCTTGAGGATGCGTCTAGCGCGTGTGAAGGCGGCCTCGGCGAATACCCGGCCTTTTTCTTCCGCGTCTTCGCCATAAAAACCGAACATATGGCCGATGCGCCAACCATCCTGAAAGGTCAGGCATGTCTTGTAAGTATCTGAAGGCGAGTATCCTTTGGCGCCTGAGACAGAAATTTCATCCGGTCCTGATTGCGCAATCTGAACCATGGAAAAGTCGCACGTCACATCGGGCAATTTATACGCTTGCGGATCGCCAATCTCATAAAGCATCTGTTCGCTGACGGTGCCCACAGACACCTGCCCGCCAGTGTCTTCTGGCTTTTCGACACGGAAATCACCGTTAGGCGCAATCACTGCAACAGGATAGCCGATATCAGCGAGGGTATCGGCGACATCACGCCAATCGGTGAAGTTCCCGCCGGTGGCCTGTGGGCCGCATTCTATGATGTGACCGGCCAACGACCCGCCCGCCAATTCATCATGCATCGCCTCGGTCCAGCCAAATTCATGGATGCAGGCGCCCAGCGTCACCGCACTATCGACGCACCGCCCTGTCACGACGATATCCGACCCCCGAGCCAGAGCGCGAGCGATGGGAAAGGCGCCGATATAAGCGTTGACGCTGCCGACGGTTTTGGGATCAGGAAAGGCGGCGTCGGTGAACATGTCGCGAATTTGGCGCGCGGCCAGATCGTCGAGCCTGTTCATCAGATCGTCACCTTCGATACAGGCGACCTTCAGGTTCAGATCCTGCTTGGCGATCTCAGCCCGCAACGCGTCTGCGCAAGCCGCAGGGTTCACACCCCCGGCGTTAGAGATAACTTTCACACCTTTTGCGGCGATCGACTTCAGGTTTGGGGCCATCGCGCCGGTAACGAAGTCAGTCGCGTACCCGGTGGCGGGATCCTTGGCGCGCATCCGGGCCATGATCGCCATCGTGATCTCGGCGAGGTAGTCGTAAACGAGGTAATCCAGCCCTTCGACCTGCAAAAGCTGCGGAGTTGACGACACCGCTTCGCCCCAGAACCCGCTGGCGCCGCCGATCTTTATGGTTCGCGTCATGTCGCACCCTCCCTTCCGTCACTCAGCCACGGCGACAGTGCGGCGCCAAGTCTGACTTAACGTAATCGTAAACCCTGAGGTCAATATCTGGTGTTCATCCGGTAGGTACTAGGATGGCTGAGCCTGACGAAGGTGATGAAACGACCATCCGCCCATGTGGCGCGCTCAGCCACGAAGATGGGCGAACCTGTCCGTTGGTTCAGGTGTGCAGCCTCTGTATCCGAGGCCGCCTGGGCGGAGAAGCTGACCTCCACATCCGTAAAAGGTATTTCAGCGATCAGCCATTCGTTTGGGCTGAGCACCGTGAAGTCCTGCGCAACGGCGGCGGGTGCGCCGGTTAACGAGATGTATCTGTCTTCCAACTGATAAGGCCGTCCATCTGACTGGTGAAGGCACGCAACCGACAAAACCTCGCCTGTCACGCCATAAGGCGAAAGGAATTCGGGCGCTTCGGAGGTTTTCCGATGGATCAGTTCATAAGAATAGGCGGCTCCTTCGCCCTCGACCTCAGCACGGATCAGCGGAATTTTCAGCTCTGCTCGCCGGACCGGTGCGGCTGCGACGCGGGTACCTGCTTTCCGCTTGCGATCCAGCACGCCTTGTTCGGCAAGCTCCCGCATGGCGCGATTGACCGTGGCGCGGGCGCAAGCTAGCTCCGCCGCCAGGTCAGTCTCGTTAGGCATCAGCGCCCCGGGCGGCCAGGTCTTATCGCGAATGCGGCGGAGGATTTCCGCCTTAACATCACGAAACCCGGTACGTTCCACCATGATCAGAGAGCGCCTGTCAGATCGGCGACGGCTGAGGCGTATGCGGCGATGATTTTTTCCCGATTGCGGTGGCGCCCTTCGCGCACCATATGCCGCCCTGCGGACCAGACGTCGGTAACCACCCGCTCGCCTGCTGCGAAGACAAAGCCGTCGATCAACTGATCACTGGTCAGCGCCGCCAATGCCGGGGCGGATGTGTCCAGCGCCACAAGATCGGCGAGTGCGCCAGAGCGGATTTCTCCCGCATCGCGGGCAAGCGCCTGAGCACCACCTTTGGCCGCCAGTCTATAAAGGTGCTGTCCGACGGACCCTTCACCCGGCGCTAAAACGTTGCGGGAGATGTCGCGCAAGCGTTGTGAATATTCCAAGGTTCGCAGTTCCTCATTCACCGAAATGCGAATGTTGCTGTCAGATCCGACGCCAAATGCGCCGCCATTGGCTAGAAACTCAACACCGTTGAAGATGCCGTCGCCAAGGTTCGACTCCGTGATCGGGCACAATCCCGCAACAGCGCCAGTTGCCGCCAGGTTTTGGGTTTCGGCTGACGTCATGTGGGTGCAGTGGATCAGACACCAGCGATTGTTCACATCCTCTTCGCCCAATAACCATTCAACTGGCCGGGTGCCGAGCCATTCGCAAATTTCTTCAACTTCCTTCGGTTGCTCGGAAATGTGCATGTGAATGCGTGCGGGATCAAAATCCGGGAGCAGCCGCAAATCTTCCGGCGCAATGGCGCGCAACGAGTGTGGCGCAACGCCCATGCGCGCATCCTTTGGCAACGCGGCGAGGTGTCCTCGGGCGCTGTCGACCAAGCGTTGAAATGCGTCAGGTTCGTTTCCAAATCGCCGGGCGCCCCCAGCTAACGGCTGTTTGTCAGCCCCGCCATATCGGTAGAACACCGGAAGATGCGTGAGGCCGATTCCTGTGGCGTCAGCAGCGGCAATGATTCGAGCCGATAGCTCGCCAATATCGTCATAGGCGCCACCACCAGGTTGGTGATGGACATAATGGAATTCCCCGACCGAAGCGTATCCCGCCTCCTGCATCTCCATGAAGGTCAGTGCGGCGATGGCCTGCACCTGGTCTGGCGTCAGATGATCAAGGAAGCGATACATCAGGGTGCGCCATGTCCAGAAACTGTCGCGCCCCGCAGCGCGATGTTCGGCCATCCCCGCCATAGCTCGTTGAAAACTATGAGAATGCAGGTTGGCCAAAGCTGGCGCGAGTGCGTCAACCGTCACATCGCCCGCCGTTTGCCTTGCCTCAGCCTCGACTTGATCAATCACGCCGTCGTTGAAACTGACGCGTACGTTGGCGACCCACCCGGTCGGCAATAGTGCGCGATGCGCGAATATCGTTGTCATGGCGCCTCCTTTATGTGTAGACATAATAATCTAACATCTTCCATCGCCCTCACGCAATGACGGAGCTTCGCATGAGTTCTGAAACAACACTCCTTACCAATGCGGCTATCGCCACGATGGCGCCGGGCGGCGCGCCTTATGGCATGATCGAAGATGGCGCTGTGATGTTGAAGAATGGGCTGATCGACTGGGTAGGACCAAGCACGGATGCGCCTGATCTACCCTCAACAGACATTGAAGGGCGACTGATTACACCTGGCCTGATCGATTGCCATACGCATCTGGTGTATGGCGGCGATCGGGCGATGGAGTTTGAGATGCGCCTGAAAGGCGCAAGCTATGAAGAGGTCGCTCACGCCGGCGGCGGCATTGTGTCCACAGTAACCGCCACGCGCGGCGCCACCGTCGAGCAGTTGATTACGGCCGCCCTGCCCCGCGCAGATGCCCTTATCGCCGAGGGCGTGACAACCTTGGAGATCAAGTCCGGTTATGGCCTGAATGAAGAGACGGAGCTGAACATGCTGCAAGCCGCACGCGGAGTTGGCGCGGCGCGGGATGTTTCGGTTCTGAGCACCTATCTGGGCGCTCATGCAACGCCGCCAGAATATAAAGGCCGCGATGACGCCTACATCGACGAAATCGCCATTCCCTCCCTCCACGCCGCCCATGGCGCAGGGTTGGCCGATGCCGTGGATGGCTTCTGCGAGGGCATCGCGTTTCAGCCGGATCAGATCGCACGCGTATTCAACGCGGCACGTGCCCTTGGCTTGCCAATCAAGCTGCACGCCGAACAATTGTCCGACCTGAAAGGCGCCGTACTAGCGGCCAATTACTGCGCACTATCTGTCGATCATATCGAATACATGGGCCAAGATGGTGTCGACGCGATGGCGGCGTCGGGGTCTGTTGCGGTTCTCTTGCCGGGTGCATTTTACACTCTGCATGAAACGCAGGTGCCGCCTGTGGCCGCGCTGCGCAATGCAGGCGTACCGATCGCCGTTGCAACGGACGCCAACCCGGGCTCATCACCGCTGACTTCAATCCTACTCGCGATAAACATGGCCTGCACCCTCTTCCGCCTGACCCCGGAAGAGGCACTGACAGGTGTGACCCGCAACGCCGCAAAAGCGCTAGGGCTAACTGATCGTGGCGTGATCGCGCCGGGTCTTCGAGCCGATCTTGCGATCTGGAATGTCGCGCGGCCCGGTGAACTTGCGTATCGAATGGGGTTCAACCCCCTGTACCGTCGTATCTTTGGGGGCGTTTGATGGCTATTCTGCCCCCTGGCGCGACGACTTTAGCCGCGCTTGAAGCGCTGTATCGCGCCGATGCGCCTGCCACTCTTTCCCCCGATTGCCGCAGCGCAGTTGAGGCTGCTGCATGCCACATCGCTTCAGCAGCGGCTGGAGATTCGCCGATCTATGGTGTGAACACCGGCTTCGGCAAACTCGCCAGCGTCAAGATCGCACCTTCGGATGCCGAAACGTTGCAGCGCAATCTGATCCTGTCTCATTGCAGCGGTGTCGGTGAGCCGATTCCGGCCCGGATGGCTCGCCTGATGATGACGCTCAAGCTGCTCTCGCTAGGGCGCGGCGCATCAGGTGTCAGGTGGGAAGTGATCGCGTTGATTGAAGGAATGCTTGATCGCGGCGTTACGCCGATCATTCCGGCGCAGGGTTCCGTTGGAGCCTCAGGCGATCTTGCGCCGCTCGCCCACATGGCGGCCGTGATGATTGGCGAGGGTGATGCGGAATATGGCGGCGCCCGCATGGCTGGCGGCGCTGCGTTGTCAGCCGCAGATCTTGCGCCGGTGACCCTTGGGCCCAAGGAAGGGCTGGCGTTAATCAACGGCACCCAGTTTTCCACCGCCTTTGCGCTTGCCGGGCTGTTCGACGCGTGGCGCGCGGCGGAGGCAGCATTGATCGTTTCCGCCCTCTCAACCGATGCAATCATGGGATCAACTGCGCCACTTCAGCCGGGTATTCACGCGATCCGCGGCCATCAGGGCCAAATAGACGCCGCCACTGCGATGCGCGATCTGCTTGCAGGATCCGAGATCAGGGAAAGCCACCGCGAAGGCGACAGCCGCGTCCAGGACCCGTATTGCATCCGCTGCCAGCCACAGGTGACTGGCGCTGCAATGGATGTTCTGCGCCAAGCGGCGCGGACGTTGGAAATTGAGGCGAACGCTGCGACAGACAACCCGCTTATCCTGGCTGATAGCGGCGACATCGTATCTGGCGGAAACTTCCACGCCGAACCTGTTGGTTTTGCCGCAGACATGATCGCGCTGGCGACCAGCGAAATGGGAGCGATCGCCCAACGTCGAATTGCATTGATGGTGGACCCAACGCTCAGCTTCGACTTGCCCCCGTTTCTGACACCCGATCCTGGTCTGAACAGTGGCCTGATGATCGCAGAAGTAACCGCAGCGGCGTTGATGAGCGAAAACAAACACCTCGCCAACCCCTGCGTGACGGATTCGACCCCGACATCGGCCAATCAGGAAGACCACGTGTCCATGGCCGCTCACGGCGCACGGCGTCTGATACCAATGGCGCGAAATCTCAACGCGATCATCGGGGTGGAGCTGTTATGCGCTGCGGCTGGGGTCGATCACCGCGCGCCGCTAAAAACCAGCGCACCGCTGCAGGCGGTCGTCACCAAACTGCGCACGGTTGCGCCGCCTATGGGTGAAGACCGCTATATGGCCCCAGATTTGGAGGCTGCAGCCGCATTGGTCAACAGCGGCGATCTAACCACTTCCGCCAATGTCAAAATGCCGGAGATGTCATGAAACCCTATGAGGTTATAGAGGGCGACAGCCCCCTGATCCTTGGCCAACCTCATGGCGGCCTGTGGCTGCCTTCCGAAGTTGAGGCGCAATTGAACGATCGCGGTCGCGGCCTTGATGACGCTGATTGGCACATTGCGAAACTTCATGAAGATCTCGCACCAGGCGCCAGCGTTGTTCGCAGTCATGTACACCGTTACGTGGTCGACGCGAACCGCGACCCATCTGGCGTCTCGCTATACCCAGGACAGAATACGACCGCTTTGGTCCCTATGACCGATTTCAACGGGCGGTCGATTTGGACGACTAAGCCGTCGGAAGCGGAGGTTGAGGCCCGCCGCCTCGCTTACCACGCGCCCTACCACGTCGCGCTATCGGCTGAGATCGCAAGGGTGAAAGCGATCCACGGCGTAGCTATCCTTTATGATTGCCATTCCATCAGGTCCAACATCCCATTTCTGTTTGATGGTGTGCTGCCAGTTTTCAATATTGGCGATAATAACGGCGCGACTTGCGATCCGCGCCTGACCAGGCTTGTTGCAGAAAAATGTGAGACAAGCGCCTTCAGCGCCGTTACCAATGGCCGTTTCAAGGGCGGCTGGACGACACGCAATTATGGCGACCCGGCAAATGGTGTGCATGCGATCCAGATGGAAATGGCTCAACGTGTCTACATGAACGAAGCGCCAATTTGGGACTATCGCACAGATCTCGCCGATCAAGTACGGCCGGTGCTGAGCGATATTTTCCAGTCGATAGTCCAGTTCGCTGACGAACTGAAAAGGGCGCCATGAAATACATCGCCATCTTATCGAGCTTGTTTGCAGCTTCTGCCCTTGCCCTAGAAACACGACTGACGTCAGCAGGCATAGATGAATTGTTGCCGACAATTGTGGCAACCACCGATACGACCCGCCAGACTTTCTCGGCCCGGGGCGCAACGACTTACACAGATCGTGGCCGCGACAGTTTTGGAACCTGGGCTGCACACAGCGATAAATATTGCTCCCAGTGGCCGCCTGCTGACGGCTGGGCCTGTTACGGTGTGCTGCGAGACGGCAATACGCTGATTTGGTTTGGCGAAGGCGACCACCGCACTATCACAACCATAGAACCGAAAGGGTAGATTCATGCTTGACCGCAAAAACATCCGCGAAGTCCGCCCACCAGAAGGGCCAGACCTGAACGCCAAAAGCTGGCAGACTGAGGCGCCAATGCGGATGCTGATGAACAACCTGCACCCGGATGTGGCTGAGAACCCGCATGAGCTCGTGGTCTATGGCGGCATTGGTCGCGCCGCGAGATCCTGGAGCGATTTCGATTGTATGGTCGCCACGCTGAAAACGCTGGAAGATGACGAGACGATGATTGTTCAGTCGGGCCGCCCTGTTGCTGTCATACGCACACATGAAGACGCACCGCGCGTTCTGATCGCAAACTCGAACCTCGTGCCAAACTGGGCGACCTGGGATCATTTCAACGAGCTCGATAAGAAGGGCTTGATGATGTACGGCCAGATGACCGCAGGATCGTGGATCTACATCGGCACGCAGGGGATCGTTCAGGGCACGTACGAGACGTTTATAGAAGCGGGTCGCCAGCATTATGGCGGCGACCTCACCGGCAAGTGGATTCTGACCGGCGGACTGGGAGGCATGGGCGGTGCGCAGCCTCTGGCAGCGGTGTTCGCTGGTGCTAGCTGCCTCGCTGTGGAGTGCAACTCTGACAACATCGATTTTCGACTTCGTACCAAGTACTTGGATGAACGCGCTGATACGCTCGACGAAGCGCTGGAAATGATTGACCGCTGGACCAAAGCGGGTGAAGCGAAGTCTGTCGGCCTGTTGGGCAACGCTGCTGATATTTTTCCTGATCTGGTCAAGCGCGGAGTGCGGCCCGATATCGTCACAGACCAAACCTCAGCCCACGATCCGCTGAACGGCTACCTGCCGCAAGGTTGGACGCTGGGCGAAGCGCAGGCCAAGCGGGAAACCGATCCCAAAGCGGTTGAGGCCGCCGCCCGCGCATCGATGAAAACCCACGTCAAGGCGATGGTCGATTTTTGGAACGCAGGCGTGCCAACGCTGGATTACGGCAACAACATTCGCCAAGTTGCGCTAGAAGAAGGACTTGAAAACGCCTTTGCCTTCCCCGGTTTTGTCCCTGCCTACATCCGCCCGCTTTTCTGCCGGGGCGTCGGCCCGTTTCGCTGGTGCGCCCTCTCTGGCGACCCCGAGGATATCTACAAGACCGACGCTAAGATGAAGGAGCTGTTTCCAGAGAATACGCATCTTCACCAGTGGCTGGACATGGCGCAGGAACGCATTGCTTTTCAGGGCCTGCCCGCGCGGATCTGTTGGATCGGATTGGGCGACAGGCACAAGGCGGGATTGGCGTTTAACGAAATGGTCCGGTCTGGCGAGTTGAAGGCGCCCGTGGTGATCGGGCGCGATCACCTCGATGCGGGATCGGTTGCGTCGCCCAACCGCGAAACCGAGGCGATGAAAGATGGGTCGGACGCTGTCAGCGACTGGCCATTGCTGAATGCGCTGATCTCAACAGCATCCGGCGCGACGTGGGTGTCACTGCACCATGGCGGCGGCGTCGGAATGGGGTTCAGCCAGCATGCAGGTCTGGTGATCTGCGCCGATGGCACAGATAGCACAGCGCGGCGGCTGGAACGGGTTCTTTGGAATGACCCGGCATCCGGCGTGTGGCGCCATGCAGATGCAGGATACGAAGACGCAGTCGCCTGCGCGCGCGAACATGGCCTTCGCCTGCCAACGATCCTGGGAAATTAGGTAACGAAGCGGCGTCAACGGCTTATGCTGTCATTCAATCTTGCCGTAGAGAAGGATTTGTGTCGCGCTTGAATAGCTTAAAGCAGTCAGTATCGGCCTTCAGCTTTAATCTCAAGCCATTCTGGGTCATCGCCAACACCCGATGATAAATCATAGACCCAACGTTCGTCTTCCCAGCCAAATCCGTTGTCTGCATAAACTGACTGGCACGGCCCGTTCACTGCGATATGTCGGCACAAACCTGCAATACGCTGTTTTCCATTGGCGATTGCTCTTCGCTTTACCTCGTTCAGAATTACGTCCTCGGCCTTGGAGCCAAACACGCGACAGCTGAGCACAAACGCGTCGATGCTAACTTCTTCCACATCCCCAAAGTCCACCAGCAAGATAGAGATCACTCCCATTTCGCCAAAGCGATCTTCCATGCTGGCGACAAAGACCCGGTGGCTGTTTCCTTCCACCCAGCCGGTCACCTCGGGAAGTGTGGTTCTGAGCCCTGTCATATTGAACTCGTCGTTCGATTTATTAGCTCGGTCACCCGCGGAAGGTAGGTTTTCTGCGCCTCCCACAGTTTTAGCCTAAGCCCCAACTCGCCAAACATCGCGGCCTCATCCGAAGTGTCGGCAGAAGAATAAGTGAATTTTTCGCGTTCGCAACGATCCTGATACATTTTTATCCGGTCCATATCTGAACCGGACATCAGCATATCGCGCCATAAGCCGAAGCAGTCCCACGTGTGTCGGTCCGTCGCATCCAGACTTCTTATTTCGGGATATTTGTCGGCCACCATAGCCTGTTGATCAGCCCGATCGTCGACGAAAACAAAGTCCTTACGTTTCAGGTTGAGATCTCGTTCCATCATTTCGAATGCGGAAATCTTTGGGTTCCAACTGAGCGCTTAATAGACGAAATCATCCTCGTTCAAGACGCCACCGCGCCAATGCACGTTCGTCGGATCGTTTTTTGAAGCGATTGAAAGAACGACGCCCTTGGATTTCAGGTCTTTCAAAACACTTTGGCGGTCCGCAAAATGATCCACAACGCCTTCACCGATAATCCCGCCCCACAAGATGTTATCCAGATCGCAAACCACCATCTTTTTCTTCAACAAGTGAGAGGCGGTTTCCAGGATCATTTCGTAGTCGCGCGCCATGAAGGCGCCAATCCGGGCTGGATGCTGCAGAGAAGCTTTGTACAAGTGCTCTGAAAGTTTGGTTTCGGACGCTGCGTCAAGATATCGAAGTTCATCGAACTTCAACAAGTGAGGGAGCGTTGCTTCGTTCAGTTCTGCAATCATATGGTCAACCGCATTGTCGATCTCAGTTCGCAAACCAGCGCGGGATCCACTGCTAAGGCGTTGCTTCAAGCCCGACTTAAGTGAGTGTCCATGGCGCACAATGGCAGCACTGTTGTGAACGTAGATTGGACAGGCAAAGGTTTCGGCCAGCGTCGTCACGACGATCTTGGCGTCGCGTGTCGCCTCTTCGAACAGCGCTACACGTTTGGAACGAGCCATTGTCATGCCCCGCCAGTTCAGAAGCACCAAGAACGCATTCGATGCTTCGTAAGTGAATGGACTGTGGAAAACGACAACAAACGGCTTTTCCCCCAGGCTGCAGATCGTCTTGGCCGCCTGCACCGGATTCTTGTCGGTTACAAAGTGTGGCGCTAGTGCGACATCACGTTTCGCCAGCGTTTCGGTAAGAAACCCGATCACGTCAAGATGCAGGCAATCCCCGACGAAGAGAGCGCTCACCTCTTTTGATACAGGGGTGCTAAAGGACGAGGCCAAATCGCGAAGCGCTGAAGCAACAGACGCCCCTTCGTCACCGCATATATCTTCTACCGCGACAGCATCTTCGCTAAGAAATTCAAATAGACGCACACGCCTTTGGTCGCCTGACAAACCAACATCGAACGCCAGCTTTGAACGTTCATCCAAATACAATGCCCGAAAATCGGCGCCATTGTCTACGACCCAATTAACGAGGTAATCGGTAAGAGCGCCAAATTCCTCATCACTTGCGGCAGTGCGTTCTGCGCCAGTGAATTCCGAATAGTGGGCAAACCGTTCAATCCGCTAAGAACGTTCAAGAAAACCTTCACTAAGCTGGTTCTTGCTTCTGAACAGCGCATTTCGCACCGCATCAACGACTGCGTCCATCTGATGTCACCACTCGGCATGGGGTTTCTACAAATCTGAGAAAATAGTTAAACATCGTAAACTTCCATTGAAAGCCGTCGACAGGTTAAGCCACCGTTCGTGCGCGGGGAACCTTAGTCTACGTAACGTCCGCCTCGGAACGCATTTACATCGACCTACGCCGATGTTCATCTGTCGCTAACAGATGGAGTCGCAGATGAGCAGCCCGTATTTATGGTTCGACAGCAGCTACATACTTATTGGCGGCATTTGGCGCCCTTGCGACAATGCCGAAACGCTACCGCTTGAAAACCCGTCAACCGGTAAAACGATTGGCGATATCGCGCGCGGGCAGGCCACTGATATTGATGACGCAGTTACAGCCGCTCAGGCTGCTTTGAAAGATGCATGGGGCGGCATGACTGCAGCGGAACGCGGCCGAACCATGATGAAGCTTAGCCGCATCATACTGGATCGCGCGGATGATCTTGCCGCGATAGAGGCGGCCGACGTCGGCAAGCCGCTTGGCCAGGCACGCGCTGACGCTGTCGCACTCGCCCGATATTTGGAATTTTACGGCGGCGCTGCGGACAAAGTCATGGGGGAAACGATCCCTTATCTCGACGGTTACACCGTTTATACCCTGCGCGAACCACACGGCGTGACTGGCCATATTATTCCTTGGAATTATCCGATGCAGATCATCGGGCGGTCCGTCGGCGCAGCTTTGGCGATGGGGAACGCATGTGTCCTTAAACCATCTGAAGAGGCCTGCTTGACCGCGCTCGCCTTTGCCGCTCTGGCTGAGGAAGCAGGCCTTCCACCCGGCGCGATTAACGTGGTGCCCGGGCTGGGCGCCGAGGCGGGCGCCGCGCTTGCCAGCCACAAGGGCGTGCGGCATGTGTCGTTTACGGGGTCGGTCGGCGTCGGCAAGCTGATCCAGATTGCAGCGGCGGAAAACATCGTACCAGTGACGCTGGAGCTTGGCGGAAAGTCCCCTCAAGTCGTGTTCGATGATGCTGATCTGGACACTGCACTGCCCTTTTTGGTGAATGCAGGAATTCAGAACGCTGGTCAGACATGTTCCGCATCATCCCGCATTCTGGTTCACCGCAGCATCCATGATCAGGTAGTCACTCGAATGGCTGAACGGTACGGC
>CBFHXH010000062.1:0-19862 GCA_965659735.1 uncultured Pikeienuella sp.
GGCCGGGTCCGCGCCTTAGTTTGTGATTCTAGTGACAAATCTAGTGACAAGCCAAAATTGATACTCTAGGTGTTCTGGCAGTGCTCTATTAAATATCTGATTTACTTGATTTTTTATGGTTCCCGCTCAGGGACTCGAACCCCTGATATATTGACCGAGGACAGTTCCACGCCTTTTCCCGGCAATTCACGGAACCTTCGCCCTAGGAGGGGTTTAATCTGGTGTTGCACGGCGTAGCCGATTAGACGGCTGAACCCTTGCTGCGCCCGAATAGCGGGCGCAGCGCCCAGACGCCAAAGGCCGGCCCCAGCGCAAGAACGCCCAGCGTCCATGGCCAGCCGATTGCGCCCGCCAATAGCGGCGCGGCCTGTACGTTGATGATCGTCAGGCCAAAGCCCAATGCGGTCTGCACCGCCATCAGGCTGCCCGCAACCTCTGGCGGGGCGGCATCGGCGATCAGGGCGGAAAATTGGGGGCTGTCCGGCACCACGAACGCGCCCCAGATCAGGATCAGGATAAACGAAATCCACACCGGGCCGCCATGCGCCAGCGCGACGGCGATCGCCATGATTCCGGATATGACCATCGCGCCGCCTGCAACCTCGGCCTTGCCGATCCGGTCGGCCATCACACCGCCGATCACGCAGGTGACGGCGCCAATGGCGATGGCGGCAAAGGCGGTGAAGGCGGCGAATTCAACCGCCGCAGCCTGATCCATCCTCATCGCATACCCTGCGGCTGAGGCGGCGCCGATCCAGCCCCACATCACGTAAAGTTCCCACATATGGCCCAAATACCCGCCCGTCGCTGCGCGCAGGCGGCGGTCGGTCCACATCAATCCGATGGAGCGCGCCGAAAACTGCGGCGCCCGTGCATGGTGCGGGCCCAGACCACAGAACAACGCCATGACCCCGGTGAAGGCCGACGCCAACGCCGCCGCGCTGATCACCAACCGCCATTCCGCTCCACCCAGCCAAGCGGCCAGATGGGGTACGGATGACCCAAAAGTCAGGGCGCCAACAACGACGCCGACCAGCAGCCCTCGGTCTTTAAGGCCCCAGCCGACGGCCATTTTCATGCCAACAGGGTAAACTCCGGCAAAACATGCGCCTGACAGAAGTCGCAGCGTTATCGCCGCATCGCCGCCAAGTGGCGCGATCAGCAGCCCGGCGGTAAAGGCGGCGTTCAGAAACGCTGCAATCGCCATGACCCAGCGCGGATCAAACCGATCCGGCAAGCCGGTGATCGCCGTGCCGAGCGCGCCGACGACGAACCCGGCCTGCACCATGGATGACAGCAGCGCCTGGCGCGTCGGGCTGAACATGCCTTCGCGCACCATGTCGGGCAGGGCGGCGGAAGTCGCGAACCAGGGGGCGAAGCCGAAGACCACCGCAGTGCAAAGCAGCGTTAGCGCCGTGAGTTTTGTCATGACACCTCCATGCCCCCGCCTCTAACTGCTTGTCCATACACGGCGGCGTGCGTTACCGTCGGATCACTTGATGATGAACGCTATTTCAGGGAACACGGGATGATTGGTCGCTGGATCAGCTGGCTCGCCATTGGGCTTGGCGTGGTGGTCATCTTGCTGACGAGCGGATGGTTACTGGCGGAAAAGCGCTGGGCCGCCTGGACCCCGATGTCGCCCGAAGACGCCCATCCATGGAACGATTGGGCTTGAAACCTTCCCGCTGAAATACGCCGCCGTGATGCAGGATCTGAGTTATCAGAGCTTTTTTCCTGAAGGTGCCGATGGGTCGGTCTGGGCGGATTATGGCTTTGTTCTGCCTGACGACATGCCGGCGACAACCTGCGTTTCCAACGTCGCAGACTGGGCGCCGGTGGGCATTGGCGTGTCGAACTTTGTTCAAGCGAAAGCCTTCCAAACCTCCACCAAATTCGCTGGCCTGACGTGCGCCGCCTGCCATTCAGCGCGGCTGCGCCTGCCCGATGGGACCAAATCTGAGGTCATCCACGGGATGGGCAATTAGGAACTGGATGTCATCGCCCGGTCCGATGGCGTGAAGAACGCGATGCTGGACCCCGATCTGACCACTGACGCGATCCTCGCTGCCTATGACGCGCAATGCGGCGCTTTGATGAGGCGAACGGGCAGGGTGACGGCTTGGTCCAAGCCCTGATCGACCGCATCGTCATCACCGCATGGCTGGACGGCATTAAATCCGTGATTGGCGAAGATCTGTCCCGCTATGACCTGCCATTCGTCAACGCAGAATTGCGGGATGAGGTGGCGATCCCCGCCGGGCCAGGGCGCACCCGCCCGTTCCGGTCAACGGTGCGTGTGTCGCTTGGCCTGCCGGGTGCGGATAACTTCGCCCTCTCAAAAATTCCGGTGGTGTGGGAACAGCGAGAGGATCTGCGCCCCGCTTCGCAATTTGACGGCTCGATCAAATCGCCCGTCACGCGAAGCCTGATCGCCTCCTATGTCTCTGGCGCATCGCCATTGGCGCTGTCCAAACCCGAAATCGTGCGTAACGTCCGCGCTGCGGCCGCCTATACCGAAGGGCTGGGTCTGGGCCCTGGTCCCGCGCCGCGCTTTGAGGATTATTTCGACGCTCCTGACCAAGCTGATGTAGAGGCTGGTTTTCAGGTTTACATGAAATTCTGTAACGCCTGTCATGGCCATCGCCCGCTGGACGGCGGCGAATGGTTGAACGAGGGCGCAGAGCTGATCCATCGGCGCATCCCTGTCGAAAACCTTGGCACTGATCCTGAGCGTCTGACATTCCGCTACGCTCAGATGGTGCCGCTGGCCCTGCAAACTGATTTTCCGGGATGGGGCGAAGATCTGGAAGAACAGGTCGCCCTGCTGGAAGAGGCCGCCAAAACCGCCCGCGCCGAACGTCGCCCGGCAGAGGCGTTCTTCTGGCTCAGCCAACTGGACCGGCTGAATGACCTGAGCCGTGAGCACCGCCTTGGCCATGGTTTATATTTTTTTTCACCAGGCGATCTGACCGCCGAGGTCGGCTATTACAACAATCCCATCCCCGGCGCCTGGCTTCGGGCGCCATATCTGCACAACGCCTCGGTGCCGACTATCGCGCAACTGATCAACTAGGAGCCTCGGCCCGATCAGTTCCGCCGGGTGAACGCGCCATACGACCCCGATGCGATGGGCTATGTCGCCCCCACCGGCGCCTGCCCGTCTGCGGTGGCGTTCAGCTATTATGTGACCGCCAAGGGCAACTCAAACAGGGGGCATGATTATCCCTGGGCCTATGATGACCCGGCCCGCGACACTGAAAAAATTACGCCAATTGCTGGCCTATCTGAAAACGCTGTGAGGGGATGATCATGACCGCTTACGCAAATCACTTTCGCCCGACGCTCGGCCAGGTAGCGATCACGCTCAGCGATTTTGCGGCGATGTTCGCCTTCATCACATTCTGGTCGTTGGCGTCCGACAATTTGATCTTCAAGCGCACTCACGCGACAGCCTGGGCGATGACGCTGCTTGCGACCCCCGCCTTCTATATCTTTGCCCGCACCTATGGCCGCGAACCCCTGATTAACTGGTGGCGGCTGTCAAGGACCGCAGGCTGGGTGATGAGCCTGATCCATTTCTACTACGGCCTCTTTGGCCTGCATGACGGCGACGCCTGGAGCGTGCATGAGCGTCAGGGTTGGGCGCTGGCTGGTACGATCTTTTTGTTGGTTGCCGTCTGGGGCTGGGACGTCTTCAACGCCTGGGCCCGTCCTGATTGGGAGGAGGAAGACATCCTGTCCCGCCGCCCCGCCTTCTGGCTTGGCGCGGCCGCGTTTTTCATCTCCACCGTCCTCTTCAACAATGACATCCAGTCACTGACCGTCGGGCTGATCCTGACAGCGGCTCTGCTGGTCGGCGTTTTGCAGCGAATTGATGGCCTGGACCGCTGGGATGATTTCTTGGTCTCCGAGGCGACCATCCTGATCCTTGGTGTGGGTACGGTGGTCGTGGCGATGTTCGGCCCGACATTCCTATCGACGGCGGGCATGACCAACAGCGAAATTGCGGCGATGCAGTCTAAATGGACGGCGTGGCCGGTGATCTTTCTTGGCGGCGCCGCCGCGGCGCTGTTCATCGTGCATCGCCCGGACAATCTTGGCGACTGGGGCTGGCCCAACTGGCAGATCGCCGGGGCGGCGGCCTATGGTGTTCATGTCTATGCAAGTCTTGGCGGCAGTTTTGATTGGTCTTTCGCCGCGATGATCAATCAGCAGGGCGGTCTGGTCGGTTGGGCCAATATCGCCCTTCTTATCCTTTGGACCGCCAGCGCTGTCGCCGCGTGGGTGCAATGACCCGCTATCTGGTTGCACACCGCTGTAACGGCGCTGTTCGTCATTGCGGGCGTCATGAGTTCCTATTTTCTTGGCGACACCGTGATCTGGCTGACCGGCCTGATTGCGCTGGGCTGGATCGGCGCTGCGATCCACAGGTGGGGCGTAGCCTCATAGGGTGCGCTTCACCGTGCCTTCCCATTCTGAACCCAGATACGCGTCAGCGCCTGCCGCCACTTTCTTGGTCATCTCGCCCCATAACCTTATGGGCAAACAGGCGCTGCCGCGCACGGCGGCGTCTTTACGGAAATTTGCTGGACAACGCGGTCTGGCACCCCAAGCTGTGCGCAGGATGGAAGAGGGGACTGAATTATGACCGATATCGCCGCGTTGAAATCAGAGCTTGCCGCCAAGGGCGTGCGCCACTGCATCGCGTCTTATGTGGACATGCACGGGGTGTCGAAATCGAAATTCGTCCCCCTTTCGCATCTGGAGGATATGGCCGGCGGGTCCGAGATGTTCACCGGCGCCGCGCTGGACGGCGTTCCGCAGGAGATTAACGACGAAGAGGTCGCCTGCATCCCTGCGATGGATCAGGGCGTAATTCTGCCGTGGGAGCAGTCAATCGCGCTTTTCCCCTCGGACCTCTGGTGCGAAGGGAAACCGTTTGACGCCTGCAGCCGCAACATCCTTGGCCGCCAGACCGCGAAAGCGGCTGAGATGGGCTACACTCTGAACATGGGGGTGGAGGCGGAATTCTTTGTGTTCCGCGACAACGCCAATGGGCGTGAACCCGTCTCGTCTCAGGCGCACCTGGAAAAGCCCGCCTACGACACCTCGCGCCTTCTCGATAATTACCACTGGCTGGGTGAACTGGTGGATGCGATGGATGGCCTTGGCTGGGGCGTCTATTCTTTTGACCACGAAGACGGCATTGGCCAGGTGGAAATCGACTTCAACTATGTGGAGGTGAAGACGATGGCGGACCGGTTCGTCTTTCTCCGGATGATGGCGACGAAAATGGCCAACCAGCATGGGGCGTTCGCGACTTTCATGCCGAAACCGTTTGGGGAACGGACGGGATCAGGAGCTCACTACAACATGTCGCTTGCGGATGCTTCGGGGACAAACCTTTTCAAGTCTGACAGCGACCCCCGCAATTGCGGGTTGTCTGAATTGGGCTATCAGTTCCTCGCGGGCGTGCTTCGTCACCTGCCAGCGATCATGGCCGTCGTTGCGCCGACGGTGAACAGTTACAAGCGGCTTGTGAAACAGGGGTCTATGTCCGGCTTCACCTGGGCCCCGGTGTTCGCCTGCTATGGCGACAATAACCGCACCAACGCGATGCGCATCCCGAAAGGTGGCGGCCGTGTTGAGCTTCGCGCTGCTGACAGCGCCTGCAATCCTTATCTGGGCGCCGCGATGGTGCTTGCAGCGGGGCTGGAGGGGATCAGCGAAGGCCTCGATCCTGGTGAGCCGAACACAGACAACATGTACCTCGTGTCGGACGAGGAACGCGCCGCGCGCGGCATCAACATGCTGCCCCGGACGCTGGACGAAGCCGTGGGCGCGTTCAAGGCTGACCCACTGTCCAAACAGGTCTTTGGCGATGCGATGTTCACGTCATGGGTAGAGTTCAAGGAACAGGAATGGCTCAGCTACCTCAATCACGTCTCGGATTGGGAAGTGGACCGATATCTGAGGTTCTATTGATGTTTATAGCTGATTTGCCTGCGCTTTGGGTCCACGTTGCGCGGGTAATCAAGCCCAGCGCCATGGATATTTATGGGACAAAGGTGCGAGCATTAGAGCCAAATTAACCAGAACTGTTCTTTCTGATGACGCGGCACAGGCGGGGACGCCGATGACCGTGGACGAAGATGGCCCCTGCTTCGGGTCCGGGGCGGGGGTTCTCAATCTTTGTCCAAAAAATATCCGCCGCGCAGCGTTCCTCCGGAAGAGAAACTATCCGACAAACGCTGGCAGCTCACATCCTTCGATTGTGATCCTGTGCATCAGTCGGCGGTGCCCGTGATAGTCGTTGATGGCTTTGTGCATCACGGCGCGGTTGTCCCACATCGTGAGCGTTCCGGGCGCCCAGTTTACCCGGCATGTGAATTCTGGTGTCGTCGCATGCGCCTCAATCTGATCGAGCAAGGGCTGGCTTTCCTCTGCTGTCCAACCGATGAAATTGGTCGTGAAATCTGAGTTGGTGTAGAGCGCGGCGCGCCCCGTTTCAGGGTGGGCGATGACCACCGGATGTACGGCGTCCTGCTTGGCCGTCGCTTCGTTGCCAAGGCGTCCGTCTTTGTGTGCCTCGTTCCCGGTTTGCGTGGCACCAAAGGCGTGGCGGGATGAATGCTGCGCCGTCTGGCCCCGCAGCATCGCCTTCATCCCATCAGACAGCGCATCGTAAGCTGCGCCCATCGAACAGAACAGCGTGTCGCCGCCAGCGGGCGGGGTTTCGATGGCGTAGAGGATCGATCCCATCGCAGGCGCCTGATCATAGGAATGATCCGTGTGCCAGTCACCACCGATGTTCAGTTTCTGGTCGGGCTCTTTCAGAACCGTTGCGATTTCTGGGTGCGTATCGGTTGGCTTGAAGAAACGGTTGATGTTGATCTCGCCCCAGCGTTTGGCGAAGGCGATGTGATCATCGGGGCTTAGGTCCTGACCCCGAACCACGATGACGGAACGGTCGAGTAAAACCTGGCGCAATTCGGCGAAGGCGTCGTCCGACATTGTGCGCAGGTCGACATCTGTGATTTCCGCGCCAAGCGCGCCTGAAAGGGGGCGGATCTGCATGTCGGTCTCCGACGTTTCAGACATTGATTGCGGTGATATCCGGCCACCTGATGATGCGAGCGAGCAGTGGGTGGCCGAAGAGGTCGCCTGTGATCATTTCGCCCAGCTGGCCGCCCATGGCTTGATAGAACGCCAGCGCCGCGTCGTTGCCATCGGCGACATCGAGATAGCATTCGGTTTTGCCGCGTCGGATCAGTTCAGCGGCGGTTGCGCGCATCAGGATGCGCCCAACGCCCTGGCTTTTCTGCGCTGGGCGCACGTGAAAATGGTCGATATATGCGATTGGCTTTTCGCGGACCGTGGCGATGCCGAGCAGCGCATCGCCGTCGTAGGCCATAATGATGAAATCACCGCTGATCAGCCTTTCGTCCGCCCAGATTGCGCGCAGGTTTCCTGGCAGCGTCGTCGCGTACGCTTCGGCCGAAACATAGGGCCGGTAGATGTCTAGACAGCTTTCGACATGCAAGTCTGCGCAGGCAGGGATATCGGCGGTGGCGGCAAGGCGGGTGGTGATCATGCCGCCATTTAAAAAGGATCTTGGGAAAAGTCAGTCCATTTTCTGACGCGTATCTTCACTAATCGTGAATGCCCCAGCGGCAGGTTGGTCGCGATTGAGAGAAGGAGCCGCCGCACGGGCCTCTCCGAACCGCTGCACAAATTCGCCGCCAATCAGTTCGTCGCACTGGGGCGTGAACACCGCCTGTTGCCACTGATCCGCGGCCGGCTGTCTGCTGCGCATGTCGCGCGTCTTGGGCTGAAGTTTCTGCATGGGCCGATGACGGGCTTTGAACTGGCCCCGGGCGCAGTTTGGGGCGAAAGTGATCATCTGCTGAAACTGCTTGGACTTTATGAACAGCCTTTGCTTACTGCGATGGCCGTCGGCGGGCCTTGGCGGCGGTTTTATAATGTTAGCGCGGCTGACGGGTTTTATGGTGCAGGGATGCGCACCGCAGGTCTCGCCGAAGCCTCCATCTGTCGGGAGATGGAGGCGGCGAGCCGCATCCTGATCGCCCAAACCGCCCGCCTGAACGAAGCCGCGCTGATCGCTCGGGCTTGTAAGCGGTTTGACGTCAGCTTTATCAACGATTGCATGAAAGACCTGACGGGCGTGGATGAATTGCGCGCCTGTTTGGATGATGAACGCTGGTTGCTTTGTTCGGAAGCGCGCGAGGCGATGATGCGGTGGATGGTGCTTAAGCCAAAGTGGTGATCTGGCGGCGGCGATGTTGTGCACAACGATGCACTCAAGGGCGGTTCAGCAGAGCTTTGTCATCGTCTGACAGACTTTCGAATTCCTAGCCTTTGAAAACGCCGGAATAGGTGTCGTATTGCGCGGCGTTCAGAATGTCATCTACGCCGGCGAACGCCATCATTGCAGCGCGCAGCAGAATATTGCGGTTGACTGTGCCGTTCTCTGAAGTTGGCGTCATGATCAATCGCCTTGAGGCTGACAGGACTGCGCCAACATCGACGCTAAAGGTCTTGGTTTGGTGTCTTCATTTGAGGCGACGGGAAACTTCGCCTTGGGTGATTTTACCCGATACAAGAGGCGCGGCTTTTGGCCCTGTAACCGTTTAATCAGCTTTTCCCGTCCCTCGATGTCGTCTGCGAAGAATTCGGTTAGGGCATCCGCCACCCGAGGGCGCAGGGTTTCGTCGCCGGCGATGTAGAATAGGATAAAAGTCGTCGCAAAGCCGGGGGCGTTCGCGTACCGCCAGTTTGTCTTGGCTGCAGTGGCGACCTCCGTCAGCGATGGGGTGATGACATTCTGCGCTTGCCGTTCAAACCCGCGTTCCATCCCATCGAGGTGAACCTGCGCTATTTTTTCAGCAGACCAGGGCTGGTTTAACAAGGTGATCTCGCCCGGCGGGCCACACAGTTGGGCAAGTGCTGGCAGGGGCAGGGCCATTATCAGGGATAGTGTGAAACCCTCGAGAAACACAGTGGCAAATGAACCCTTAAAATAATTTAAAATCAAAAGGTTAGACCTGGTTTCACGCGTGAAACCAGGACGGATTTCACAGCACTATTGTTCCGGGAAATAATCCTCGCACTCACCCTCGCGATAGACATCAGCCGTACAGCAATGCAGGCCACCGCCAAAGGCGTAGGCGTCGCGCAGCTCAACCTCGATCACCTCCATGCCCAGCTTGTCCATCTGTTCGGCCTGATAGACCTCAGACTTCTCGACACAGACGGTTTTGGGGTCCAGCATCAGCACATTCATGCTCAGCCAGGTGGATGAATAACATAGCGCCGGCGGCGAGTTATGCGCTGGCTGCGCCGCATCGACGATTTCCCAGCCGTTCTTTTCGAACATGCCGCGCTGATCATCAGGCAGGCGGCGCTGGGGGTTGTTCAGGATCAGGCCGGGGCGCAGTGGCGTGAACGTCGCGTCGATGTGGATTGGGTAGGGATCACCTGGGAAGTTCACAGCGTGGACCCGGTGATCTGGGAAGTGGCGGCGGATCCACTCGATGCCCTTCAGGTTCGTCGTGAACCCGTGCTGAACAACCAGATCCTTACCGAACCGCAGCACGTCAGCGGCGTCGAACAGCGGTTCTTCCTCGGTCGTCACAAAGAATTTTTCGGCGGCCCATTCCAACCGCTTCGCCTCGCCGATTTTCTCGGACAGGTAGTCGGGGTGATAGTCCGCGTCAGTCAGGCGCGGCTTGGGCGCGGCCTCGTGCCGGAAATTCGGGTCTTCGTCCCAATACTGCTGCATCAGCGGGCGGTAGCAGAGATATTCGAACCAGCGGCAGCGATAGGACATCGTCGCCTCAAGGATTTCATGGCCAACGGTCAGCAGCACATCGCGCGGCGGCATGCAGCCAAACTGGCTGTCCGTATGAAAATCTGGGGTCGTGACGGGCAGCGCGAAATCGGTTGGCGTTGGGCGGTCGACCCGCACGCCGCGTTGGCGCAACATGTCAGCGAAATTATCCAGCAACTCATTCCCGCGGTCGATCGTTTCCTGCGGGCGCTTGCCCCACTGACCGCGCATGTCGCTGTCTTCGGGCACTTTTGCATCCAGCGCAGGTTCCGCTGGCGGGATGTGGCAATCAGTGGCAACGCCGACGATGACGTGTTTCAGCGGGTCCCATTCATTCCAGGACTTCACTTGAGTTTTTTCCGGTGACCAGGTCATGGCGCGCTCCTTCAGACTGAAGGCTGCGAGATTGCTGAGAGTGCGCCGAAAGGCAAGTCCGATCTGGACCCTTTTGGGCGTGAAAAGCGGCGTACGCGTAGTGCATCCGCGCGTCAAAATGCTGCGTCGCACAAAGTTGATCTCATGGGCATCTTCACCGCCATGACAGATGAAATCCGCCTGGCGATGTCGATACGTTCCTCTTGAGCGGTCTCAATGACCGCCGTGACCTGTTGTTTTCAGTTGAGGGGGCAGGCGCCGCAGGCGGTGATTTGGCGGACGCCAAGCTGACAATTAGCAGAAAGTTTGGGGGAGAACTGGTGCCGGTGGATCGTCTGGCCTTTGACGCGTCTGATCCCGACCCGATCAATGCGCCGGCGATTGATGACAACAGTGGTCTTGGAAATGACGCCTTCTTGCGGGTGGACAGTGGATCGTTCCAAGACTTGTTCATTCAGGTCAAAGGTGTGAACGGCACCACGGGCAGCTATCGGTTGGTCATCGATGACCTGACCGAAGCGCCAAGCGGATCGGCCCTTCCTGCGCCTAACGCCTTTCTGCTCTGATGCGTTGGCGATCTGGGCTTAGCGGCACCAGCTGTAACCGGGACTGGCCACTGCGATGACTTCCGCCGCCAGCGGAGTGAAATCAGCGCGGAAATGCACTGTGCTTTTCACAGCGACCAAACGATAGGCAGTCGGGTCTGCGCCCAGATGCCGAAAGACTTCGGCGTCGATCGCCTGATGCCGGCGGGATGTGATCAGAACATCCACGACGCCGCGTGCGCCTTTCATGCGGATCAACGCGGCTTGTCCCACATCAGTTTCAACGTCCTTCTGCATCGCCCCTGTGCACACGAACACGCCGGTGGACAAGCCCACGACAGTCGCCTCACAGTGCAGCGGTGCAACCCCTTCCGGTCCGTGTTCGCCGCCAAGATCAACGCTGATGACCGTTCCAACGCCGGCCGTGTGGGCAATGTTGGCGACGACGGGATCGCAGAGCGCGCCGAGAAGGCATTCGCCTTCGCCTGCCGTCAGCATCGCTTGCAACAGACCCGTTGTATCGGCGGTCGCGCCGGCGCCCGAATTATCCTGAACGTCGGCCAAAACCGCGGGAAAACCGGGACGAGAGGCGGCGAGGCCGCGCGTGATTGCATCCTCCGGCGTATACAGCGGGTTTTCCAGCGTTGCCGCCACGGTTTCCAGCTGTTCCATCAACGCGTCCGCAGCGGTGTCGGCCGCGACTTGATCATCCGCGTAAACGATAAGCGAGGGATAAGCCTCAGCTATTTCGGCAAGCGGAAAGCCAAGCGCGATATCGGCGCTGTGGGCGCTATCAATCTGATCCAACCCGCCATAAAGCGTTTTTAGCGGTCCAAAATCCGTGCACTGCGCCGATAGCGGAATTTGCGCCCGCCCGCTGCGAAACGCAAAGGCGGGGCGAGGGGCGCCGGTCAGCATTGGGCGCAAGAGGTCCCACACGCGGGCGCCGGTCGCATCCATGTCGAGATGCGGATAGGTGCGGTAGATCGTGATGACATCGGCAAGACGGGCAAGGTCAGCGCCAACATTTGCGTGCAGGTCCAGCGAAACGGCGATGCGCAAGGTCGGGAACGCAACGCGCAACTGCGCCAGCAGCGCCGTTTCGCCATCGTCATGCGCATCAGTCACCATCGCGCCATGCAGATCGAGGTAGAGAGCGTCAGGTTCAGCGTCGCGGACCCCCTGCAAGATTTCTTTGCTGATGCGGTCGAAGGCGTCTGTCGTGACGCGATTGCCCGGTTCAGCGCTTGTCCAAAGGATTGGGTGCAGATCGGCGCCGCCATCCTGTTCTGCGGCTTTTATGAACCCGCCTATTGGGATGTTAAGCGGGCGAAAAATATCCAACACCGCACTGCCGCGGGTCAGGCCGGGCCAGCCGCCGCCATCCAGAAACTCCGAATAATCCGTCCCTCCAGGCGTATGGGTGTTGGTTTCGTGCTGAAATCCGGCGATTGCGACGGTTGGTTTGGCGATCACTTCTGCGCCATCCATTTCAGGAAATCCCAAACGCATCCTTCGAAATCCGCTGGCGCCAACGGTCCACCGTCATAATGGCGCGAGGCTAGCGCGACTTGCAGTGTTTCAAGTTTCGCTTTGTCTTCTGCATTGAACGACCGGCACAGCGCGACGTAGTCGGCGACTTTCTCGCTGTCTGGTGCGTCCGCCAACCCCGCGACGCCCCAGCGGATCTTGACCTGATCTGGGCCATGCGGGCGCAGGATCATAAAGAGTGTAAAGTTCGTCGCCATACCCACAACGAGGTTGGGGTAAACGCCATACATAGGGGAATTGTTCCGCTCCTCTTCCGTCAGGTCCTCGTGGAACGGGCCGCGGGGCGGATAGGAGGGGTCATAAAAGGCGTGATAGCCGGTATGTGCGTCGCTTCCCACCATCTTGCGGCAGAGGTGCGTGGGCGTAATGGGGTGTAGCGTATCGAGATGCGTGGCGCTTAAATGATACCCTTCCATGAAGTTCTCGAAGAGGCTTTTCCAGTTACAGCGCCAGATATCCTCCTCCATGAACACCAGAAAGCGATTATCGGGATGATAGTTGGCGACAACGCCCTGTAGCGTGGATAGCTGGGGCGTGAGCGGCGGTGCCGAGCCGTCGAGGTTGACGAACAGCCAGCCGTTCCAGACTTCATGCGCGAATTCTGGCAGTTTGCAATCGGGGTCGAACGCGTCCGACCCCTTCATCAGCGGCGCTGACAGCAGCCCACCGTCGGCGCCATAGGCCCAGGCGTGATAACTGCAGATGAATTTGCGCGCATTCCCAGCGCCCGTTGCAACCTTGTTGCCTCGGTGTCGGCACACATTGCTCAGCACCCTCAGCACGCCGTCCTGATCACGTGCGATCAACAGCTGTTCGCCCAGAAGTTCGGTGGTAAGGAAATCGCCTGGTTTGCGCACTTCGCCGATATGGCCGACGCACATCCATTGGCTGTGGAGCATTTCTTCTTCGCCCGTTAGCCAATCAGGGTCTGTATAGTAGGCGGCGGGCATGGAATGCGCCTGTTCATCGGGCCGGGTGGCCAGGTCCGTCAGACGGCGCCGAAGCGCTTCGGTTGTTTCGGTCATCGTTGCCTCGCAGCATCACACCGCCGCGTCTATGCGGGGAACGGTTTTGCGACAATGGTCTGCGTTAAGGTCGGGCGCAAGCCGCGAAGAACGGTTCCGCGCACCCGCGCTATGCAGCGAGGTCGCGCGTGATTTCTTCGTAGGCTTCGTTGATCTCGGCCATGCGCTTTTCAGCCATCTTAACCGCTTCTTCGGGCACGCCGCGGGCGATGACCCGGTCGGGGTGGTTGATCTGCACCAGGTCG
The DNA here is from genome assembly GCA_965659735.1 of uncultured Pikeienuella sp. Classification (GTDB taxonomy): domain Bacteria; phylum Pseudomonadota; class Alphaproteobacteria; order Rhodobacterales; family Rhodobacteraceae; genus Pikeienuella. The sequence goes on from CBFHXH010000062.1 coordinate 13,595, forward strand.
CGCCATTTCTTGCGCACGACCTTCGCGTCTTCGCCTCGGCTGACGCCCAGAATGGCGTAAGGGTCCTTGTGATCGCTGGAATAGCGCGCGCGCAGGCGATTAAAACACTCATCGCCGACGCCAAAGATGCTGGCGACGTCTTCCAGGAACTGGTTTTCGCCGGGGTGATATTCGCCATCCGCCAGCGCGATGTGGAAGAGGCCGTCCAAGACATCCTCCAACACCTTTTCCTTGGGGCCAAACAAGCGAGCGATCTGGCGGGCGTAGCCGTCGTAACCGGCCACATCATTCCGCGCCAGGTTGTAGACCCGCGCCGCGTTCTCTTCCTCGCCAGTGGGAATATGGAACACCTGTCGGAACGCAGCAACTTCGTCGCGCGTGACCTGACCGTCGGCTTTCGCCATTTTGGCCCCCAATGCGATGACCGCGATGGTGAAGCCAATTGATTTTTCAGGCGGCGTTTTCAGCTTGGCGAAAACCTCAGACAGGCTTTCCCCGGCCGCCAGAGCAGATAGTGCTTCGCCAATGCGTTCCCAGATAGACATGGAGTGAGCATAGCGTATGAAAGGCGGTCTGGGCAGATAGGTCATTCGAGACGCCTCGTCGCGCCTATCACGCGCACGGACGCGCCGATTTCGGGTGTAGAGACGGTTGTCAAACGGGAGGTCGCACCGGCGTCCTCGGCCTGAATTATCGTGATTTCACCTGTTTTCTGGCCTGTATTGCGCAGCCAGCCTGACAGCGCCGCCGCCGCGGCGCCGGTGGCTGGATCTTCGAAGATGCCGCCGGTCGGGAAGGCCATGCGCACGTGATAACGGTTGTCTGATTCTTTCCAGATACAGTAGGTGCCGATGATTCCATGGGCATTCAGTAGATCAGCGCCGGCTTGCAGGTCATAGTTCAACTGGGCGAGGCGGGTGTGGTTCGCCAGTGGAATCATGATCATGTCCGCCCCGGCGCTGATCTGGCTGATCTCGCCGCCGGTGACGAGGTCGGTGTCAGTCACGTTAAATACAGCGCGCACACCTGCAACCAGATCTGGGTGGGGATCTGCCTGAAATGTTGGTGGTGAGGTGAGTGCGGAGGACCAGCCACTTTCGGTTTCAATGGCCTCAACGCTGATTTACGCTACGTTGAGCGCCAGATCATAGACACCGGCCCCAAACCGCGCGCCAAGAGCGATGGTGGCGTGGCCGCAAAACGGCACCTCAAGTTCTGGTGCGAAGTATCGCACGCGCCAACCATCGCCTTTGGGTTCTGCGAAGGCAGTCTCAGGGTAGGCGATCCCCGCCGCAATATTTTTCATGTCTTCTGCACTGGGATGCGCGTCGGCAATCATCACGCCTGCTGGGTTGCCGCCTGCGCCGTCGATTGAAAATGCTGCAATGCGTTCAATGTTCATGATTGCCTCCGTCATTTTCATCACCATCCGTGATGCTAGAGTCGAAGGCCAGCAATGCTTTGTGATGGTTTCTGTCAGCGCCGGTGATATCGCCTTAGAGACGCTTTTGCATGATCACCATGTCCAAGACCTCACCAAACTTTTCGCCAACGCCCGGCAAGCGGCCACTCTCGACATAGCCGCACGCTTCATGTAGCGCCAACGGTCCGGCCCTGTCAGCGCCAATGACGCCGACAAGATTGGCGAAGCCCTGATAGCGCGCACGCGACGCTACAGCTGTCAACAGCGCCCGACCGACGCCTTGACCCTGTGCATCGGTGCGCACATAGACGGTGTTTTCCGCCGTACGCCAGTACCCTGGCCAGGTGCAAAAGCGGCCATAGGCGGCATAACCAAGCAAGTAGCCATTTTTAGTGGCGACGAGCGTTGGATAGCCGTCGCGCCGAAGGTCCATCCACCATTTGCGCATGGCGCGGCTTGATCGTTCAGCGGTGGTCCAGGTCGCCGTACTTTCCCGGATTTCTTTGTTCAGGATGGCGCGCATGGCGTCGAGATCGGCTTCGACAGCGTCACGTATGGCGAAATCAGTCATTCATGATCGCCACAGCGCGGGTGAACCCGGCAGAGGCGCCTTTGATCTTGAAGGGGAAGCAGGCGACCTCAAATCCGTGGGGGGGCAGGGTTTCGAGGTTGGTGAGCTTCTCGATATGGCCATAGCCAATGTCGATGGATGCGCGGTGCCCTTCCCAGATAATCGAAGGGTCTTTGGTGTCCGCCCACTTTTGGGCGGTGTGGGAGAACGGCGCATCCCACGACCACGCGTCGGTGCCGGTGATGCGCACGCCCCGCTCCAGCAGGTAGAGCGTTGCGTCGCGCCCCATCCCGCAGCCCCTGTCGACGTAATCATCCTGCCCGTAACAGGAGCCAGCGGCGGTGTTGACGACCACGATGTCGAGCGGCTGAAGGTTGTGGTCGATGCGCGCCAGTTCAGCCTCCACCTCGGCCGCGGATACGACATGGCCGTCTGGCAGGTGGCGAAAGTCCAGCTTCACGCCGGGATTGAAGCACCATCCCAGCGGCATTTCATCGATCGTGATCGCACGCTCACCGCCATTCATTGTCGAATGATGGTGATAGGGCGCATCCAGATGGGTGCCGTTATGTGTGCTCAGCTGCATCGTCTCGACCGCCCATCCGTCGCCGCCGGGCAGGTCGTCTTTTGTCAAGCCGGGGAAGTAGGCGGCCATCATTGGCGCTGTATCGGTGTGGGAATGATAGTCGATTTCGGGGTGCATTTGCGGTGGGTCCGCTTTGACTGAAGGGTCCAGCGCGATGGAGATATCGATGATACGGCGGGGCATGGGCACCTCTAATTTATGGGTAAGTATCTGACGAAGAAATCGCCGCTCCGTCCAGTGCAAAGCGCCGCCGGGGGAGCGTGTGGGAAACAGTCTTTCGCTGATTTCGTCGCAGAACCCACTGGCGCGAAAACGTCAGAAGCGTATATCAGGCTCAGAAGGGACGCTTGCCATGCGCGCCGAAGTTACTCTCGAAGATGCAAAATCCCTCCCTCGCTGGCGCCGGCCAGAGGGGTTGTTGGTGCTTATGGCCTTCGCCTCCATGCTGGTGTTTTCCACCTGGATGGCGGTCGCTGCGAATTTCGTGGTGGAGGTTGTTGGCTTTGACGGCTCTGACCAGGGCTGGATGCATACGGTTCGTGAAATTCCAGGATTTCTGGCCTTTCTTGCGATCTTTATCTTCATCCTCATCAAAGAGCAGACCTTCGGGATCCTGTCGCTGTTCACATTGGGCTTGGGATCTGCGCTAACCGCAGAATTTCCGACGCTGCAGGGCGTTCTGGTGGTTACCTTCATCTCGTCGCTCGGCTTTCACTACTATGAAACCGTCGCGCAGAGCCTTCAGTTGCAGTGGCTGCCCAAGGCGAAAGCGCCGCAGATGCTGGGCTGGATCGCATCCGCCGGGGCGCTGGGCGCGCTGATTTCATATTCTGCGATTGTGATGACGTGGGAAGCGTTCGATCTGGATTATCGGATAGTTTACTGGGCCTCTGGCGGCATTTCGATGGCCATTGCTGTCTTTTGCTGGTTCGCCTACCCGCAGTTCCGCGCGCACACTGAACAGCGCAAGAAAATCGTCCTGAAGAAACGTTATTGGCTGTACTATGCTTTGGTTTTCATGGGGGGAGCGCGTCGGCAGATCTTCGTCGTGTTTGCAGCTTTCATGATGGTGGAGCTGTACGAATTTCAACTGCATAATGTCGCCGGGCTGATGCTGGCCAACCACATCTCAACGATGATTTTCAGCCCGATTGTTGGCCGAATGATCACGCAGTTTGGCGAGCGACTGACATTGCAGATCGAATATGTTGGCCTTTTCCTGGTCTTCGTAGCCTATGCCGGGTTGTATTGGTTCGAATGGCCTTGGGAGGTTGCGGCCGTTCTCTATATTATTGACCACATCCTGTTTGCAGCTGCCTTCGCGCAGAAGACTTACTTTCAGAAGATTGCCGATCCCGAAGATCAGGCGCCAACTGCCGCTGTCGCGTTCACCATCAACCACATCGCGGCGGTGTTTTTGCCCGCGGCGCTTGGATACCTGTGGCTCGTTTCGCCAGACGGGGTTTATTCCCTGGCGGCGGCGATGGCGTTGGTTTCGTTGGTGCTTAGCTTTATAGTGCCGCGCCATCCTGCGAAGGGCCATGAGACGACCTTTGCGCCCCGCCTGACCGCCGCGCCGGCGGAATAGCAATGGCTGAAGCACAGGCTGGCCGGTTTACAACCGGCTCCACTATGCGGCACGTCGCTGTCATGACGTTGACCGGGTCGCTCGGCCTCAGTTTCATGTTCCTGATCGACTTTGCCACGCTTTTCTACGTCTCACTTTTGGGTGATGAGACGCTAACGGCTGGCGTCGGTTTTGCATGGGCGGTCCAGTTCTTTACGATTTCTGCTGGCATTGGCTTGTCTATTGCGGCGCTGGCGCTTGTCAGCCGCGCCATCGGCGCCCGGGAAATGGACAAGGCGCGCAGGATGGCGACGGCTTCGATCCTGATCACCATAACTCTGCTCGCCACGATCGCCGTGGTTGTTCTTATCTTTCACCGAGAAATCCTGACTCTGATCGAGGCGACAGCCGAATCTGGTGATATCGCAGATCGCTTCCTTCTGATTTCGGTCCCGTCGCTGCCCTTCGTGGGCATGGGCATGATCACATCGACGATCCTGCGCGCCACGGGCGACGCGAAACGGTCTATGTATGTCACAATGATCGGCGGTCTCGCGGCCATGGTTCTTGACCCGCTTTTGATCTTTGCGATGGAACTTGGTGTGGACGGCGCGGCCTATGCGATCGTGATGAGCCGTATGATATCGTCCGCTTGTGGCCTCTATTTCTGTATTCGGGTTCATAACCTTCTGGCGGTTCCATCGCTGAAGGATGTGATTGCATTCGCGCGCCCCTATGCGGCCATCGCGCTGCCGGGCATCGCAACGCAGCTTTCCACACCCTTCGGCAATTTCCTGCTGACTCGCGCCATTGCTGATTACGGCGACAGCGCCGTTGCGGGCTGGGCGGTGATCAGCAGACTGACGGTGTTGGCCTTTGGCGGAATCTTTGCGCTGTCGGGCGCCATTGGGGGCATCATTGGCCAGAACTACGGTGCCAAACTGGGCGACCGGGTTGGCATGGCGTATCGCGACAGTATGATCTTCGCTGTTGGCTATGTCATCGTGATGTGGGTTTTGCTGGTCATCGCCGCGCCTCACATCGTTGCTGGTTTTGGCGCATCAGGCGAAGGCGCTGATGTACTGCTGGCCTTCTGTTACATTGGTGCCGGCGGGTTCATGTTCAATGGATTGCTCTTTGTCGCAAACGCGGCGTTCAACAATCTCAACCGACCGCTCTGGTCCACTGGCTTCAACTGGACGCGCGATGCGATTGCGATCCCGTTGCTGCTCATTGTGATTGGCTCAGCCTACAGCGCGTCGGGCGTCGTGTATGTTCAAACCATCGCCGCAGTTCTGGTTGGGTCAGTCGCTGTTATGGTCGGCTGGCGACTGGCCAACAGCGTCACATTCGATTCGCCCAAAGCGGAATGGAAGCCAGTGCCCGGTGGCGCAACATCGGCGCGTGCGGCGACGGCGCTATTGCAGAACGAAGAACGTCGTGATTGACCTCTGGTCTCAGTTGCCGGGATGAATTAGACACCCGCCCAAGAAAATTCGCCCAACGGGCCCAAGCCAGGAATGTAGCAATGGTCAAGATCACGTATATCGAACATGGCGGTAAAGAGCATGTGGTTGACGTCGCCGAAGGGCTGACGGTCATGGAAGGTGCCCGCGACAACAATATCCCGGGTATTGATGCCGATTGCGGCGGTGCCTGCGCCTGCTCCACCTGCCACGTCTATGTCCACCCCGACTGGGCCGGCGAACTGCCTGCAAAAGACGGTATGGAGGAAGACATGCTGGATTTCGCTTACGAACCCGATCCAGCCCGGTCGCGCCTGACCTGCCAGGTCAAGGTCACTGCCGAACTGGACGGTCTGATCGTCAACATGCCTGAGAAACAGATCTGATGGCGATTGACGAAGACGTTTCGACCACCTCTGTCGCCGCTGGCCAGCTGAAATCGATCATCGAGCGGATCGAACGGCTGGAGGAGGAAAAGAAAGAGATCGTCGATCAGATCAAGGAAGTCATGGCGGAAGCTAAAGCAAACGGCTTTGACACCAAGACCCTTCGCAAAATCGTGTCGCTCCGCAAGAAGAATGCGGAAGAACGGCAGGAAGAAGAAGCGATACTGGATCTCTACATGCACGCCCTTGGCATGATCGCTGGGCCTGAC
>CBFHXH010000063.1:0-19274 GCA_965659735.1 uncultured Pikeienuella sp.
AATGTGACCCACAGCGTCAGCGCGGCTGCGGCGATCCCCAGCCCAAAGCCGCCCTGACCGTATCCAGCGAGAAAGCCGACAAATTCCGTCACTAGGATCAGTGGACCAGGCGTGGTTTCGGCCAAGCCAAGGCCATCCATCATCTCGCCTGTTGTCAGCCAGCCAAAAGATTGCACCACATCCTGCGCCATGTAGGCGAGCACGGCGTAAGCGCCGCCAAAGGTCACCACAGCCAGCTTGGAAAAGAACGCTGCAACGTCCAGCAAGACCGGTGCGCCGCCCATCGCCCAGACAAGCACAACCGGTGTGGCCCAGATGACGAGCCACAGAGCAATGGTCTGCACGGTCTGAGCAAGGGATGTGGCGGGTGGCGCGACGGCCTCTGTCCGCTCCCCCCCTCGGAAATAGCTGAAGATCGCCGCGGCCAGCACAATCAACGGAAAAGGCAGCGAGAGAAAGAAGATCGCGACAAAGGCGAGGCCCGCCAGCATCCAGTGATCCCACCGCTTCAGCGCGCGCATTGCGACCTTTAACAAAGCTTCGACCACGATAACGACAACGGCGGCCTTTACGCCCAGAAACAGCGCTTCGACTACAGGGGCCTGACCAAAGGCGACATAGAACGCCGCCAGCGCCAGAACGACCATTGCGCCGGGAAGTACGAATAAAAGCCCCGCGGCCAACCCACCCAGCAGCCCGTGCAGTCGCCAGCCTGCGAATGTGGCCAGCTGCATCGCCTCTGGCCCCGGTAACAGCATGCAAAATGACAGCGCGTTGAGGAATTGCCTCTCGCTTAGCCAGGCCTTTTCCTCAACCACTTCGCGGTGCATCAGGGCGATTTGCGCAGCGGGTCCGCCAAAGCTGAGAACGCCGATACGCGCCCAGACGGTGAGGGCGTCTTTGAAACTTGCCTGCGCGTTCATTAGGCGGCTCCTAGCTGGTTCAGCTGATTGATCCCATCGGAATAGGCCTGATACAAGGCGTCAAAGAGAGGCAGGGCGAATGTCATCAGCTTGTCATCTTCGCTGCAAAGGCGGTGCAGGCCGTTGGTGACAGCGATCAGGCTCGCCGCTTCGGTTGATTTGCCACTTAGCGCGACCTCAATCAAATTGAGCTGTGGCAGGTTCAGCGAAAGTTGGTTGATCGTATCGCCAAAGCCGGGCGCGACGGTGGCCTGATACCGGTCTGCAATTGCATCGCGCATCTCGTTTGGCGCGAAAATGACTTCGGTATCCCGATCAGCGAAACGGCGGATCAGCCAAAGGCTGGCGAGCATCTGCGCATCTGGTCGTTCAGGCGCGACCACGCGTTTGGCGGGCAACGCGTGCGCCGGGATGGCGGGCAGGCCCGCAACCGTCCACGCAACTATGCCGCCTGCAAGATGGCGGGCGCGCGCCCCGTGCGCGCGGAGGATCGCAGCAGCGCCAGCGTTCAGCTGGAGCCCTTTCTGGCAGATGTTGACGACGTCGCGGCCCTTTAGCGCCTCGGCCCTCGTTTCGATGGTAGCAAAAGGATGGCGTGCGGCGCCGGGTATCAGTCGTGGGTCGAGCGCAGAGTCTTCGTCGATGCAGACATCGACCAATATTGGCGCATCGGGGGTTCCGATCCGCAGAGTGAGGTCTTTGATAGAGATTTCGTTTTGCCGGGCATGCAGCATCCTCCCATAGCCGGGTTGGATGCGAAACTTGGGCTGGGGCCTGACGGGGTATTCGCAGGTACCCCGTGCACGATCCTTAGCTTGCAGCGACGCAGGTATCAATCATCACCTCTACCGTCGCGGCGAAAGGGAAGTTACCACTTGGCTAATGACCCGCAAGCTAATCATCCAGATCCCCTGTTTCAACGAGGCGGAACAACTGCCCCTAACGCTGGCCGACCTGCCGTGCGTGGCTGAAGGGTTTGATGTGGTGGAGGTGCTGGTCATTGACGATGGGTCGACCGACGGCACCGCGGATATTGCGCGCGCGCATGGCGTGGACCACGTCGTGCGGCACGAAGTGAATCGGGGCCTGGCCCGCGCGTTTTCAACAGGTCTTGCGGCCTGTTTGGAGCGGGGCGCGGATGTCATCGTAAACACTGACGCCGACAACCAGTATGACGCTGCGGCGATTCCTGACCTGACGAGGCCTGTGCTTGCGGGCGAGGCGTCGATGGTGATCGGCGCGCGGCCGATCCGCGATCATGCGGAATTTTCGCCGGTCAAGAAACTGCTGCAGCGGCTTGGCAGCTGGGTCGTGAGCTACGCCAGCGGCGCCGATGTGCCGGACGCGCCCAGTGGGTTCCGCGCAATCAGCCGGACGCTGGCGATGCGGCTCTATGTCTACAATGCGCATACCTATACGTTAGAGACGATCATTCAGGCGGGTCGCTTGAACGAGCCGATCAAAAGCGTGCCTGTTGCTGTCAACCCAATGACCCGGCAGTCTCGTTTGGTGAAAAGCATGCTGGGTTATGTTGTCAGATCGGCGGCTACGATCATTCGGATCTTCATCCTTTACAGGCCTTTGCAGTTCTTCCTGACGCTTGCGGTGCTGATTGGCGCGCCGGGGCTGATCGCCTTTATCCGCTTTCTTATCCTGTTTGCGCAGGGCGACGGTGACGGTCACATGCAATCGCTGGTGATGGGCGCGGCGTTGTTGGCGGTCGCCGCCGTGACGCTGATTGGTGGACTTTTGGCCGACCTGATCGCGGCCAATCGCGCGATGCTCGCCGATATCCGCATGCGGCTTTTGGAGGCGCGCCTGGATCAGTCGGACGACAAGACATGAGTGATGCGTGGAAAGATTATCCTGGCGCGCCTGATCCTGGCGCTCCGATCTGCGCCGTTTCAGACCTGACGGATGGTGAAGCGAAGTGTGTGGAGGTTGATGGATTTCCCTTGATCGTAATCCAAACTAACGGGCGGCCCCGGGCGTTTGTGAACGCTTGTCCGCATCAATATCTGCCACTGAACCACCAAGGTGATCGAATTCTCTCGCAGGATGGGGCGACGCTGCGCTGCACGAACCATAGTGCGGGGTTTTCCGCCGAAACGGGTGAGGGTGTCGAAGGGCGGGGTCTGGGCGCTTGTCTCGACCCGGTGCCGGTTGCGGTGAATGGCGACAACGTCGTGATTGGCGAAGGGACATGACCATGAGAGTGCCGCTGCTGGCCACTGGTTCGCCCGAATCCTACGCGCGTCGGGCGTCGTCCGGGTACCTGGTGGATATCGGTGATCAGACACTGCAATTCGATTGCGGCGGCGGTAGTTTCGGCCGGATGTTGCAGGCGGGCCGGCGGCCATCGGATATTGACTGGCTGTTCTTCAGCCACCTCCATACCGACCACATGATGGACTTTGGGCGACTGGTTCATGCGATGTGGGACGATGGCGCGCCGCCGCTGTGTGTGCAGGGGCCGGTGCCCATTGCGCCCATCGCTGATCGTCTGTTTGGGGCCAATGGTGTGTTCGCCGCTGACCTGACCGCGCGCACGGAACATGCGCCTAGCAAGGAAATCTGGGTGGAGCGCGGCGGTGACTTGCCCCGGCCCTGGCCCGCGCCCGTGGTCAGTGAAGAAATACCCGGTTTTGCCGCCTTAGGCGCCCGGCTGGCGACTGCAGTCGGTCGAGGTTCCGCACGCGCAGCCCTTCCTGACCTGCATGGGGTTTGGACTGGATGCAGGTGATGCGTCCTTCGTCTATTCCAGCGACAGCGGTCCTTGTCAGGCGCTGACCGATCTGGCGCAAGGCGCTGATCTGATGATCCACATGTGCTTCCAACTGAGCCAGGAGGCGCGCGGCCCGGACTGGCTGATCGGCTCGTCCGGTCATTTGGAGGTCGCGCGCACCGCCGCTGAAGCGGGCGTAAAGACGGTGGTCCTGACCCATCTGCGCCCTCACATGGACGCAGATGGCGTGCACGAAAGGGTAAAGTTGGAAATGGCTGAGATCTATTCGGGCGAGGTGATCATTAGCGAGGATCTGATGGTCTTCGACCTCTGACCTCTGACTTTAGGCGTCAGGCCAGATCAGCCGGAAACCCTGATGCGATGTCGTGCTGTCGGGCGACGACCCTGACCGCGCGGCGATCCGATAGCGATAGCAATAGCTGCGATGGCAAAGGAAAGACCCCCCCTTTGACAACCGATAGCCTTTCATCCCCGCCAACCGCTGTTTGACCTGTTTTTTCAGGGATTTGATGCGAAAGGGGTCCGCCGTCCATTCCCAGACATTCCCCGCCATGTTGAACAGGCCATAGCCATTTGGCGCAAATGACCGCGCGGGGGCTGTCGCAGCATAACCGTCGGCGCCTGTGTTCACGTTGGGAAAATCGCCTTGCCAGATGTTGCAGGGCATATGTGTCTGGTCATCCGGGTCGTCGTCCCCCCAGGGAAAGATCACATTGCCCTTGCCGCCACGGGCGGCGTGTTCCCATTCCGCCTCGGTCGGCAGGCGCCCGCCCACCCATTTGGCGTAGGCGGCGGCGTCGTTCCATGACACCTGCACCACGGGGTGGTCGGGGTGCCAGGTCGTCTCTGCCGTGCCAGGGCCGTTGATCTCGCGCCAATTGGCGCCGTCTATTCTTCGCCACCATTCCGCGCCCAGCACGGCTTGGGTGTCGCCCACGCTATCGGGCACTTCGGTCCAGAAGACGAATGACCAGCCGAATCGTTCAGCTTCCGTGACAAAACCTGTATCGTCGATGAACGCGGCGAATTCCGCGTTGGTGACGGTGGTCAGGCCCATCCGAAAGGGTGCGATGCGTTGCTTGCGTTGGGGGCTTTCACCATCATCCGCGATTTGCGCTTTTGCTGTACCGATGAGAGCCTGCCCGCCGGGAATTCGCGCTGTAGCGGGCCGGGGCGCATCGCCCGCTGGCACAGTCACTGGCGGGCTGGTCTTCTCGCCGCGCGCGGGAGGGCCGCAACATGGAATATTCTGATCGTTGTTCATTGTTTGTGCAGTCTAACAACGGTTGAGGTCAAGTCGAGCCGCACTAGGTCGCCAGACATGTTTGACGAACCCGAATTCAGCAGTTTTCAACCCGGCCTTCGCGCCGTCGTCATTGGCGGTGGCGGCATTGGCGCGGCGGTAGCGGCCACGCTTAAATCCAGCCCCTATGTGGCTGACGCGCTGACCCTGTCGCGCCGCGCTGATGCGGATCACACCCTGGATGTGGCGGATGAAGACAGCATCTGCGCCGCCGCCGCCGTCATTGATGGGCCCTTGGACATTGTGTTTGTGGCCACAGGGATGCTGCATGACGATCAGATCAGCCCTGAAAAGGCGCTATCGGCCCTGACGCCTGAGGCGATGATGCGAATCTTTCAGGTCAACGCGGTCGGCCCGGCGCTGGTCGCCAAGCATTTCCTTCCCTTGCTTGCGAAAGATCGAAAGTCGGTGTTCGCCGCCTTGTCGGCGCGGGTCGGCAGTATCAGCGATAATCACCTGGGCGGATGGCATAGTTATCGTGCATCGAAAGCGGCGTTGAACATGTTGATCCGAACCATGTCGGTTGAACTCGCCCGCCGCAATCCGAAGGCGTTGATCGTAGGGGTGCACCCCGGAACTGTCGACACGGGCCTTTCGCAACCCTTCCAGCGCGCTGTTCCAGATGGGAAATTGTTCACGCCGGACAAGTCTGCGCGCGCAATGCTGTCAGTTCTGGATGGGCTGGCGGCCAACGACAGCGGCCGCCAATTCGCCTGGGATGGTGCCCGTATACCAGATTGACCTTACGTTTACGTAATGTCGCAGTACGCAGTGGTGGTGGATCATCCGCCAACGCGCTAAAATCCGTTCAAACCTATGATGAGGACGCTCCGATGGATCTGAACTACACCGCCGAAGAAGAAATCTTCCGCCAGGAAGTTCGCACCTTTCTGAAAGACAACCTCCGCCCCTCGCTGTCTGCGAAGGTCGCAGAGGGCAAACGCCTGACGCGTGAGGATCTGGAAGAATGGCACAACCTGCTGAATTCCAAAGGCTGGCTTGCGTGGCACTGGCCCGAAGAACATGGTGGCACAGGCTGGACGCCGGTTGAGGCGCATATCTTCCACGAAGAAATCGTCTTCGCCAACGCGCCGCGGATTGTGCCTTTTGGCCCGAACATGCTGGCGCCGGTGCTGATCAAGTTCGGCACGGAAGAGCAAAAGGCGCATTATCTGCCCAAGATTCTGACGTCGGAGCATTGGTGGTGTCAGGGGTATTCTGAGCCAGGCTCAGGGTCCGACCTCGCCTCGCTAAAAACCGAAGCCGTGCGTGATGGCAACGAATGGGTAATCAATGGTCAGAAGACCTGGACCACCCTCGGTCACATCGCCGACCATATCTTTGTGCTGGCGCGGACGTCCAAGGAAGGCAAACCGCAGGAAGGTATTTCTTTCTTCCTGGTGCCGATGGATCAGCCCGGCATTGAAGTGCGCCCCATCATTACACTGGATGGCGAGCATGAGGTGAACGAGGTTTTCCTGACTGACGTTCGCATCCCCGCAGAGAATATCGTCGGCGAGGAAAACAAAGGCTGGACGCTGGCCAAGTATCTTTTGATGTACGAACGCACAGGCATCGCGGGCGTCGCCTATTCGAAACAGGCGCTGGACGGCTTGAAGTCCGCGGCGTCAAAAATGCGCTCAAACGGCAAACCGATGAGCGAAGACCCCTTGTTCGCCGCCCGTATGGCCAAGGTTGATATCGACCTAATGGCGATGGAGGTGTTCAACTTGCGCGTCGTCGCTGCAGCAGGCGGGGGATCCGCAGGCGGCGTCGAATCGTCGATGCTGAAAATCAAGGGCACGGAAATCCGTCAGGAAATCACCGACCTCAGCCGCCGGGTCTATGGCCCGCATGCGCTGCCTTTCGCGCCTGAAAGCTTTGACGAAGGCTGGAACGAAGAACCCGTTGGTCCCGAAGGCGCGATGAAGCAAGCGCGCAGCTACTTCAACATGCGCAAGGTTTCGATCTATGGCGGGTCGAACGAAATCCAGAAAAACATCATTTCTAAAGCAGGATTGGGCCTCTGATGGACTTTCAACTCTCCGAAGAACGCCAGATGCTGACGGATATGCTTGACCGGTTTGTGCGCGAGGAATATCCGATCGACATCCGTCATAAGGCGGCCGAGATGGAAGGCGGATTCGACCCCGCTATGTGGGCGCAGTTTACGGAACTAGGCGCCGTGGGCGCGCTGATCCCGGCTGAAGCTGGTGGTTTTGGTGGCATGGGCGAAGATATCGCCGTGGTGTTTGAAGCGTTGGGGCGCGGCATCGTCGTGGAACCCTTCCTGTCCACCGGGGTTCTGGGCGCAACAGCACTGGTTGGCGCTGGTAAGGACGACATTCTTGAAAATGCCGTCGCGGGCACCGTCCATCTGGCGCTGGCCCATACCGAAGCGGACAGCCGGTATGAGATGTCTCATGTCGCCTGCAAGGCTGAGGGCGGCAAGATCACTGGTCAGAAATCAGTAGTGCTGAACGGCGCGACTGCCGACATGCTGATCGTTTCGGCGCGGTCGTCAGGTGACGTAGATGATGAAGACGGCTTGGACCTTTACCTCGTCGACGCCAAGGCTGAAGGCGTGTCCATCCGGGCCTATAGCACCGTCGAAGGTGGGCATGCCGCCGACATTATCTTTGATGGCGTCGCGGGTGAAAAACTGCCGGGCGGCTATGCGCTGCTGGAAAAGGTGCTCGGCGCCGGTGTTCTGGCCCTGTGCGCCGAAGCGCTGGGCGCGATGGAAATCTGCCGCGACATGACGCTGGAATATCTGAAGACCCGCAAACAGTTTGGCGTGAACCTGGGCCGGTTCCAGGCGTTGCAGCACCGCATGGTCGAAATGGCGATTGCGATTGAGCAGGCCCGTTCAGCCACGATGCTTGCCGCAGGTCAATTCGAAGCGGATCGCCTGACCCGCGAACGCAGCCTGTCCGCCGCCAAGAACCTTGTCAGCCGAGTGTCGCGTCTGGTCGCTGAAGAAACCATTCAAATGCATGGCGGCATCGCGATGACCTGGGAATATTCCGCGCCGCATTACGCAAAACGTTTGACGATGATCGACCACCTGCTGGGCGACGAAGATTTCCATCTGATGCGCTTCATCAAGCTTGGTGAAGCCGCCTGACCGAATAGGGGCCCCTTCGCCCGGCGAGGAGGCCCAAGCATAATAAGAGGAACCGCCGATGAGCCGCGTCATCAAAGAACGCCATGGACGCGTTCTGAAGCTGATCAATAATGACCCCGCCAAGCGCAACGCGTTTGGTCTGGATTTCTATGAACACATGATCCCCGCCATAAACGAAGCCGCCGCTGACGATAGCATCGGTGCAGTCGTGATCTGCGGGGCGGAAGGGTTCTTTTGCGCAGGCGGTGATCTCAACCGTCTCGCAGTAGCGCATAAGCTGGACTTTGAGGAACGACGTCAGGGGGTCGATAAGCTCCACGTCATGATGCGCGCAATTCGCGCCTGCCCCAAGCCCGTCATCGCCGCTGTTGAAGGCGGCGCTGCGGGCGCGGGGGCGTCTTTTGCGGCGATGTGCGATCTGATCGTGGCGGAAACTGGCAGCTACTTCATGCTCGCCTACGTTAAAATCGGCCTGACGCCTGATGGCGGGGCGACCTGGTCCTTCGCCCGCGCCCTGCCGCGCCAATTGGCGGCGGAAATGGGCCTCACCGGCGGTAAGATCCCTTCTCAGCGTCTTTATGACTGTGGAATGGTGAATCGGATGTCGGACAACGCCCTGGCTGACGCAATGGCCTGGGCGGAGGAGCTGTCGCATAACTCAGCCACCGCAATGGCGGGCATCAAGCGCCTGATCGTGGATGCTGAGGAAGCCAGCCTAGAGGCGCACTTTGAGGCTGAGGCCGTCGGCATCGCAACTGCGATGAAAAGCAAAGACGGAATGGAAGGTACTTCAGCCTTCCTCGAAAAACGCAAACCGAATTTCCACGGCTGAAGGCGGCTTATGACACCGGGCAAGGCGTATTTGACAACGGATGAGATCAGGGCCCTGTCCCGCAGATCTGACCTGTGGGGCGTCTGGCTGATCGGTCATTGCTGGTCGCTGATTGCAGCGGCGCTGGCGTTGTTCGCCTGGGCGCCGAATGTCGTGACGTTCCTTATTGCGGTCGTCGTCATCGGTTCGCGTCAGTTGGGTCTGGCGATCCTGATGCACGAAGCGGCGCATCGGGCCTTGTTCAAAAATACAGCGGCGAATGATTTTATAGGCGAATGGCTGGCCGGTTGGCCGGTGCTGGCGGATCTGCATGAATATCGGCGGTATCACCTTACCCATCACCAGTTCACGCAGTCGGACAAGGATCCGGACCTGAATCTGTCAAAGCCGTTTCCGACCACCCGGTCGAGCTTGCGGCGGAAGGTCGTACGCGATTTGACCGGTCAGACAGGGCTCAAACTGCGTACGGCGCAGATCCTTGCCGCGTTCCGCTTTATCGGCGAGGCGGATGATGTGCCCGAAGATCGCAAATCGTTGGCGCAGAATTTTCAGGGAACTGTTCTCGGCCGCGCCCTGGTCGCCAACGTCTTGATCTTTGGTGTCATGTGGATCGTGGGCGACTGGTGGTGGTGGTTTGCGTTCTGGGCCCTGCCGCTGCTGACCTGGTACCAACTGGTGACCCGCATCCGGAATATCGCGGAACATGGCGTGGTGGAGTTTTCCTCCAACCCGCTGAAAAATGTGCGAACGACTTACGCCGGGCCAATCATGCGGTTGCTGATCGCGCCCTATTACGTGAACTACCATCTCGAACACCACCTGATCATGCACATGCCCTGCCACAGTCTTCCAAAGGTTCATCGTCTGATGATTGGCAAGGGGCTGAGGGCTGAGATGGAGATTGGTCGTACATATTGGGATGTGCTGCGCAAGGCGGCCGGTCGCAGCGAAACACCCCACGTCCGGGCTTAGGGTTTAAGATTTTCGTCGTTTGGAGATGGGTGATTCCGTCGGAGATCCAAACTTGGTTAACGATTCAGACCATGTTGCGCCGCAGCAAAACAATACGTGCGCATATGACCGCTTCAGGTTGAAAAGGTTAATAATAGCCTAAAGAAACCTGTGATTTTTGTCACAAATAACCTTATAGCCTCCATGCTTTGATTGACCTCCGCAGGTGCTAAGTGAATTTTGAGACTATTTTAATTCAACGCTGGTGGGCAGCGAGGTGGAGGCACATGTTATATAATTCATATATTGTAGGGATTCTGGCCGCAGGTGCGATGGCCCTGGCTGCAGGTTCATCTAATGCAGCGTCAATCACTCAGGATTTCATCAGTGACGGTGGCGTTGGCACTGTTGAGATGAACATCGTAAACCTCGAAGCTGATATCATATTCGCGTGGACCTCTCCGGAAGCGACACAATATGTCGATTTCAGTGTCGATCGTGATTTCAATTTGTTTTTCACGGATTATGACGAGACGAACAATTTTGTCAGGTTCGTGACGAACTATTCGTTTGATCTCCTCGACGAGTTTAGAAACTCGGTGCAGCGCTTCACGACGACGAGCACTTGTAACCAAGCAGCCGCTCCAGTCTTCGGTCTTTGCGACAACATCAAGGCCCCTGGAAACACTGGTGGTTCTGCCGACAACGCGGTCGCGCCGAGCGACGTGCTGCCAGTTTTTGCTGACCTTGAAGCAGGTTCGTACCGCATCGGCATCTATGAGCGTTCAGGCCCAACCCCGGGTGGCGCAACGTTTGCAATTTTGGCAGTTCCGCTGCCTGCTGGCTTGGTGCTCATCCTTAGCGGCTTGGGCGTTATTGGTCTCTTCGGTCGCCGCTCCAAAGCCTGATCTTCGGATCACATGTAGAATTGGGAAAGGCCGCTGTGATGCAGCGGCCCTCACTTATGTAGAACGATGGTGTCCAGTGGGTAACCGTTCAAGTCTGCGCTTCCAACCTCGCCGATTCAAAGGCCAGCATGGCGCGCTTGACCGGTAGACCCCAGTGATAGCCGCCCAGACCACCAGACTTCCGCAGTGCGCGGTGGCAGGGAATCAGCCAGGAAATCGGATTGCGTCCCACCGCCGTACCCACCGCTCGCACCGCCTTCGGCCGATCGATCGCCCGGGCGATCTCGCTATAGGTCGTGACGTGGCCGGAGGGGATTTGGAGAAGCGCCTCCCAAACCTTGATCTGGAACGGCGCGCCGATCAGATGCAGGCGCGCTTCGCCGCCTTGCCCAAAGGCGGCCTCGACCCAAGGGCTGATCTGATCAGGGGCCTCGTGATAGGTCGCCTTGGGCCATCTGACCCACAAATCCTCCACCGCGGCGTCGCGGCCGCATTCGGCGGTAAAACCCATGCCGCAAAGTCCGCGGGTTGTGCCGGTTGCGACGACCTCGCCAAAAGGACTTTGATAGAACCCATAGGCGATATCCAATCCTTCGCCGCTGAGGGCGTATTCGCCCGGGGTCATCGCTTCCCACCGGACAAAGAGATCGTGCAGACGCCCAGGTGAGGACAGGCCCGTCTCCATCGTCGCATCGAGCACGGTGAACCGGTCGCGCAGTAGGCCCTTGGCATGATCGAGCGTCAGGTATTGAAGGTACCGCTTCGGCGAAACCCCGACCCATTGGCTGAACATCTTCTGAAAATAGGTGGGCGACACGCCCATCCGCTCCGCCAGCGCATTCAGGGTCGGCTGATCGGCGGTGTGATCTTCCAAATGCCTGATCGCTTCGGCGATCAGGTCATAGGCGAACTGGTCGTGGGTTGGATGAGTGTTCATGCGTTAGCTCCTTTATCGCTCTGTTCTGAGCGATTAGCGGCGCAGGCTCCACCCGCATCTTGTGTTTCACAGTGATCGGGCCTTTCCCCGTCACTTTGCAAAGGACGCCATCATGCGGCCCGGTTCATCGGTTTCGAACGCGGCGCCAAAGATATCGACACTTCGCTGAACCGCGTTGTCGATCGGCGTGTCTTCCCAGATTCGCACCAATGTCTTTTGCGCCCGAACCGCATGGGGGCCGGCTGCAGCGATTCCTTCCGCCGTCTTCATCGCGACCGCGCCAAGATCTGCATCCCCGACGACCTGTTCGGTAAAGCCCCACTGATGCGCCTGCGCTGCCCCGATGGTTTCACCTGTCAGCACCAGCCAGGCCGCCTTCCCCGACCCGACGAGACGGGGCAGCAACGCCGCTTCCACCACCGACGGCACCCCGACCTTCACCTCGGGCATGCCATAGATGGCCGCTTCGCCGCCGATCCGCATATCGCAGGCGGCGGCAAGCTCCATCCCTGCGCCAAGGCAATAGCCGTTCACTGCAGCGATCACAGGAACGGGGCAGCTGCGAATCGCTGCGAAAAGGTGGTGGAGCGAGGTGATAAACTCTCGCGCTGACGCCGGCGCCAGCCCTCCCATATGGGCGATGTCAGCGCCGACGACAAAGCTTTTGCCAGCGCCGGTCAACAAAACGACACGCAGATCGTCATCCTTGGCGAGATGAATGAACGTCTGGGTCAGATCAGCAATCAGATCTGGGTCAAGCGCGTTCAACTTGGCGGATCGGTCGATGGTCACTATGGCGATTGCGCCTTTGCGGTGCAGGATGGCAGGCATGATCACGGGTCCCCCTTTTTACCGGCATCATGGGCCGGGCGAGCGCGAATGATCAACCGGATTGCCGGGCCCTGCCGTCGCCTGCCATACCTTCACCCAACGACAGCTACGATCAGCGCCAACTGGCAGGAGCCGCCATCCGATGAAACGCCTTATGACCTATGCCGAGATTGAAAAGGCCTTCACGATCTTCCGCGATCAGAAGGCTGAGCCGAAGGGCGAGCTGAACCATACCAACGCCTACACGCTGGTTGTCGCCGTCGCCCTATCCGCTCAGGCGACTGATAAGGGCGTGAACCGCGCGACGGAGGCGTTGTTCAAGATCGCTGATACGCCGGAAAAGATGCTTGCCTTGGGCGAAGATGGTCTGATCGAGCATATCAAGACCATCGGCCTTTACCGCAACAAGGCGAAGAACGTCATCAAGCTGAGCCAGAAGATCATTGATGACTATGGCGGTGTGGTCCCGTCCAGCCGCGAGGCGCTGCAATCTTTGCCTGGCGTAGGGCGCAAGACTGCGAACGTTGTTCTGAACATGTGGTGGGGCATCCCCGCTCAGGCCGTCGATACACACATCTTCCGACTGGGCAACCGCAGCGGGCTCGCCCCAGGCAAAGACGTCGACAAAGTTGAGCGTGCAATCGAAGATCGCATTCCGGCAGAATTTCAACAACACGCCCACCACTGGATGATCCTGCATGGGCGGTATATATGCTTGGCGAGAAAGCCCCGCTGCGCAGATTGCGTGATTGCGGACCTCTGTCAGTTTGAGGACAAAACTTCATGAAACGGTATGACGTAGTCGGCGTGGGCAACGCGCTTGTAGATGTGCTGAGCCATTGTGATGACGCCTTTCTGGGTGCCAACAAAGTCGAAAAGGGCATCATGACCCTGATCGACATGGACCGGGCCAAGGAACTTTACGGTGCGATGGGACCAGCCACCGAAGTGTCGGGTGGGTCCGCCGCCAACACCATCGCTGGCATCGCGATGCTGGGCGGCAATACTGCCTATGTCGGCAAGGTGCGTGATGATCAGCTGGGCCAGATTTTTGCCCACGACATCCGCGCCATTGGCGCCGACTTCGACACCTTTGGCGCCGCCTCTGATGAATTGGAAACAGGTCGGTGCATGGTTCTGGTCTCGCCCGATGGCGAGCGGTCGATGAGCACGTATCTGGGCATCTCAGAAAGCCTCGGCCCCGACGATATCGACACAGCGATGATGGGTGACACCAACTGGCTGTATCTGGAAGGGTATCGGTTTGACGGCGCGCAGTCTGTTGCAGCCTTCGACAAGGCGATCGCCGCCTGCAAGACCTGTGGCGGCAAAGTGTCCATCACTCTGTCCGACCCATTCTGTGTCGAACGTCATCGCGCGGCGTTCCGCGCGCTGATCGCCAATCACACCAGCCTTCTGTTCGCGAACGAGCATGAACTGATGTCGCTGTACCAGACGGATGAACTGGACGAAGCACTGACCAAGTGCGCCAAAGACGTCGAAATCGGCGCGATCACAGTGGGCGCCAAGGGCGCTTATGTCGTGACCAAGAACGAAACGATCCATGTCCCGACCGCAGCGACCAATGTGGTTGATGCGACGGGCGCTGGCGACATGTTCGCGGCAGGGTTCCTGGCCGGGCTGACACAGGGCAAAGATCTGGCGACCTGCGCATCCATGGGCTGCGTCGCCGCGGGCGAGATCATCAGCCATATCGGCGCCCGGCCCGAAGCGGACCTGAACAAGCTGATGGCGGAGCGCGGCCTGTGAAACCGCTTGATATCGTCCCTGGCGATATCGACTGGATCTATGCGCTGAACAAGGTGCACGAGGTAGAGCTGTCGCCGTTGACCCGTGATGGGGTCGTGGCGCTGGTTGACGAAGCGACCTATGCACGGGCGATTGATGGTGGGGCGTTTCTGATCGGGTTCGATCAGGACGCCAGCTATGACAGCCCCAATTTCATCTGGCACAGGGACCGGTTCGACCGGTTCCTCTATGTCGACCGCATCGCAGTCGTCGCCACCCACCGTCGGCGGGGTCTGGCGGCGCAGCTATATGACGACATCTTCGCCTTCGCCGCCGAACGCGGCGACCAGCGGGTTGTGTGTGAAGTAAACTCTGACCCCCCCAACCCAGCCTCAGACGCATTTCACGAAGCGCTGGGGTTCAAAGTGGTGGGTGAGGCGTTTCTGGACGACCGGGGCAAAACTGTACGGTATTTGGCGAAAGAGCTGTGAAACCATATCTAACATATTGATAATATTATAGTTTAATAGAATCCAATTTTTGGATCGATGAGGGTCGCATTCAGTTTGGCCAGCGTGCTTGTGCGCACATCAAAATACCCCATGGGTTGACTGACGGCGGGCAAGGCGGTCTCATCTCATTATTGATCTTACATTTCATGAGACAACTTATGTCAGATATCCGCATTACAAATTGCCACGTACATCTCTTCACAGTGGATCACGCGCCCAAGGGTTTCGCCCCGTTTGGCCTTGGCGACATCCTGCGTAAACCTGCGACTTGGTGGGGCATCAGACGTGGCCTGCATCTCGCCTCATCCATCGAAGGGTGGGAGGCTGGCGGATGGTTGGCCCGGTTCGCCAGTTACGCCAAAGCGAATTCACAACGCGAGAACTTTTATGCGTTGAGCAAGTACTACACCACAGGCACCCGCTTTGTCGTTCTGCCGATGGACATGGCTTATATGGGCCTTGGGTAGCCAAGGATAAGCCTTGAAGAGCAGCATAATGAGCTAAAAGAGCTTGCCGACGAATTCGAAGGCCTGATCCTGCCCTTTGCTGCTGTTGATCCTCGCAGGCCCAGCGTCATGGATGAACTGGAACGCTGCCGTGAAATGGGGTTCGTCGGCGTAAAACTGTATCCGCCGTTGGGATACATGCCGGGAAACGAGATTCTGCGCCAAGACGTCTATCCATATTGCGTCGAACATAATCTGCCGGTCATGAGCCATTGCTCGCGCGGCGGTGTGCGAAAATGGGGAATGTTTGACAGTGATCAGGCGGCGCTTGCCAGCCCTGAGGCGTTCAAGAACGTCCTGAAGGATCATCCTAAGCTAAAGGTCTGTCTGGCTCATTTTGGCGGCGACACGGATTGGAAAAATTACCTTGGCCCGCCGCGCCGTGATCACACCGATCCGAACAAGCCGTTTCGCAAGGATAATTTCCTGGCGTTGATCCTGGATATGTTGCGCAGCGGGGATTACCCGAACCTGTGGACGGACATTTCTTATACGCTGTTCCAATTCACGCAGAATGTGCCGGCGCTGGACGTGTTCATGAATGATGAAAAGGTCGCCTCTCGGGTCCTGTTGGGGTCGGATTACTACATGACCGAGCAGGAAGAGGACAGCGAACGCCGCGTGTCATTCGAAATCCGCCACGGTCTGGGCGAAGACAAATTCCAACGTATCGCGGAAACGAACCCTGAGGCTTATCTCTCTGGTGATCCGGTCAGTCCGCCAGACGGTTAGACAGCTTTGCCTTGGCTTGCTCAGCTGAAGCTTGCCCTATGGCGCAGACCTATCACGCAGCATGCGGCCTAGGGGGCGACCGGCCAAGATGTGGACATGCAGGTGCGGCACGTCCTGTATCGCGTTGACGCCTGAATTGGCGATCAGGCGATAGCCGTCGCTAACCGACGCTTCGGCCCCCAAATGGCGGATAACGGTGCCGATCAGGCGGGTGTAATCCTGAACCTCCGCATCAGAGGCGTCATTGGCGAAGTGGTCGTAGCAGACGTAAGGACCCTTCGGGATCACCAGAACATGATCGGGGCTTTGTGGGTGAATATCG
The DNA here is from genome assembly GCA_965659735.1 of uncultured Pikeienuella sp. Lineage (GTDB taxonomy): Bacteria > Pseudomonadota > Alphaproteobacteria > Rhodobacterales > Rhodobacteraceae > Pikeienuella. Next base: position 16,380 of record CBFHXH010000063.1, read on the forward strand.
CGAAAGGCCATCGACAATTCAGTTTCCATCACTTTGTCGGCGGACAGTTCACCCCTGAGAATGCGGGCGAAGATGTTTTGGTCGTCATAGGTATAGGACATCTACAAATGCGGCTCCATTTCGCGGACGATGGCTTCAACCTCGTCCCGGCCGACGCGCAGGAAACGGGCAACAGAGGCGGCGTTTTCGACGCGGTTCTGATCGCTTGACAACCGGTCGATTCTGCCAAAATGCGGCTTGCGCAAGCGGCCTGATTCCTCGGCAAATTCGAGATCCAGCGCGCGCAGCATTGCATCCACCTGATCCGGGCCCGACGTATCCGACAACAGACCAACGCGATGCGCATGGCCCAAAAGCTCGTCCTGATCAAAATCGGTGTCGATCAGCATCAGGCGCATCCGGCAATCGGTGTCGGCGAAATCCGAAATGACGTCATCGCGCGAAGGATCGACGCACAGCGCCAGTTTCGATACGTTGCGCGTCTCGAACAACAATGACAGGAATGCGCGGCAGTGGCGGCCGCGTTTGTCTTTGCCAACCTCGAGATTGCCGAGGTCCATCGACAATGGCTGGTCCTGATCAAAGACATAACCGATGCTGTCGATGCCGCTGACCCGGTTTACGGTTTCTGCGAAATGCGCGCCGATATGCCATTTCTTGCAGGCGATCACCAAAACCTCTTTGCTGTCGTCCAGCACGGTTGATCGCTGCCAGAACCGCGCCGCGTGGCGCCGCCCGTCACGCCCGCGGCGCGACAGGTATTCGTAATAGGGGCGCAGCTGCTCGCCGCCGACCTGCCGATCCTCGCCATTCAGGTAATGATCCAGCATATCGCTGCGCAGGTTGGGGTCGTGTTCCGTGAACTTGCGGGCGAAGAACCGTGGTTCCGCCAGCAGCATGTCCTTGTGATCCTGAAAGAAAACCACCGGGATGCCATAGTCGGAAAAGATCAACGTTGTCGGCGGATGTGACCGGATTTCTTCGTGTGGAATGACGTGGGGCACGATGGTCTGGAACAGGATCTCATCAGGGATCCAGGTGGTTTTGAAGAAGCGGATCACCTCTTTCCGGCGTTTGATGAAGGCGAGGATCCTTTCAATCGTCGTGGCGCGCAGCAGCCACCATTGCGAACCGATGAGAATGGTCAAACGGTCCGGGATCTTGCGGCTGAGGCCCAGTTTGCGCTGCGCGTTCAGCGATGCGTAGAAGGCGCGCTTCTGCTTACGCTCATTGAACCAGTGCCGGTAATAGAGGCGATCTTCCTTCAACCCGGTCTTGATCCAGTCGCTTTCCATGAAATCGTTCATTTCAATGAAATCACGGTCAGCCGGGGCCAGCGCCTGTTCGATATAGGCGCGGGTTTTGGTCGGATAGCAGTCGCCTGAAATCATGAAATAATGCGTCACGTCCGAAAACGCGTCGCGTGCGGCGTTGATCAGGTTGAACGTCGCCTGAACAAGTGAATATTCGCCCCAGCCGCAGGCGACCCTTTTGGCCAGCGTGATGGCGGGATCGGCGTCGACGACCTCGCGGATACGAGTGTATTCCTTGTTCGATCCGCGTTTGTCGAAGTGAATGGCGACAGCATCGCCTGCCGCGGTCAGGGCGCGCGCCTGCGCGATGACGCTGTCAGCGTTTTTGTGGCAGAGCAGGAGGTACGCGATCTTAACCATCTTGATCCCGGTTATAAGTTTCGCCCCCTTCGCTGGAAAGATGCGCGCCGGATATTTCGTGATGCAGCCCCGTTTGAGCCGCTTTTATTGTTTTTGAACACTCTGTCGGCTAGGTAACTGACCTTGTTGACGATTCCGTTTCTGAAGAGGGCCAAGCGCCAATGTCGAAATTCCCAGGCATGGGGGTGTCGGAAAGCGGAACGCTCGCCTATCGGGTTCTGCCGAAATGCGCGTGTTCGACGATCGGGCAGGTGATCTATTACGGCGATAATGGCGAATATTTCGATGGCGATATCCACGACGCCAACGAAGGCATGCTGAAGTGGGATCAGGACCATAACCAGGACCGGATCCGCGAGACGATCGAAAACCATTCGGCCTACACATTCACCTGTGTACGCAACCCGTATTCCCGCATTCTCAGCGCTTTTTTCGACAAGATCTGTGGCATTCAGCGGAACGGAAAAACTTATCGCGGCAATCTCGTTCCGATGCTGAACAAAAGATATGGCGTTGAAATAGAGGGCGATTTTGACCAGATCGAATCGTTCCGCCGATTTCTGGTGTTCGTGCGGGACACAATCCGGTTCCGCAAGCCGATGGTGCCCGACATCCACTGGATCGCGATGTCGAACCATCTTGGATATTCGATCAACAACGGCTTCAAGGTCGATTACATCTTCGCGACCGAGAATTTTAACGACGGTATGAAGGCAGTGCTGGACCAGGCGCCGCTGAACAACGCCATCGATGTCGAAACCATGCCGCGCTTCAACGAAAGCGAAGGGCACGGGCCCAAACGGGCGCATCCGGTTGAGGACTATTTCGACGATCTGTCGATCTTCCTGATGCACGACATCTACAAGAAAGACTTCCAGCTGTTTAAATATGACCGGGCGCCGGGCCGCGAAGGGCCGCGCAAGGAAATCGACATCGAAGAGGTGATGGCGCGGCTGACCAAATAAGCCCCGCCATCAGTCTGCGGGCCGGTCGCCCATAAGGTATCGCGGTCCCGCGCCTTTGGCGGCCACACGGTCATTGGGATTATAAAGCGCACATTTCTTCATCGACAGGCAACCGCACCCGATACAACCGTCCAGATCGTCCCGTAGGCGTTCCAGCGTTTCAATTCGCTGATCCAGATCGGCGTGGAACATCGTGGCGATGCGCGCCCAGTCCGCCTCGTTTGGGGTGCTGCCCTGCGGCAGCTCATTCAGCAGGC
>CBFHXH010000064.1:0-18997 GCA_965659735.1 uncultured Pikeienuella sp.
TGGTTGCCCGGCAATGTTGAAGAGACCGAAACGTATGGCCAGGTAGACGGAACTGCGGTCTTCATCGCTCCGGGCCTTGTTTTGATTGAGGCTGAAGGCGCCCCCGATCACCCTTGGCGCGCCATCAAACGCGCCAATATCGACGCGATGCGAGGTCAGACCGATGCGACGGGCCACCCGATCAAGCTGATCATGATGGAGGAAGCATCAGGGAAGCTGAGCGATGACGATGACATGTTCTGCCGGTCCTATGTGAACAGTTATCTCTGCAATGGTGGTGTGATCATGCCGGAATATGGCGTCGCGGAAGACGCCGCCGCGCGCGAGACCTTCGAAGAATATCTGCCTGGCAGGCGCGTCGTGTCAGCGCACGTCGATGCTATCGCCATTGGTGGCGGTGGCATTAACTGCATCACGCAGCAGGAACCGCAAGCGCCCTGAAGCATAATGCGAGATATTTGAGAAAGGTAATCTCATCTAACGCGATCACGTCTTAAACCTTCGACAGGGTTGGATGACTCTAAGCGCGTGCGCAATAAGCTAACGGCTGTATTTGGAGCTACGCGGACGTTCATATTCCCGACCGTCCCAGGCTTGACCTGGGACCTCAAAAAACGAAGCACTCAACCTAGCGAGGCCCCGGATCAAGTCCGGGGCGGTGGAGAAAAATACTAGCCGCTGCGAGCGTCAGGCCGTGGGCTGACGCCGTAACCTCTGATCTTCTTGATTTATCTTGGCAAAGTCAGCGCAAACTGCCCGCTTGGCGCTCCGCCCCCAAAGCGTCAGACCGAAGGAATGGCCTGACGCTCGCAGCGGCGGCTACACCTTGATTCCGATGCGGCCAGCGCTTCTCCAGAACGACCCCTTCGCCCAAACCCGACCCAAGGCGCCTCGCGCATAGGGGGTGTGGCTTAAATTTTTTCGCGTTGTGCTCTCATGGCGCGCCAGAGTAGCGGGCTAATTTTGAAGCCATCGTTGCAGCGGCGCCTTTGAACATAGCGCAACCGTCGAACTCGAGATGCTGAGATCAAATGTACATGTCTCGCAGGTTATAGTTCTTGACGACGGTCTGGCGCGTGGCTTCGTTCCAGCGATTTTCATCCTCACGGTCGGCCAGCGGCCGGTAGACATAGCCGGTCTCGTCTGGGAAACGCTGGCGCCTGGCGTCAATCGCGATAGGGATCATCCGGCTCCGCTCCGCCACGCGAGCTTCGTCAAAAGTGGTGGGTTCGCCTGACAACAGCTCCGTCGTCACGTTCAGCACGCGCCGCCGGGCGAAGAAGCCGGCGTTAAGCGTGATCCGGCGGTCTGGCGATGAGTTGGCGAAAGACCCGTGGGTCAATTGCCGGTTGGTCATGATCACGTCGCCGGCGCCGCAGATCAGCGGCACGGCGCCTGTGATCCTTTCCGATCCGCTCTCTTCGACCAACTGCTCGATGTCGACCTTTCCCAACCTGTGGCTGCCGGGCAGCACCCAGACAGCGTTGCCTGGCGTGCTTGGGTAGAGTTGCGCCATGTAATTGAACCCATGCGCGTCAGGATCCCAGTCATCTGCGTCCCAGTGGGTCGTGCCGTCCTGATGCCACGCGACGGCGGGGCCCAGGCCAGGCTCTTTGATGAAAGCGACTTCGTTGTAGGGCACGAAATCATCGCCGAGGACCGATGCGCAGGCCGCCAATAGGCCGGGATGACCGTAGAGGCGCAGGCAGCTATCCATCAGTTGAAGGTTACCGTGCAGCAGCTCAACCGTCCATCGGGGGGCATCGCTGGCGGGGGTCGGGGCTGAGACCGCGACGGGATGGCGCCCCTTGTTTTTGCTGGTTCCGCCTAGGGGATCGCTTAGTGGTTTGGCGAGCCGATAGGGCGGGCGGGTGAATTCTGCGCCAAAGGCAGGCTGGCCACTACTGTCGAGGTTGCTTTCCGGACCAACCGGCGCCCGCGCCAGAACATCAGCAACCTCTGACCGCAGCTCTTCAAGCTCATCCGCGTGCATGACATTCTCAAACACGTAGAAGCCGTACGTCCGATAAGCGGCGAGAATGTCGGCGTCAAGAGCGCCCAATTGGTCCAGGATGATCGGGCCACGGTTCGGAAGTTCGCGCGCTCGTTGCGCGCCCTCGCGAAAATAGTCCGCCATCCCATTGGCATGCTCTTCTGCGGTAAGATTGCTCGATGACGTTTGAATGCTCATGTGCGACCTCCTATGCCGCGCCAAGAGTTGCATACCTAGGCGAGGCGCGGCCAGCAATTTATGGGCGACGCGGCGAAAACCGAAAGCCGTGAGGCGCTCGTATCGGGGTTGGGCTGTAGAACCAATAGCTTGGGCGATCAGCGCAACGCACTGGATCACTGCGGGCCTGACCCGGGTAGGGACAGATTCGCGCCAGTTGGCGAAATCAAGAGGATTGACGGCCTTAAAGATCTGTCTTGGGGTGAAAGTCAATATAGATATCTATTAGTTATGCGCCTTCACGCTCGCAAGAACGCCCGGCGGATTCCCCAAGGTTGGGCGGTCTCGGCAAGTTGGGAAAAAGGTAGCGGTGCGCTTTGTCAACATAATTGTCTGACAACCTGCGAAAGCACGCTGAAAACGCAGCGCTTGCGCGGGATTTGTCGTGTCTCATTTCCGCAAATTCGACATCACATGTCGCAATTCGCTCACATCGCGGTTTGAAATCAGAAACAATCTCAGGTCTACTCCCCAGAGTTGGGGATTACAGACATGCGAATAACAGGGAGAACACGCATGAAATTTTTTAGGAGCCAATCGGACATCGTGCCATCGCATATCAGCGATCAGGCCGAAACTGTCCGGTCCATGCCAGAGGCTGACCGCCGTGAGTTCATCGCGCTGGCCACCGTCTTTGGCGCAACGGCCGCAGGCGCGTACGGCATGCTGGGCATGGCCCCGCCGGCCAAAGCTGCTGCACACGCCAAAAAAGGTGGCACGATCCGCATGCAGATGGAGGTTCGTGCGCTGAAAGACCCGCGTACCTATGACTGGACGCAGATCGCGACCTTCACCGCAGGCTGGCTTGAGTACCTGGTTGAGTACAACTCAGATGGTACGTTTGAGCCAATGCTGCTGGAAAGCTGGGAAGCCAACGCAGACGCCACCGAATATGTCCTGAACGTCCGCAAAGGCGTGAAATGGAACAACGGCGACGACTTCACCGCTGAAGATGTTGCGCGCAACATCGCCGGCTGGTGTGAAAAAGACGTCGAAGGCAACTCGATGGCAGCTCGTATGGGCACGCTGATCGATCCTGACACGAAAGTCGCCCGGGAAGGCGCGATCACCGTCGTCGACAGTAACACCGTGAAACTGGTCTGCTCGCAGCCCGACATCACGATCATCCCAGGCATGGCTGACTATCCTGCCGCTATCGTGCACTCGTCGCACAACCCGGACGACATGATGGGCACTGCGGTTGGCACCGGCTACATGCGCCCGGTCAGCCTCGAAGTTGGCGTTTCGGCAATTGTTGAGCGTAACCCGGACCACACCTGGTGGGGCGACGCTGCTGGCAAAGGCGGTTACATCGACCGGATCGAATTTGTCGACTACGGCACCGATAGCTCGGCGATCATCGCAGCTTATGAAGCTGAAGAGATCGACATGAACTGGGAATCCACCGGTGAGTTCATCGACATCATGACCGGCCTTGGCCTCGTCCAGTCCGATGTCGCTTCGGGCGCCACCATCGTGATCCGTCCGAACGCCGACAACGCGCCTTACGACAAGAAAGAGGTCCGTCAGGCCATCGCGATGGCTGTCGACAACGCGATCTGCCTTGAGCTGGGCGTGAACGGTCAGGGACAGGCGGCTGACAACAGCCACGTTGGTCCGATGCACCCAGAGCACGACCCATCGGTCAAGCGCATCCCGCACGATCCTGCAAAAGCGAAAGCTCTGATGGACGCAGCCGCGCCCGATTTTGAGCATGAGCTGATCTCGATCGATGACGACTGGCGCAAAAACACCACTGACGCCGTCGCTTCGCAGCTGCGCGACGCCGGCATCAAGGTGAAGCGGACGGTTCTGCCGGGTTCGACCTTCTGGAACGACTGGGCGAAATACCCGTTCTCCTCCACCAACTGGAACCACCGCCCGCTGGGCACGCAGGTTCTGGGTCTGGCCTACCGGTCGGGCGAAGCTTGGAACGAAGCAGCGTTCGCAAACGAAGAGTTTGACGCGCTGCTGTCCGAAGCAAACTCCATCGCTGATGCGGACAAGCGCCGCGAAGTGATGGGCAAGCTGCAGGCGATCATGATCGAAGAAGGCGTGACCATTCAGCCTTACTTCCGCACGGTGACGCGTCACCACATCGACGCGCTCACGGGCGTCGACATGCACATCGCGTACCTGCCGCAGGTCTACAAGTGGGCCTTCAAGGCCTAAGCCTGAAACCTACCAGGGTCGCCCAATAGGGCGGCCCTTTTTCACAGATCCGATTATTGCCGCACTTCAAATAGGCGCGGATTGCCTGAGCAGGCTCCCTACCATCACAAGACCTGCCGGACCACCTGACCAACAGGGGTGACCTATGGGACTATTTATCCTAAAGCGCTTTGGAGTCATGATTTTGACAGCGCTTGGCCTGACCGTCGTCGTGTTCTTCATGACGAACCTTTATCCGAACCTGGAAAAGCTCGCCAAAACGCAAGGCAACTTCCGCATGAGCGAGGAAGAAGTCGCCACGTGGCTGGGCAACCGAGGCTATACACAATCCATGCCGCAGAAATACGGCGAATGGCTGGGCGTGCTGCCCGGTTATGTCATCGAGGGGACCGATGGCGAGGTGCGCGCCCGCTGCGCAAAGAAAGGATCGCCTGTTGAAGATGCGCCAGAATATTGCGGCGTCTTGCAGGGTGACTGGGGATATTCGACCGTGTTCAAGGAACCGGCGACAGATATCCTCTGGAAACGATTATCATTAACCGGCTTCCTGATGCTGTGTGCGCTGCTGCTGACCGTGCCCGTCGCGCTACTGATCGGCATTCTGGCGGGAATGCGAGAGGGGTCCAAAACGGACCGAACGTTATCAACCTTCTCCATCGTGACCTCGGCCACCCCCGAATATGTGTCTGGCGTTGTCTTGATCGCTGTCTTTGCATCCTCGGCCGTTGGTCTGAAGTGGTTCAAAGGTTCGGCTACGTCAGCAATGACCAACCCTGGGTTTGAGAACTTTACGCTGCCGGTGGTGACCATCGCGCTGTTCTCTATCGGGTACATTGCGCGCATGACACGCGCGTCGATGACCGAGGTGATGACAGCTCAGTACATCCGCACCGCGCGACTGAAGGGCGTCAGCTTTGGCAACATCGTTATCAAGCACGCCCTGCGGAATGCTTTGATCGCCCCCTTCACGGTCATCGTTCTGCAGATCCCGTATCTGCTGACGGGCGTTGTGATCACCGAAACCCTGTTCAACTACAAAGGTTTTGGATGGTTGCTTGTTCAGGCGGCGGGCAACAACGACATCGATATGCTTCTTGGCGTTTCGGTCGTATCCGTCATCATCGTTCTGGCGACACAGCTGATATCCGATATTGGCTACGTGTACCTGAACCCACGCATTCGCATTTCATAGGGAGGGCTGAGACTTGGATCCGTTGTCCTGGGGTGAGATCATCACCCGCGTTCTATACCAGTTCCTTCCGGTATGGATTTCGATGTTCGTGGTGTTCACCGCCTCGATCACATTCAAACGCAAACTCGGCCTCTATGGCCGCATCTTCGACAGCACGGTTGGCATGATCGGCTTTGCGCTGGTCACGTTCTGGGTGTTCACCGCCTTTTACGGCAGCGCGTTCGATTTGATCGCAACGCATGATCCGCTGTCACAGGCGTCTGGCATGAAGAACAAGGTGCCGGGAACGCCGCTGCGCGGGGCCGAAGAGAGCGGCGCTTACGCTTACTACCTGCTGGGCGGCGACAACCTGGCGCGCGACGTCTTCAGCCGAATGATCCACGGGTCCGCCATCGTTCTGGCGATCGCCCCGCTGGCTACGTTGTTCGGCTATATCGTCGGTATCACGCTGGGTCTGCCGGCCGGGTACTTTGGGGGTCGTCTCGACACGATCCTCAGCTTCCTCGCTAACCTGATCCTGGCCTTCCCGGTGATCCTATTGTTCTACCTTTTGGTGACGCCAGAGATCACAGCGACCGGCATTCCGATGTACATGGCGGCGGTGTTCTTCATCTTCCCGCTGGTATTCCTGACGGTACTGCTAAACTCTCGCTACAAGGTGCTGCCGCATATCCGCACGCCGCTGTTGGCGGTGGTTCTGACCATCGGGATCTGGATCTACTTTTCCACGATTTCTGAGCAGGGGCGCGGCACCTATGTTGATTTCTGGCCGAATGCACTGGACCTGTTCAACATTCCGGGTGGCGTTCTGGTGGTGTTCATCGCGGTTGTCTTCGTCAACTCGCCCACGATCTTCAGGATCATGCGCGGCCTGACGATGGACGTAAAATCGCGGGACTATGTGGCGGCGGCGCAAACCCGCGGCGAGACCCCATGGTACATCATGTTGTGGGAAATCCTGCCGAACGTACGGGGACCGCTGATTGTCGATTTCTGTCTTCGTATTGGCTACGCGACGATCCTGCTGGGCACCCTGGGCTTCTTTGGCCTCGGCCTTCCACCGGAAAGCCCCGACTGGGGGTCGACCATTAACGACGGCCGGAAACTGCTGTCGGTCTACCTGCACCCGGCGCTGACGCCGGCCTTCTCGCTGCTAAGCCTTGTGCTTGGCCTCAACCTTCTTGCGGACGGCCTCCGCGAAGAATCGCTGAAAGACTGAGGGAGGATCTCATGGCTAGAGACGACAATTACGACGGCCCGATCCTTGAGATTGAGAACCTCTCAATCTCATTCATGACGCGGCTCTTCGAAATCCCGGCGGTGATGGATTTTTCCTGCACCGTGATGCCGGGCGAGGCGATGGGGCTGGTAGGGGAATCCGGCTGTGGCAAGTCCACAGTCGCCCTTGCCGTCATGATGGACCTTGGCAAGAACGGCCACGTCGTGGGCGGTTCAATGAAGTTCAAGGGCCGCGAGCTGACTACGATGTCGCCTGAAGAACTGCGGGAACTCCGCGGCTCTGAAATCGCGATGATCTATCAGGAACCGATGGCGTCGCTAAACCCGGCGATGAAAATCGGCAAGCAGCTGATGGAAGTTCCGATGATCCACGAAGGCGTCTCGAAAGCGCAGGCCTATCAGATGGCGTTGGAAGTTGTCACAGATGTGAAACTGCCCGACCCAGCGCGTATCCTCGACAGTTATCCGCACCAGATCTCAGGCGGTCAGCAGCAGCGCATCGTCATCGCGATGGCGCTGATGTCGAAACCGTCGCTTTTGATCCTGGACGAGCCGACAACCGCGCTCGACGTGACGGTTGAGGCCGGCATCGTCGATCTGGTGAAAGGGCTGGGTGAGAAATACGGCACATCCATGCTGTTCATCTCGCACAACCTTGGCCTTGTACTGGACACCTGCGACCGGCTTTGCGTGATGTATTCGGGCGAGGCTGTCGAAACAGGCTCCATCGTCGATGTCTTTGACAAGATGCGCCACCCGTATACACAGGCCCTGTTCCGTTCGATTCCGCTGCCTGGTGCTGACAAAAATGCGCGGCCTTTGGTGGCGATCCCCGGCAACTTTCCGTTGCCGCATGAACGCCCCCCGGGCTGCAACTTTGGTCCGCGGTGCGACTATTTTGAAGAAGGCCGCTGCGATGCGGGCGATATCAAAATGGCTCCTATTGAAAGGGATCAGCGCCATTATAGCCGGTGTTTAAAATTCACCGAGATTGACTGGACCGCACCGATTCAAGCCAACGAGGACACTGAAGATGTTGTGCCGGGCGAGGTGGTTCTGAAGGTCGATGGTCTGAAGAAATACTACTCGGTCAGCAGGGCTGCATTCGGCGGCGGCGAAGGCAAGACCGTCAAGGCGAACGAAACGCTGTCGTTTGAGGCGCGGGAATCGGAAACGCTGGCCATTGTCGGCGAATCCGGTTGCGGCAAGTCAACGCTGGCGAAGGTTCTGATGGGGCTGGAAACGGCTTCTGACGGGTCGGTCGTTTTGAACGGTGTCGATGTCGAAAACGTCGCGATTGAAGAGCGGACGACTGAGACCGTTAGCCAAGTCCAGATGGTGTTCCAGAACCCGTTCGACACGCTGAACCCCTCCATGTCGGTGGGCAATCAGATCATCCGGGCGCTTGAGATCTTCAAGATCGGCAATTCCCACGCTGACCGTGAAAAGCGGATGTTGGAGCTTTTGGATCTGGTCAAACTGCCCCGCGCTTTCGCCACCCGCATGCCACGACAGCTGTCTGGCGGGCAAAAGCAACGCGTCGGCATCGCCCGCGCCTTTGCGGGGGATGCCCAGATTGTTGTGGCGGATGAGCCTGTTTCGGCGCTAGACGTGTCTGTGCAGGCGGCCGTCACCGATCTTTTGATGGAAATCCAGCGTGAGACGAAGATGACGTTGCTCTTCATCTCGCACGACCTGTCCATCGTTCGCTATCTTAGCGACCGTGTGATGGTGATGTACCTTGGCCACGTGGTGGAAATGGGCAAGACCGAGGATGTTTTCGCCCCGCCTTACCATCCCTATACCGAGGCGTTGTTGTCAGCGGTTCCGATCGCAGACATATCGATCAAAAAGCAGCGGATCGTGCTGGAAGGCGACATTCCATCGGCAATGAACCCGCCGTCGGGCTGCCCATTCCAGACCCGCTGCCGGTTCAAGGACAAGGTTGCTGGCGGCCTATGTGAGAGAGAGGTGCCGCCAATGCGCACTCTCAAGGAAGGTCACCAGATCAAGTGTCATCTCGGTCAGGACGTTCTGGACGCGATGGAGCCTGTCATCAAGATCGCCGAAGACGCCTAAGCGACCGTATTTTTAACGAAATACACCCCGGCGCTCCTTGCGCCGGGGTTTTTTGTTTGATGATCGGCGAAGGCTGATAGCCTGTCGGCGTTATGGTTGGAGACGCCGGATGAAACTGCTTTTGATCTCATGCCTAGTGTATGTCGCCGCTGCCACAGCGTCTGCTGGCGAACGCATCAAAGGCGAGCATCTATATCGCGGCGACGATGATACTTGGCTGACCGCGCCTGGCGTCGGATGCAAACATTTCAGAAGCACCGGGGACATCACCTTCGAAACAGAGCCTCTCCCCGTATTCTGCCAATCAAATGCTACGGCACGTCCTATTGGACGACCGACGTGTCAGAGGCTGAAGGCATCTGCATCTTTGGCCGCACGCCTGTTACTTGGAACGCACGATATGTGATGACGGACACTGACCCGAATGCGCAGCGCAGGGAACGGTTTCATCGCGTTGGCGATTGGACAGTCGTCGGCGGAATTGGGGCCTACGATGGCCTAACCGGTTTCGGTCGATATCTGGCGGAACCAGGTCGAACCGATTTTCTGAACGTCACGCACTGGGAGGGGGAGGTTTTTCTGCCCAGGGTGGCGGATTAGCTGACGTTCGCCTTGTGAAAGGCTGCTGCCATCTGCGGCGCCGTTCGTCTGGCCGTCCAAAGCGCGCCAAATGCGATGGTAATCGCGACTAACCATGGCGCCGGTTGGCTGCTGTCGACCGTGATCCAGAACAGGTTCATCTCTTCTTCGCCCACCGGCGCGCGCTGGTTGAAAGACAGCATCTCGGCCATCGCCGCCAGCGACAGGACCGCAATGACCGCAGGGGCCAGCGCTGCGAGATACGGCAGAAAGAGGCTACTGAGCCGCCGCGCTTGAAACGCCGGCGCGTGCATCATCAGAACTCCGGCCAGGCCGTTGGGAAAGAACATCACCGTCGCGACGAACAGGATGCCGATATAGAGCTGCCAAAGGTCTGTGTGCAGGCTCATCACCGTTTGCAGCAGCGTAAAGACAATTGCGCCGAGGATGGGGCCGAAGAAGACGCCAACGCCGCCCAGGAATGTGATCATCAGGATCGCGCCTGACGCCTGTAGGTTCAGTGTTTCCACCGTCGTGATTTCGTAGACGATGGCGAACATCGACCCTGCGACACCTGCAAAGAACCCTGATGCGCAAAAGGAATAAAGCCGCACCCGCCATGCGGAATAGCCGACGAATTCGGCGCGTTCGGGGTTGTCGCGCACGGCGTTCGCCATGCGCCCAACCGGGGTACGGGTGAACAGGTACATGGCTGCAATCGACAGGATCAGCCAAAAGGTGATGAGGTAGTAAACCTCTATCTGCTTCAGGAATTCGACATCGAAGACGGGCAACCCATAGGTTCGGTCCGCGCCCACTCCTCCGCCATTGAAGAACCCGTATGTGATGATGGCGTACGATGCGACAAGCTCCACCACCCCCAGCGAGATCATGGCGAATACGACCCCAGCGCGTCGGGTCGAAAAGGCGCCGATGATCAGCGCCATGAGCAGCGAGAACGCCCCGCCGAAGAGGGGCAGCAGAGGCAGGGGCAAAGGGGCCTCAGTGGCGGTGACATGGTTCATCACGTGCACCGCCATGAAGCCGCCAAAGCCCATATAGATCGCGTGCCCGAACGACAGCATGCCCGCCTGGCCCAGCAGCATGTTGTAAGACAGCGCAAAAACGATGGTGACCGCCATCTGGTTCATGATCGTGATCATACTGTTGGTTTGAAACAACATCGGCGCCGCGCACAGAACCGCGATGGAAACGACCCAGATCACCCAACCTAGAACGCGCCCGGTGGCGTCAGATGAAGGATGTGGCGGCATGGCTGTTAAAATCCTGGCGTCAAAGCGCCTAATCCTATCGCGTCGCGTCATTCAGCGCGACCCGGCGCCGACGTCAGCCAATTGCGGGGGCAGTCGATTGGACGGTGGGCCGACAACCCAATCCGGCGCTGACAGCGGTGACAATGTACCGATTAGGCGAGAGAGAGCAGCGACAAACCCAAATGGGTTTCGCAAAAGTCGTCAAAACGTAAGGCCCCGCCATTTGGCGGGGCCTTCGCTAATTCATTCAGGTCGACCGGCGTCGTCTTCTGCCGATGAAACCAAGCGTCGCTACACCAAATAACGCGAGTGGCAAAGCCGCCGGAACAGGAACCGCCGCAACCGAAAGGTCCACGTAAAAAGAAGCGATTTCTGAGGTGTCCAGCAGCAATGCTGAAGACTGCGAAAGCGCTGGCCCAAGATCGATGATTTCCAGCAAAGACATTAGTTCAATGCGGATATCCTCAACTACGCTGAGTTGATCCTCTGTAAAGGCTGCGCATACAGCGAAGCTTACGCTGATCGGTTGCTCTAACAGGTCCAGGGTCGTTTGCTCGCCATCAAGCGAAAAGCTGTAATCAATCTGAAGACCGCCGAAGAGTTCATCAGCATCTTCTGGGATGGTGAAGAACCCTGGATTGTTCTCAGATTCCAAAAACGCTTGAGCATCCGCGAGAATAAGAGGCAATTCGCCGCCAACAACCTCAAAGAATTCTGGTGGGACCGGTCCCATAACTTCGCTTACTTCACCAACAATCGCGATCTGCTCGTCCGTTGGGAAAACCGCGACAGAGAGGTTCAGTTTCAGAAACTCTGGCGTGACCACGCCAGCTGAACCAAGCGCGGCTTCGAAGACGCCCGCGATTTCGACGCGGGTCAGTTCGCTAACGACGTCCTCTTCCGGTAAGTCCGGACCGACGCTAATAGAGCCATTGATACTCAGCGAATCCAGCAAGTTCCATGCTGCTGCGGAAACGGTTGTCGCAAAAGAAACTGCCACGAAAAAAGCCGCAGCCTGCATACTCAGTGATCGGAACTTCATGCCCACCCTCCTAACTGGTATGACTTGAGCGCCGCAAAAAATGCTGACTGTTGCAATGAATCATAGCCAGCGCTTGCGAGTGTGGGCATTCTGAGAGTGTAAAAGTATACACCACGCGATAACTGTCGGAGCTACTCTCAAGTGACCTGTATGGGGGATGGGCCGAAGCCGACCTATTTCGCCGCAAACAGGCAACCCGCAGACGGACGGGCCCTCAGACTTTTGTTCAAACAGATCAAGGGATGGCGATGTCGGTCTACGAATTCATCATGCAAACCAAGTGGCGCGACTTGCCGGACGATGTGAAGGCGATGACCAAGCGCTGTTTGCTTGACCTGATCGGTGTGGGCGCGGCAGGCGCCACGACGCCCCTGTCTCAGATGATCCGGGACCATGCCGCCAGCCAGTTTTGCGCCGGCGGCGCGTCCGCCCGCATGCTGTTCGACGGCCGCCCGGTCAGCCCAGCGGGCGCGGCATTAGCGGGTGGGATGACCATCGACGCCATTGACGCACATGACGGCTATCCAGAAGTAAAGGGCCACGCTGGTTGCGGCCTCTTCCCGGCCGTGATGGCCATGGCGGAAGGGCAGGGCGTGAGCGGCGAAGAGTTCCTCGCCACGCTCGCAATTGGCTATGAGATTTCCATCCGTGCTGGTCTGAACCTGCACCGGACAGTCACCGATTATCATACCTCCGGCGCCTGGGTCGCGGTCGGCGCAGCCGCGATGTCAGCGCGATTGTTGAACCTTGATGAGGCCCGCTGGCGCCATGCGATTGGCATTGCGGAATACCATGGCCCACGCAGCCAGATGATGCGCTGCATCGACCACCCGACAATGTTGAAGGACGGGTCTGGTTGGGGTGCGATGGCGGGCGTGTCAGCGGCCTATCTTGCGGCGGACGGGTTCACCGGCGCGCCTGCGATCACGATTGAAGGTGCCGATGAATTCGCAGATCTCGGCCGGCGCTGGATGATCCTGGAACAGTATTTCAAACCCTACCCGGTTTGCCGTTGGGCCCAACCGCCGACCGAAGCCGCGCGCCAATTGGTTCGCGACTATGACTTCGCCTCAACCGACGTCACTGCGATCCGCGTGCACACCTTCCATGAAGCGGCCCGGCTGGCGACCGCCGCGCCAGCGGATACCGAACAGGCGCAATACTCGCTGCCCTTCGCAGTCGCCGCGTTTCTCGCCCGAGGCAAGATCGGGGTGGAGGAGGTTGGCCCATCCGGACTGAAAGACACGGAAATCATCCGCTTGTCGCGTCTGTTCGAACCGGTGGAGGATGTGGGGTTCAACGCCGTTTTCCCTTCAGAGCGTTGGGCACGGGTTGAGCTGCATCTGGCGGATGGCCGGGTGTTGATTTCGGACGATCACATCGCCCATGGCAACTCTGAAAATCCGCTGACGGATCAGGAAATCGACGACAAGTTCGACGCTTTCATGGTGAGCGCGGGCGAGGCGGACAGTGCCGATCAGATCAGGCAAGCGGTCGCCACACTGGACGATGCGGCGTCGATCGAACCGCTGATCGATTTAATTACGGCCGGTCCTGCAGCACGCGCCGTGAAAACCGCATGACCAGAGGCGACGCCGGGGCGCCGTGGCTCGCTGGGCTCAGCCGTTTATAGTTCTGTCAGAACCCAAAGGACGCGAGGATAGATCATGATCGCCGAAGCACAGGATTTTCTGGACGAAAGCAGGGCGTTGGAGGCGCTGATCGCCGACTTGTCCGACGACGATCTCGCCGCCTCGACAGCCTTCAAGGACTGGTCAATCAATCGGGTGATCCGCCATCTGCACATGTGGAACTATGGCGCGCATATGGGCCTGACGGATCCCGATGGATTTGACGCCTTCTTCGCGAACCTCGCCAAGGCCATGGCTGAAAGCTCCATGGGTGCGGTAGAGGCGGAATGGTGCCCGCTGGAAGGCCGCGCGCTGATAGACGCATGGTCCGAATATCTGGACCCGATGACCGAAGCCTTCGCAAACGCCGATCCGAAGGTTCGGGTCAAATGGGCGGGGCCGTCGATGTCGGCGCGGTCGTCGATCTCTGCTCGCCTGATGGAAACCTGGGCGCATGGGCAAGAGGTGTACGATCTGATGGGCAAGGTGCGGGCCAACACCGACCGCATCAAGTCAATCGTTGTGCTGGGTGTGAATGCGTATGGCTGGACCTTTAAGGTGAACGGGCGCGAGGCGCCGCAACCGATGCCTCAACTGGTTTTGACTGCGCCTTCGGGCGAGGTTTGGACCTTTGGCGAACCCGGTGATGATCGGGTCGAGGGTTTGGCGGAAGAATTCTGCCAGGTCGTCACTCAAACCAGGAATGTTCTGGACACATCGTTGGTCACCACGGGGCCAAATTCGGCGGAATTCATGCGGATCGCCCAGTGTTTCGCTGGCCCGCCCGAAACCCCGCCAGCACCGGGTACACGGGGGATCAAGGCGGCCTCAGCCTGATCAAGTCGTCAGATCAGCCCTGACAGCGGCGATGGCTGCGACCTGTTTGGCGTTGCTGAGCGCTGGCGAACCATCTGGCAGGTGGATGTTGTTCTCAAATCCCACGCGGACAGACCCGCCCAGTTTCAAAGCCTCGGTCAGGCAGGCCTTTTCATGTTTGCCAAAGGCGCAGGCCGCCCAGGTCAGCGACAGATCGGCAGCCTCCTTGACCAACGGCGCAAGTTCCCAGGCCTGCGCAAGACGGGGCGGGGTGTAGCGCCCCAGCACAAAGATCGCCTCGCGGCTGTCATCAGCGATCATTTTTTCGGCGTAAGCCTGGCGGAGCAGGTCAATATCCTCTCGTTGAAACAGGATATGCTGCATCCTGATCCCCCGCTCAGCCGCCAGCGCATAGATTTTCGCGGCCAGCTGCGGTTCGCGCATCGTCTCTCGCACGGCGGCGGTGGCGTAGGAAGGTGAGAGCTGCTCCAGACAGGCGAGCTGATCGGCGACGCTATAGACGCCAGCGGACTCGGTAGTGACCTGCTGCACCAAATCGGGCGCAGCGTCAGCGACTGCAGCCATCATTTCACGATAGCGGCCGACATCCAGACTATGGCGGCCGTCACCCTCACGCACATGCAGGTGGATTTCATCGGCGCCCGCCGCAGCGACCTCAGCGGCGGTTTGCGCCACTTCTTCCACGGAAAGGGGAATGCCCGGATGTTCGTCTTTTAATCGGCGTGCGCCGGTGGGTGCGGACATGATGCGCGACATGCAGGTGGCCTTTCATGTTCTTGTTGCGCGCTGGTTTGTCAGCCGCGCAACTACTTTGTCCGCCTGAATTTGGTCGGCGGCAAGATGCATACGTATCATTTGTAGAGGTTACGCTGATTTCACTTCATTGCGCGTGATAGGCGCCACAGTGGTTGCGCAGCGTAAATGTCTTGCCTCATACGGGATAGTGAGATCAGTTTAGTCGGGTAGAATGATGGAGGATTAATTGACCTGCTTCGTTCGAAGTATGCTCTTAGCGATGTTGTTAGTCGGAAGTATGGTAGCGCCATCACATGCCAAGCTTCCTAAAGTGTCGAGGCGTTTTGGGAAAACCTTTCTAAGGTCGTTTCTGGCCCGCAGCCGTTCATGCAGTTTTCCCGGACTGTTGATCCGTTGAAACAATATCAGTCCACCGCTGACACGGTTCGAGATGTTCTGAGGAAGGAGTTTCGAGGCAAGGACGCCAAGCTCGACATGTTGTACCGCAACGATGACTCAGATGTCGCCGTTACCTTGATCGCGACGATCTGGGCCGAAACGCAATAGTAGTACCTCGCCTTTGTGCTTCACAAGCTGCCCGATGGTTGGCTTCCGATTTCGTTTTCAATGCAGAATAGCTATGAGAAAATAATGCGGTATCGCTAACTTTCAGGCCTCAGGCCCGAACCTCGCTCGCCAGATTTTCGATACCTAGCGCAATAATTGCGGTGCGGACGATATCCGCCGCCTGCATGCCCGCTGCTTCATACATTTTCGCCGGGCTGTCATGGTCGATGAACGTGTCCGGGAACACCATAGGACGGATGCGCAGGCCGGTGTCCAGCGCCCCCTCCATCGCCAGGAATTGAAGGACGTGGCTGCCAAAGCCGCCAACGGCCCCTTCTTCCAGCGTGACAAACGCTTCGTGGTTCTGCGCAAGATCGCGGATCAGGTCGTGGTCGAGCGGCTTGGCGAAGCGCGCATCGGCGACTGTGGTGGACAGGCCCATCGCATCCAGTTCCTCGGCCGCTTTCAGGCATTCCTGTAGGCGTGCGCCGAAGGAAAGAAGGGCGATCTTCGTCCCTTCCTTCACCACCCGACCTTTGCCAATTTCCAAAGGCTGGCCGCGTTCGGGCATTTCGACCCCGACGCCTTCGCCGCGGGGGAACCGGAACGCGGATGGGCGGTCATTAATTGCGGCTGCAGTGGCGACCATGTTCACCAGTTCCGCCTCGTCCGCAGCGGCCATCACGACCATATCGGGCAGGTTTGCGAGATAAGCGATGTCGAACGAGCCTGCATGCGTCGCGCCATCGGCGCCTACCAGCCCTGCGCGGTCGATCGCAAAGCGGACAGGCAGGCGTTGCAAGGCGACGTCGTGCACCACCTGATCATAGCCGCGCTGAAGGAACGTCGAATAGATCGCGCAGAACGGTTTCATCCCGGCGCCAGCCAGCCCGGCTGAGAATGTCACGCCATGCTGTTCGGCGATGCCGACGTCAAAGCAGCGTTTCGGAAACCGTTCAGTGAATAGGTTCAGGCCCGTGCCGTCCGGCATGGCGGCGGTGATGGCGACAATCTTGTCGTCATGTTCCGCTTCCTTGATCAGGCTTTGCGCAAAGACCTTGGTGTAGCTTGGTGCGTTTGAGGGGGCCTTTTTCTGCTCCCCCGTGATCACGTCGAACTTCGCCCGAGCGTGGCCCTTGTCTGGCGAATGTTCCGCGGGGCCGTACCCTTTCCCCTTTTTCGTCAGCGCATGAATCAGGATCGGGCCGTCAGCGCGATCTTTCACCGTACGTAGAACCGGCAATAACTGGTCCATGTCGTGCCCGTCGATGGGGCCGATATAGGAAAAGCCGAGTTCTTCAAACAATGTGCCGCCGACGGTCATGGATTTGACCATTTCTTTGGCCCGCCGCGCGCCTTCGCGCAGGGGCGGGGGCAGCAGCGATGCCGCGGTCTTGGCGGCGTGCTTCAGGTCCTGAAACGGCTCGCCCGCATAAATGCGGGACAGGTAGGCAGACAGCGCGCCAACAGGCGGCGCGATGGACATTTCGTTATCATTCAGGATCACGATCAGGCGCTTGCCCAACCCGCCTGCATTGTTCATCGCCTCAAAGGCCATGCCCGCGCTCATCGATCCATCGCCGATCACGGCAATCCCGTCGCCGGTATCAGCGCCCAGCTCACGCCCCATGGCAAAGCCCAAAGCAGCGGATATCGAGGTTGATGAATGCGCCGCGCCGAACGGGTCATATTCGCTTTCAGACCGTTTGGTGAACCCGCTGAGCCCGCCGCCCTGACGCAGGGTGCGGATACGGTCGCGGCGACCGGTCAGGATCTTGTGCGGATAGCACTGGTGCCCGACATCCCAGATCAGTTTGTCATGCGGCGTGTTGAACACGGCGTGGATTGCAACCGTCAGTTCAACCACGCCCAGCCCAGCCCCCAGGTGGCCGCCCGTGACGGACACGGCCGACACGGTTTCAGCCCGCAATTCATCCGCGATCTGGCGAAGCTGCCGGTCATTCAGGCGCTTCAGGTCCTTAGGCTCGCTGAACTTGTCGAGCAAGGGGGTGATGGGTCGGGTCGGGGCGTCGGCCAAGGCGGCCTCCTCTAGCGAAATCAGCCTAGGAACGGCGGCCGATGGTATACTGCGCGGCGAGGCGTAATGCGTCGGCGTTGGGGCCGAAGGATGACAGGTGTTCGCAGGCGCTGTCGACCAATTCTTTGGCCCGGGACGTTGCGCCATCCAGACCCAGAAGGTCCACGAAGGTCGCTTTCCCGGCGCCAGCGTCCTTGCCAACGGCCTTGCCGGTTTCCGCCTCACTGCCTGTTACATCTAAGATGTCGTCGGCGATCTGGTAGGCGGACCCGAGGTCGCAGGCATAGTCGCGGATCGCCTGCCTGTCAGTTGGTGAGGCTTTGGCGAGGATCGCGCCGGACACCGCGGCATGAATGATCAGCGCCCCGGTTTTCAAAAGCTGGATCTTTTCGATTTCGGCCTTGTCGTGGCTGGCTGTTGTTTCGGCTGCGATGTCCAGCATCTGGCCGCCGACCATGCCGGCGAGGCCGGAATTTTGCGCAAGGCTAAGGACCAACGCGGCGCGCACGTCGCCTTCGACATGGGTTTCAGGCGCGGCGAGAATTTCAAAGGCGATGGTCTGCAACCCGTCACCGACCAGCACCGCTGTCGCCTCGTCCCATTTCTTGTGCACCGTCGGCTGGCCCCGACGCAGATCATCGTCGTCCATGCAGGGCAGGTCATCGTGAACAAGCGAATAGGCGTGCAGACATTCGACCGAGGCGGCGACGCGGTCAGCCTGCTCAGGGTCGGCACCCAGCAGATCTGCGACTTCGATGGTCAGAAAGGCGCGGATGCGCTTGCCGCCGTTCAGCGTGCCATGGCGCATCGCATCCGCCAGCACGCCCTGCACGCCTGAACCGTAGGGGAGCAGCCAATCAAGCGTCTCCTCCACCCGCCCACGGGCGCTGTCGAGCCGCGCGCGAAAAAAGATCTGTTGGTTCGGCGTCATCGGCAGGCGATCATTCAGCGTCGAAGGGTTCGGATCCCTTGGCTGTGCCGTCTTTGCCGACGATGATCTTGTTTACCCGCAGTTCCGCATCTTTTAGGCGGCCTTCGCAGCGTTCTTTCAGCTTGGCACCCCGTTCGTAGAGGTCGATGGACTGGTCCAAAGGGGCCTGTCCGCTTTCCAGCTTGGCGACGACTTGCTCAAGCTCAGCCATCGCTTCTTCAAAGCTCATCTCTTCGATGGGTTTCATGCGCACCGCTCCGCAAGGACTTCAACATGGGCCGCCGCGCCGGTTGCGAGGCCGGACAGGTCATAGCCTCCTTCGAGGGTGGAGACCACCCGGCCTTGCGCATGTTTATCCGCCAGATCACACAGCTTTTCCGTGATCCATGCAAAATCTTCGTCACGTACATCCAGATTGGCCAGTGGGTCGCGAGTATGGGCGTCAAACCCT
>CBFHXH010000065.1:0-18949 GCA_965659735.1 uncultured Pikeienuella sp.
TTGCGCATGGCGCCGCCTCGGATGGTCCCGGGGCGGCTTGCCGTTTGACGAACGTTCGCCTGAAACGGGGCGGCCGCACCGTACTGGATGATGTGAACCTTGAGATCGGCGCTTCGGAGAAGGTTGCGTTGATCGGTCCAAATGGCGCTGGCAAAAGCTCGTTGATGAACGCTGTCGTCGGTTTGGCGCCGGCGGAAAGCGGCGGCGTGGAAACGCTTGGGGAGCCTCTGACCAGCAGCGGCGCCCGGAAACGCGCGCGGGCGGGCATCGGGTTTGTCTTTCAGAAGCACGCCCTGGTCCGGCGACGCTCAGTTCTGTCCAATGTCATCCATGGACTGATGGCGCGCCCCGGCGCCTGGCGCGCATGGTCTGCGTCGCTTGCGCCTCAGGGTTGGCGCGAACAGGCGATGGCGGCGCTGGAGGAGGTTGGTCTTGCGGACCGCGCCATCGACCGGGCGGATCGCCTGTCTGGCGGCCAGGTTCAGCGCGTGGCGATTGCCCGTGCGCTGGTTTGCGGCCCCCGGCTGGTCATCGCGGATGAACCAACGGCCAGCCTCGATCCGACAGCGGGGCGAGAGGTGATGGATCTCTTCTCCTCTCTGGTCGCCAAGCGGCAGGCGGCGCTTTTGTACGCGACCCACGACATGGCCCATGCCCGCGCATACGCAGACCGGGTGATCGGTTTGAAGGCGGGGCGCATCGTTTTCGACCGGCCCGTTGCAACCGTCGACGACGCCGTGCTGACAAGGTTGTTCGATGACTAGACCTCCCGGACGATGGGAGGGGATGTCCGCCCTCACCTTCACCCTACTGATCGCCGTCGCAGCGCTTGTCATCGCCTCGGTAGGCGATGTCGCGCCCTCGCCTGAGCGGCTCTACGATGGCGGGCCGCGCATCGCCAAGTTGATCGGGCGGATGATGCCGCCCGAAACCGACCCCGCCTTTCTGGGACGCACGGGCTGGCGCATTCTCGAAACGTTGCAGATCGCGCTGGTCGGCACGGTGTTCGGCGTTCTGATCTCGGTCCCCATCGCCTGGGCGGCGGCGCGTGGGATCTCGCCCTTCGGGCCGTTCGCCTTTCTGTTTAAAGGCGTTGTCTCGCTGGCGCGGACTGTGCCTGACTTGGTCTGGGCGTTGATCTTCGTCTCTGCCGTCGGCCTAGGCGCAGTGGCTGGCACAATGACCATCGTTGTCGATACGCTGGGCTTCTGCGGGCGCTTTTTCGCCGAGGCGATGGAGGATGCGGAGCCTGAACCGCAAGAAGCGATGCAGGCGATCGGCGCATCGCGCTTTGGCGTTCTGATGGGCGCGGTGATCCCCGATGCGATGCCGTCGATGATCAATACAACCCTCTTCGCGCTAGAGCTTGCAGTGCGATCCTCCGTCGTTCTGGGCCTCGTCGGCGCGGGCGGGATTGGGCAAGAACTGCGAACGGCGTTTGACCTCTTCCAGTATCAGAAAGCCTCCACCATCATCCTGGCGATCTTTGTGATCGTGCTGGTGATGGAGTGGCTGACGGACCGGCTGCGCACCCGATTCAAGTAGACGCCGAATTTCGCGGATCGCCTGCCGAGAGAGTAACAAAACCGCAAAGTTTCTGATGTCATAGCGTTGGAGAACTGTCGCCTGATCGTCGCGCTCGCGACATCTAAAGGACCGAATGTAAAGCCCTCTAAGGGAAGAAGGTATGACCGCAATCAACGTTTCAGGCGTTACCAAGACCTTTGGCGTAAGGCCTGCGCTTGACGGTGTTTCGGTCTCAATCGCTCCGGGCGAGATGGTTGCGCTGATCGGCGCGTCCGGGTCGGGGAAATCAACCCTGATACGGCATATCGGCGGCCTCTTGACTGCAGATCGTGGATCGTCCGGCGGGGCGGTGGCCGTGTCGGGTCAGCCTGTGCAGTCCGCTGGTAAACTCTCTGGCCAGGTCGATGCTGTTCGCCGCCGCCTCGGTGTCATTTTTCAGCAGTTCAATCTCGTCCCTCGCCTCAGCGTGTTGACCAATGTGCTAACCGGGCGCCTCGGCCGTATGCCGTGCTGGCGTGGGTCGTTGATGATGTTCAACGATGATGAGAAGCGCCTCGCCATGCGCGCGCTGACCCGCGTCGGCATCGCCGAGACCGCGCGCCAGCGCGCCCAGACCCTGTCGGGCGGCCAGCAGCAGCGCGCCGCCATCGCCCGCTGTCTTGTGCAAGAGGCTGAGGTGATCCTGGCGGATGAGCCCATCGCCTCTCTCGACCCTGCGTCCGCCAAGCGGGTTATGGAAATCCTGTCTGAGATCAACCGGACGGAGCAGGCGACGATCCTCGTCTCGCTCCACCAGGTCGAATACGCCCGGCGCTATTGCCCGCGCACCATTGCGATGCGCGATGGCCGCATCGTGTTCGACGGCGCCAGCCGCGAGCTGACCACCGCCTTTCTGCGCGAGATTTACGGCGAAGCGTCGGAGGAGTTGATCCTGCCCGACGCCGAAGATTTCGCGCCGGAGCCCGTGCCTATCCCCGCCTAAATCCAACAGGAGACATCCCATGAAACTGATCGCCCGCGCCGCTGCAGCTGCGCTCGCCCTCACGCTCGCCGGCCCCGCCGCCGCCGAACGTGAAAACCCGGAGACGCTGTTCTTCGGCATTCTGTCTACCGAAAGCTCCTCCGCCCAGCGAGAAAAATGGGGCCCGTTCCTGGAAGACATGGAAGCCGCCCTCGGCATGTCGGTCGAGCCGTTTTTCGCCGCTGACTATGCTGGCGTGATTGAAGGCATGCGCTTCGATAAGGTCGACGTCGTTTGGTATGGCAACAAATCCGCGATGGTCGCCGTCGACCGCGCGGGCGCAGAGATTTTTGCCCAGACCACCGAAGCCGGCGGCGACCAGGGCTACTGGTCCGTCATGGTTACGCATAAAGATTCGGGGCTGACCTACGAAGACGTCATGTCCTGCGGCAAGACGCTGGATTTTGGCATTGGCGACCCGAACTCGACTTCAGGTTTCCTCGTCCCCTCCACTTTCGTTTTCGCGGCTGAGGGCGTCTCACCCAAGGACTGCTTCAAAACGGTCCGTAACGCCAACCACGAGACTAACCTGATCGCCGCTGCGACCAAGCAGGTTGACGCCGCCGTCGCTTCGTCGACCGGCATGTACTCGCGCCTGAAAAACGCCAAGCCGGAGCTGTTCGCCGAGCTGAAAGAAATCTGGCGCTCGCCGCTGATTGCGTCGGACCCGATGGCCTGGCGCCCAGAGATCAACGATGACGTGAAATCCAAGATCATGCACTTCTTCATGACCTATGGCCGTCACGGTTCGGACGCTGAAGTTGCGTCCGCCCGCGAAAACCTGGCGCTGATCGACATGGGCCCGTTCATCCCATCGTCTAACGCCCAGCTTTGGCCGTTCTACGAGATGGACCAGATCCGTCAGCGCATGTCGATCCAGGGTGATGAGACCTATTCCGAAGACGAAAAGGCGGAAAAGATCGCTACGATCGACGAAAAGATCGAAGAGATCCGCGCCAACGCCGCCGCGCGTCCGCGCAAGTAAACTTGTCAATCCCGGCCCCTGCGCGCACTGCGTGGGGGCCGTTTTTATTCAGGATACCTCGCATGGCCATGGCGACGCTCGACGACATCGAAATTCCCCGCCGCACAATAAAGGAACAGACCTTTGACGTGCTGCTTTGGGGCGCCTTTATCGGCCTCTGCGTGTGGAGCTTCGTGCCCGCCGACATGCACCGGATGGGCGAAGTCCTGTTCGGCAGCGATAACATGGCCCTGTTGCTGAGCGACTTTCTGGAGCCCAATTTTCGCTATTGGCGCAGCTATCTGGAACTGATGCTGGAAAGCGTTCAGATGGCGGTCTGGGGATCGGTCCTGTCGGTTCTTCTCGGCGCGCCCTTCGGTCTCTTGTCCTCCACCAACCTTGCGCCCGCCTGGATCGTCTTTCCTGTCCGCCGCCTGATGGACGCTTTTCGCGCGATCAACGAACTGGTCTTTGCGCTGATCTTCGTCGCCGCTGTCGGTCTCGGCCCACTGGCCGGGGTCTTGGCGCTGACGATCCACACGGCGGGCACTTTGGCGAAACTGTTTTCTGAAGCCGTTGAAGCCATCGACCCGCGCCCCGTCGAAGGCATTCGAGCGACCGGCGCATCGCGCCTGCAGGAAATCGTCTTTGGCGTAATCCCGCAGGTGTTGCCTTTGTGGATTTCGTTTTCGCTCTATCGTTTCGAGGCGAACATCCGATCCGCCACGGTGCTAGGCATCGTGGGCGCCGGAGGCATCGGAATGTCGCTATCTGAAAGCCTGCGTGGCTTTGATTATGGCTCCGGCGCGGCGATCTTGCTGATCATTCTGCTGACGGTGTCTGTCTTCGACATCTTCGGCACCTTGTTGCGCCGCGTCGTCATTGACGGCGTCGATCACTTGAAGTTCGTGGTGTACTCAGTCGCGATCGCGATTGTCGTCTTGATCATTGAGTTGGTTATATAGGCTGAGTGCGACGGCCAATTTGCGTGAAAACGAGCGCTTAGCGGTTCAAAGAGGCGCCAGCCGGTTCATTCAAGTAGCGGACATTCCTGCTAATTAGCTAAACGGCAGGGTCGGGCTCGATCCCGTCATTGGACCGATTGTAGCATTTTTACCCATAGGGCAGCACTGCCGCGCCTTGAACGGCCCATACGAGGCATTGGCCGCCAAACTCAAGTTTCGAGAGTGCATTCCCAATTGCCGCCGTTTGCGGCAAGTGCGAAGGCGATCTAAGTTCGATCCTCATTGCGCATCTGTCGACCGCTTCGACAAAGGGCGCGAAGCTGGACGCCGCTGAGGTGAGTGATGATACAGGCGCCGTGAATGCGCCGACTTTGTTGTTCAAGGATCGTATTGTCGCCGGAACCTGTGCGCCGACCGAGGCGAGCGGGGCTTTCAGCTCCTCAACCTCATCCACGACAGTGGTGACGGTTTTGGTTTTTGCGGCGAAGCGCGCAGTTATAGCGTGAAAGGCGTCTTCAATGCGCGCATTGGTGCTGAGCGCGCCCAGCGACGCGGCGGATGTTTGCGTGCTCTGCTGAATATCTGCAGCGGCGCTGTTGTAGAACCCCAGCGCCAGGTCGATGGTCCCGTAGGTAAGCTCAACCGCCTTGGCCGTGACTTCGATCTGTTTAAGCGTTTCCTGCTGCGATTCCAGGCTGTCGATGAAACGCTGGTTCTTGGTGAGGGCGCTATCGATATCGCTTTGGATCGGATCAGCGCGGTCATCAATCTTGCTAAGCAAATCGTTCAACTGAAGGCGGGTGATGGCGGGGCCAACTCCGGGAAGCAGCCCGCCGATCAGCGTTACGACCTCGCCGTCCTTCGTAGTGCTTTCAACGTCCTGCAACTTATCATCAAAGGATTTCAGCTGCGCCTTGACGTTGTTCGCGCTGTCTAAAAGTTCCTGATTGCTGAATTGCAGAATATCAATCGTCGTCCCGACAGGCAGCGACACGAATTTTTCCGCAATCAGATTATTGATTTCTTCCTGGGTGAACCCATCTCTGCCACCTGCAGAATGCTCAGCCCCGTGACGATGACATTCGCGTCTTCCAGCAGACCGGACTTGTTATCCGCGATCTGACGAAGATTGTTTGTAAGCGCCATGACTGTTCTCCCTCTCTTCCTAACCTTGCACTGGAACACGGAATACGAGGGCAGGGGGGCGGCGGCAATGGAATTGGGTCAGCAAGTGTGACCCATGTTTTAAGTGCGGACAATCGCCCGTAATGCGTGTGATTTTCTACAAGTCAGACCCGAAACAATCTTCAAATCAACAGCTTGCCCAGCCGATCAGGCGGCGCTGATCAAATGTGTTGCCGGTCGTGCTGCAAAAAGTGCGATGATCAAATGCACAGCGCTGAGCTGCTATTGAAACGGCGCCTCATCAAAGCTGCGCAGTTTGCGTGAATGCAGGCGATCGTTTGGCATGTCGCGCAGCATCTCCATTGCACGGACGCCGACCTGCAGGTGCTGGTCTACCTGGCGGCGATAGAAATTCGACGCCATGCCCGGCAGCTTCAATTCCCCATGCATCGGGCGGTCCGACACGATCAGCAGGGTGCCGTAAGGCACGCGAAACCGGAACCCGTTCGCGGCGATGGTCGCGCTTTCCATGTCCAGACCGATGGCGCGGGACTGGCTGAACCGGCGGATCGGTTCGGCCTGATCGCGCAGTTCCCAGTTGCGGTTGTCGATGGAAGCGACTGTGCCCGTGCGCATCACCTGCTTCAGTTCATCCGGTGCGCAGCCTGCAACCTCGCAGACTGCGCCTTCCAGCGATTGCTGCACTTCGGCCAGCGCCGGGATCGGCACCCAGGGCGGCAGGTCTGCGTCCAGCACATGGTCGTCGCGCACATAACCATGCGCCAGTACATAATCGCCCAACCGCTGCGTGCGCCGCAGCCCGGCGCAATGGCCCAGCATAAGCCATGCGGAAGGGCGCAGAACCGCGACGTGATCGGTCATCGTTTTCGCATTGGAGGGGCCGACGCCGATATTTATCAGCGTGATGCCATTATGGTCATTCATTTTCAGGTGATAGGCCGGCATCTGGGGGCCATGGCCGCCCGGTTCTGGCCCGATGAATTCGGTGTAGGGACTGTTCGGGTCTGCAACCCTCTCTTCCGCCATCTTCTGGAAACCGTCGACATAGAACTGGTAATTCGTGAACAGGATGAAGTTCTGGAAATTGCTGGAATCGGTGCCGGTGTAATGGCGCAGGCGATGCAGTGAATAGTCAACGCGCGGGCCGGTGAACAAAGCAAGGGCGCGAGCCGGGGCACCGCGGAAATCGACCTCACCGTTCGCCAATTCGTCATCCATGGTGCTGAGGTCGGGCGCGTCGAACAGGCGGGCGAATTCCTGTACCTTGGCCATGTCAAAGGCGCCTTCGACATGCAGGCCTTCGGGAAAGGCGAAATGGATTGGCATAGGCGTGTCGGACAACCGGACTGTGAAGTCGCAGTCTTGATTGGCTTTTAGCTCCGCTAACTGGACGGACAGATAGGTGTCAAACAGGTCAGGCCGGGTGATCGTCGTCTCGTATCGCCCGATGGCGTCTGCAAAGCCGTAGGATTTGGCCGGGGGCTGGGGCAGCGTACTTTCGATCTCGACCGACAGCTTGGGGTAATAGGCACGGGCGGGGCCGTCCATCGGCGCGCCTTTGGAAAAGGCGGCGAACTGCTTGCGCAGCCGGCCAGATTCGGCGGCGTAAAGGGATTGAAGCGCGCAAAGCGCGTCGGCGGGTGTGGAATATGTTTCAGCTTTCATGGACGGCAGATAAGGGAACCGCGACGTTCCCGTAACCGCTCGGATGGGTGGATAAGCACACTGATGGTCGATCCTGCGCCCATTAAATCTGGTGCAGAGCGGCTGATTCCGGTTAAATTGGTTCTGGTGTTTGCAAAAGGCGGGGCAATGGGATTTCAGGATTATTGGGGTAACCCGATTACGGGTGGCGAAGACGCGACGGCGGGGGCCGTGCGTGATTTCACCGAAGGGCTGATCAAGTTCGACAAGAAAGCGGGCCGCGTCGTTGGCGCCGCGAAAAAGGACCCGGGGTCCGCTATTGCGAACGCTTATGCGGCGATGCTGATGATGTTCCTCGAAATGAAGAACAGCCCCAAGATCGCCGCGCCGTTCCTCAACGCCGCTGAAGCCGCCGCGGGCGGTGCGACGGATCGTGAACAGCGCACCATATCGATCGCCCGGCGCTGGGTTGAGGGCGATATTCCCGGGCTTGTGAGCGAGGGGAAGGAACTACTGGACCTCTACCCATCCGACCTTACGATGGTGAAGATCCGCCAGACCATGCAGTTCGATTGGGGTGACGCCGCGGGCATGCTGCATTCCGCCCATTATGGCGTCAGCGCCTTCCCGGATGAACCTGGCGCGCTGGGCATGCTCGCCTTTGGGCAGGAAGAAAGCCACCTGCTGAAAGAGGCGGAGGCGACGTCCTGGCGCGCCATCGAACTGGATCGCACCGAAGGCTGGGCGCAGCACGCACTGGCCCATGTGATGCTGACCGAGGGGCGCTGCGATGAAGGGCGGGGGTTCATGACCTCCATGTCCGACACGTGGGCGGGGAAAAACTCCGTCCTCTACTGCCACAATTGGTGGCACCTGGCGCTGTTCGCAATCAGCCAGGGCGACAACGCGGCCGCGCTGGCCGTTTATGATGATCACATCACGGGCCATCAGCCGGATTACAGCCAGGATCAGATCAACGAGATCAGCCTGCTTGTGCGGCTGGAACTGGTCTGCGTGGACATTGGCGACCGTTGGACCGGTCTAGCCGACCGGCTGGCGCAGCGGGCAAGCGATGTGGTGACGCCGTTTCTGACCCTTCAGTACCTCTACGCCCTCGCCCGCGCGGGCCGGGATGCAGAGGTGGACACGATGATGGCCGCCATCGACGATATCGGGTCAAGCGACCGGTGGAACGCGCCGATCTGGGGCACGATGGCCACGGTCGCCGGGCTGGGGCTGGTGTGCCATGCGCGCGGTCAGTGGGAAACGGCGGCGACCGCGCTGGATGCGGTCATCCCCATGATCTGGCAGGGCGGCGGCAGCCACGCGCAGCGCGACGTCTTCCACCAGATCCATCTCGACGCGCTGATCAAGTCTGGCCGCAACAGCGAAGCGCAGCAGAACCTGATGATGCGGCTGGGGTTTGAACCTGACAGCGTGCCCAACAACAAAGCGCTGGCTGAAGTTTATACAGCGTTGCGCCTGCCGGGGGAGGCTGCTGCGGCCCGGTCCAAGGCGCGCATGGTCTGAGCCTTTTAAGAGCCTTACTTTATGAATAGTGCGCGGCTGGCAATCGGACTTTGTCAGCCGCGGTGCGCGGTCATTTCATCGCGCGCCATCAGGTGCGCAGCTTCGACGTCGATAAATTTCGCTACCCCGTTTGCGCCAAAGCCGATCATCCGCAGCCCGGTCGCTGCATTGGCGACTTCGGTGTAATCGGCGATCAACCCGTCTTTCAACTTGCAGATCGCTACCCCCTCAAACGCCCCGCGTTTGCCTTCACAGCCTGCAAGTTTTGACCGGTAAGAGAACGTGTAACGGGCATAGCCGACATCGCCCGTCTCTGACGGGTCATGCACGTCCCAACGGAACGCCTCAGCATCCCGATGGAAGTGGTTCTCAATCAGATCCGCGATTGCTGCGGGCCCCTGAAAGTCGCCATAGAATACGTCGTGATAGACGCCGTCCGGCGTAAAGCAGGCGGCGACATCAGCGCCGCACCCGTCAGCAGCGGCGGTGGTCATGGCGGCGATCAGGTCAGCGAAGGTCATGACCTCAGGCCCCCTCGCTCGCCATATGCGCCATCAGCATCGCCCTGACGTCCTCATCGAACGGAGCGGATTTGCGGGTGGTCTGGTCGAAATGTACGTTCACACAGGTCGCTGTGGCATGGCAGACATCGCCTAGAAAGACGCCATAACCGGTGGCGAAGCTAGACTGCCCAATCCGAGTCATCCGCACGCCGATGTCGATCATGCCCGGATAGTGCATTTCCAAGACGTAATCGATGTGTACGTTCGCCAGCACATAGTTCAGCTTGCGGTCGCCAAAGGGCTCCATCAGTTTCATGAAATAGGCGAGGCGACCTGCCTCCACATAGGCCGCGTAGGCGACGTTGTTGACGTGGCCCATTTCGTCCTGATCCGAAAATCGGATGGAGCATTTGTCGAAGAACTGATAACTCGCGCGGTCGGCGAGGTTGAATTTAGTGGCGTTCATTGCTGGTCTTCCTGCTGAATCCGTTGTTGCGGCATAGCCTGTCGCGATCTGAGACGCCAGTGCTGGCGGAGCTGGTGGGCGGAGAGAACGGTTGGTTTTGGGCTGAGCGGACGTTCATATTCCCGGCCGTCTCGGGCTTGACCCGGGATCTCGAAAAACGAAGCGCCCAACCCTCACGAGGCCCCGGATCAAGTCCGGGGCGGTGGAGAAAAACACTAGCCGGTGAAAGAGTCAGGCCGTGAGCTGACGCTATAACTGCTGATCTTCTTGATTTATCTCAGCAAAGTTCATCTGAACTGCCCGCTTAGCGCCCCATCCCTAAAAGCGTCAGACCGCCTACTGCTGGGCAGTGGACGCCTTCGGCTTGATCCCGATGCGGGATGCACATCTTTCGAACCTCCGCCCCGCCCCAAAATCCGCCTCTATCCCCGCAGCGCTCCATGGGTCATCGACGCCAGCGTATAGCTCGCACCCGGCCAATCGAAATTCTGCGCCATCGAGACCATGAACAGGTTCGTTTCCGGATCGACTGAGAACCACGTATCCGCAGCGCCTGACCACCCAAACGCGCCGGGCGCCGATGGGACCGCCCCATCACCACTGACCACCGCGAAGCCCAAGCCAAAACCGTTACCCGTCACCGGCGGGTTGATCGATCGGGCATCACTTTCCAGGTAGATTGGCATCTGGTCGGCCACATGGTTCCGCGTCGCCCAGGCAAGCGTCGAGGGCGAGACGATATGCGGCCCATCCCCGCTTCGCGCCGTGTTCAACAGCGACAGCGCCACCTTGCCGTAATCAGCGAGGGTGGAGAACAGCCCATGCCCGCCGCGTGCGAAGTTCGGGTTGTCATGGGGATAGGTGTCAGCGACGGTGTTTGCGTCTAGCAGGCCTTCGACCCCGCCCTTGATTGGCGCTATGCGGGCGGCGTCTGCGGTATAGGCGGTGTCAGCCATGCCGAGAGGGCCGGTGATCCGCTCCGCCATGATTTCCTGCATCGGCTTTTGCTCTACGACTTCGATCACGGCGGCCAGCACGTCGGTCGAAACGGAATATAGCCACTGTTCGCCCGGCTCGAACTCCAGCGGGATCTTGGCGATAATTGCGACTTCCTCGCGCAGGGTCCGGTTCGGGTCGCCATGCACATTCGCCATGTTCAGGCGGGCGGAGGCGCCATCGGTCATGAACCCGTAAGACAGGCCAGACGTGTGTGTGATCAGGTGTTTCACCGTCAGCCGCCCCGCCGTCGGGCGCGGACCAGCGGGCGTGCGTTTCAGCAGCATTTTGTATTCTTCAAGATACATCGCGACGGGATGATACAGCTGCAGC
Organism: uncultured Pikeienuella sp.; assembly: GCA_965659735.1. GTDB lineage: Bacteria > Pseudomonadota > Alphaproteobacteria > Rhodobacterales > Rhodobacteraceae > Pikeienuella. Next base: position 11,096 of record CBFHXH010000065.1, read on the forward strand.
TTGCCTTCCTCGACCAGCTGCAGCGCGATCAGCGACACAAGCGGCTTGGTCATCGAATAGATCCGATAGACTGACGTATCGCCAGTGGCGCCGGAATGAATGGCACCCGACTGGTCGCCGATCATGTATTCCAGACGTTCATACTTGCCCAGGCGACCCAGGCCTGCATCCGTGCGTCGATGGCGGAAAAGTGGGCGGGGTCAAAACGGGCCATGATCTTACGCTGCCAGCTTCTTCTGCATCGCTTCGTATTCAGCGATGTAATGCGCCACCAGATCGCCTGCGCACTGCACCGATTTCACCTTGTCGATGCCTTGGCCGCAGCCCCAGATGTCTTTCCAGGCCTTGGATTTCAATGAACTGCCAGAACCAAACTGCATGGTGGACACGTCGCCTTCGGGCAGGTTGTCGGGGTCCATGCCCGCCTTTTCGATCGACTGGCGCAGGTAGTTGCCATGCACACCGGTGAAGAGGTTCGAATAGACGATGTCTTCGCCGCCACCATCGACGATGCCCTGCTTATGTTCATCCGTCGCGCGCGCTTCGTGCGTGGCGATGAAGGGCGAGCCGATATAGGCCAGATCCGCGCCCATCGCCTGCGCCGCCATGATCGCGCCGCCCGACGCGATGGAGCCAGAGAGGAGCAGAGGGCCGTCATACCATTCACGGATCACGTTCATCAGCGCAAAGGGGCTGAGGCGACCTGCATGGCCCCCGGCGCCCCACGCAACCGCGATCAGGCCATCAGCGCCTTTTTCTACCGCTTTCTTGGCAAAGCGGTTGTCGATCACATCATGCAGCGTGATCCCGCCGACGGAATGCATCGCGTCGTTGAGCTCCGCCCGCGCGCCTAGCGAGGTGATGGTGATCGGGGCCTTGTACTTCATCGCCATTTCGATGTCGTGCATCAGGCGGTCGTTCGACCGGTGCACGATCTGGTTTACGGCCCAGGGCGCAGCGGGATTGTCCGGGTTGGCCTGATTGTGGCGATCCAGTTCTTCCGTGATCTCCTTCATCCACTCTTCAAGCTGTTCGGCCGGGCGGGCGTTCAGCGCAGGGAACGACCCGACGATGCCGGCCTTGCACTGGGCGATGACCAGCTTGGGGTTCGAAATGATGAACAGCGGCGCCGCCACTGCGGGCAGGCGAAGATTTTGGAGTTGGGCGGGAAGGGCCATTGAGCGTCCTTAAGGTAAAGTTTCGTTGGGTTGAGAAAGAGCGCGGCGCGGTGCGCAATTCAAGGGGCAGGAGGCATGACGCTGCGTCTGAGCCGCCGTCTTTGGCTCAGCTAGCGAAGACCAGTTGCGCGCCACCCTTCACCAGCGTGTATCGCTGCCGCGTCGTCTCGCAATAGGCGCGGACGGCCTCCGCCCGGTAAAGGATGCCCCAGCTCTGCGACCCAATCGGCGCTGGTTGCTGGAACGCGGCGCAGGTCAGCACCGCCGCGTTCGGCGCATGGTCAGGATCACGGACCGAGGCGTAGCGGATCACCTCAGCCCCCGCAGCGCGGGCATCCTCTGCCAGCGCAAGGCAAGGCTCATACTCGTTCGGATCTGTCCATGCGGCGTTGTCAGACCAGGGCGGTGTGGTCAGGTCCAGTCCGAAGGGGCTGGCGATATCCGCCTGCACGCCGGTGTAGTCCACGGGTTTGCTGGGAAAGGGCGTACCGGGCGAAGCTGCGTAGAAGCGAAGGTTGCTCCAAACAGTCTCGCTGATCGCTGTCAGCGGCACTTCGGACCCGTACCAGACGCCCGGGTTTTTCCCGGCCCGGCGAAAACGCGATGAATGGGGATATCGGCCATAGCGAAAGGGCGACCAGAACTGATAATCAAGATGGGTACACTCACCTGGCACGGGCGGTTTTGCCGCCTCCAACATCGCCTCCAACGCATCATGTTCTTCGAAAGTATCGACCAGCCGCAGTGCTGATGACCGCGCCTGACCTTCGATGACGCTCCATAGCGAGCAGCGATAAGGGGCAAGGTCGCACGGTTCGGTTTTGCCGCTCACGTCGGCGCGCGCGCGCTTTCCAGATACTGCATCACTTCGACCAACCCGGTCGCTGTCAGCACCAGCGCTTTGGGGCGATCGCCCAGGATCTCGTTCCGATTGGCCATCCACCCCTGACGGCTGGCGCTGTCGCCGCCGACAATCGCGTCAAGTGAGCGAAACGCGCGGATCAGGCACAGCGCCAGTTCCAACGGCTTGCCCGCCAGGTCAAACCCGCCATCGCGCATCCGCGACACGGTCGCGCCGCTGACACCAATCACTTCAGCCAGATCACGCTGGCTCAGCCCAAGCTCCTGCGCCGCGCGAAAGGCCGCCTTGGCCGCAACGGCGCCGGGGGTGATGCTAGGAAGGACCGTGTGATGCTCGTTTCGAAAGAAATATAGTATTTATTTCTGAGGAATTCAATTTGGCCGCTGGATCGGCGTTACTAAGAAACAACGCTAACGCAGCAGCCAAACCATCTCAATCGCCTCAACCGTTCCCTTCAGCCCGCCTGTCAGCGGACCAGTGTGCAGCGCGCTCAGCGCGTAGTTCGCGCCATGAACCCGCTCAACTTCAGCCGCAGAGACGGAAAAGGGCGGCCCATTCATCTGCGACTGGTCATAGTCAAAGCAGATCACCAGATGTTGCGCCCGTCCCGTGATGTCAGCCAGATGGCTGGCGTAGCGCGCGCGCATGTCGCCAGGCAAAGCAACCAGCGCGGCGCGATCATAAACAGCGTCGACATCACCAAGCATATCAGCCGTCAGATCGAAGATATCGCCAGCGAAGACATCCACGCCCTCAGCCGCATAGTGGGTCAATGGACCGAGGTCAGAGATCTGGGGTGTCACCCCCATTTCGTCGAATAACTGTTCGACGGCCAGCGCGCTCAGCTCTGCGCCCACAACCCGCATGCCTTGTGACATGAGCCAGGGAATATCCAGCGTCTTGCCACACAGCGGAACAAAGACCAGCGCTCCGGGCGCCAGCGCAAGCGCGGGCAGATGTTCAATCAGCAGCGGGTTCGCGACCGATTTGTGAAACCCAATCTGATTTTTGGCCCACCGTTGCCGCCAGAAATCAGGCTCCATCGCAGATCCTCAGCTATTGGCGCGGGTCAGCGCCTGTTCCAGGTCCCAGATCAGATCATCCGCGTCCTCGATCCCGATGCTCAGCCGCAACAGACGCGGGTGCACCGGGAACCCTTCGCCAGAGACGGTCTTGCGATGCTCGATCAGGCTCTCTACCCCACCTAGGGATGTAGCAGGGTAAAACAATTGGCAGAACCGGGTGACGTCGATCGCGGTCTGTTCGGACCCTTTCACGATGATCGACATCATGCCGCCGAACTGCCCGCCTGTCTGGCGCTTGGCGACCTCATGCCCTTGGTCTGCGGGCAGGCCGGGGTAAAGCACCGCCTCGACATGGTCGTGGCCTTCGAAATGCTGTGCGATCGCCATGGCGTTCTGGCTGCAGCGCTCCACCCGCAAGAACAGCGTGCGCATTCCCCGGATCAGCAGCCAGGCGTCAAACGAATGTAGCACGGTGCCCTGCAACTTGCGGATCAGGGCGATCTCTTCCCAGAACGGGCCGATTTCCTTTACCGACAGAACCCCCGCGGTCACGTCTGAATGGCCGTTCAGGTATTTCGTGGCGGAATGAAAGGAAAAGTCCGCGCCAAAGGACAGCGCCTGCATCGTTGATGGCGGCGTCCCCGTACAGTCGCAGATCAGTTTGGCGCCAGCGCCATGCGCAATTTCAGCCGCGGCGGCGATATCGGTGACTTCCCAGTTCGGGTTGTTCGGCGTCTCAACCCAGACCAGGGTGGTCTCTCCCAGTTTTACAGCCGCAGCTAATTCAGCAAGATTTCCAGCGGTATAATAGCTGATCTTCAGGCGTTTCTTCGCTTCGTAGGTCTGCAACTGGTGCAGTACGCCATGGTACATAACCTTGGGCGCCACGACATGGGCGCCCGTTTCTAGGTGCTCGATCACGGCGGTCGCCGCTGACATGCCGGATGCAAATAGCATCGCGTCCGCCGCGCCTTCCATCTCTGCAATCACCGCCTCTGCGTGACTGGTGGTTTGCGACCCGTCGCGGCGATACCAATAGGGCTTGCGGATCTCATAGTTCTCATCGCGCGCATAGGTCGCCGCCGGCTGGATCGCAGGAATGACTGCGCCTGTATCCTCCTCCACAAAATGCAGCGCCTGTGCGACGCGCGTGGTCAGGGCGTGTTTGCGGTTCGGTTGATCGGTCATGTGCGGAATTCCTTCGAAAGCAGGTCTTCAGAGGTAGATGTCATGCCCACCGCTCCAAGAAAAGGGCGGGGACCACTTCATCTATGTTCTAAAAATATCCCTGCCGGAGGCTGCAAGCGAAGCGAGCCACAAAAGATTTGCTACAACATCACCCCAGCGACAGAACCTTGGCTAACACAGGGGCCAAATGTTTCTTGAACGTGTCAGGATCCTCCGACATTGGAAAATGCCCCAACCCGTCCATGGTCGTCAGTTCAGCGCCATCGATCAGAGCCGCCGTATCTTTGCTGGCCTGGGGGGTGCAGGAATGATCGTATTCGCCCGTCAGCATAAAGACAGGGCACAGCGCTGGGTCGATGTCGCTCAGCCCCTCGGACACATCGCCATCCATCGAATAGAAATGCAGGTCGCCTTTGAACACGCCCGGCCCGCCCTGCATGTAATGCCACAGCGTCTCCCACCGGTGGTTCAGCGGCGCGCCCGGACCGACCAGCCCCCAGCAATAGGCGGCGCAGAATTCGCCGCCATGGATGTTCGGCTTGTGGAGCCCGTCCAGTGGAAAATAACGCTGTACATAAGCGGATGACTGCAAGCCAATGACAGATCGAAATTTTTCTGGATGACGGCGCGCCAGTTCCAGCACGATCCGCCCGCCAATGGAACAGCCCATCGCCACCGGGCGATCCAGCGCCAGCGCATCTGAAATCGCAACGATCAGGTCAACGTAGCTGTCAGTCGTTAGCTGGTATTCTTCGTCCTGAAACCCTTCTGGCGGGGATGATTTGCCATGCCACGGCATGTCGAACGCAATCACGCGAAACTTGTCGGTGATGTCCGGGTCATTCAGCTGAGCGCGAAACTGCCGCCCGTCCGACCCTGCCGTATGCAGACACAACAGCGGAACGCCTTGCCCAGCCTCTTCAAAGTAGACGCGGTGTGGGCGGCCGCCGATGTCGACATGCAGATACCGCCCGACAATCGGTTCGATATACCCGGTCATTCGAATGTCCCCCGCAACGTTTCCAACATCAGTTTCAGGTACAGCATGTTGGCCAACAGCATATCGATGTCGCCGTCCAGGCGGATCGCCCCGATGCGCAGCAGCGCGTGCAGATCATGGTGCATAGGGGGCGGGGTGGCGCGCCAGAATTTTTGCCAGGCTTCTTCTTCGCCAGTGATCGCAAAGTCGTAGGCGGAGATGCGCAGATCTTCGCGGACGCAAGCCTCGATCTGCCCCTCGCGGATCGTGATCAGCCAGTTTTGATCACCGACGCCCAACAGCATCACGGCGTTTGTCCATCGCCCGCGGCGAACCAGCGCCGGGTTGGCGTTTACCAGGTCTGGAAGTCGTTCAATCATATGCCACCCCAATCAACGCCGCGCGTCGATGCAGCGGTTCTGCACCTGTATCAACCGCTGTGATCGCCCCAATCAAGACTTCCGCGTCGGCATATAGGCTGCTTCAGCCAATGAATGCAGGCCGACGACTGAGTGTGAAACCACCCGTGGTTCAGTTGTTGGTGAACTATTAAAATTTGAATTTATCAGTAAGTTATCAATGGTTTCACGCGTGAAACCTTCAGGCGTTTCGCACCCGTTCCGCGATTTCGATAAAGTGCTCCAGCGGCGGGGTCTTCATCTCAGGGTCCTTGGCCATATCGTCCCAAATCCTTAGGCGCACGCCTTCACGCGCGAAGGGCTGTTTTAGCCAGTCGTCTGCTTCCTCATCGGAGAAGACGCCGCCCTGAAGGGCCAGCGATTTGACTGACGCAGGCGAAAGTTCGTCCATATAGCCGGGCTTGCGCAGGCACAGATATCGCTTGGCGGCGACGTGGTGACGGATGGGCCAAAGAACAGCGTCGCCGAACCAGTGGCTCAGATAGTCCGCTGCGACCTCTTCATGCACGGCGTCGATGCCGACATCCGCAAGGCTTTCGATCGTCTCACCTTCCGGCATGTCGATCATATGGCCGACGTCATGCAGCAGCGCGGCCGTGATCAGGGCGTCGGTGGCATCCTCGTTTTCGGCGAAAGTGGCGCATTGCAGGCCGTGTTCCAACTGCGTGACGGCCTCGCCGCCGTATTCTTCGCCGCCGCGCTTGGCTAACGCGTCCCAGATGTCCTGCATGCTCGGCTCCCATCCTTGAAACTCGATCTAGCATGAATTTTGTGACATGTTTGTGAAAAATCCGTGGCCCTGTTATGGGAATCTGAGGAAGCTGGCCGCCGAAGGTCATGGTGCCTTTGCCCTGACCCTGATAGGGAGACGCCCATGCGCGCACTTAGCCTCTTCATCGCTCTGATCCTCGCCGTCTCGGCGGCGGCCGAGCCTGTGAAATACCGTTTTGGCGCCGCCAAGGACGCGTCGCCTCAGGTGTCAGCGCCTCACGGGTCCTACGCCAAGGGGTGTCTGGCCGGGGGCGCTAAACTGGCTGAGACCGGGGAAAGCTGGCAGGCGATGCGCCTGTCGCGGAACCGTAACTGGGGCCACCCTGAGCTGATCGCCTTCATCGCTCGCCTCGGCGGCGCGTCGCAGGGGATTGGGTGGGATGGCCTGTTGGTCGGTGATCTGTCCCAGCCCCGCGGCGGGCCAATGACGTCGGGCCATCGATCCCATCAGATCGGGCTGGACGCCGACATCTGGATGCGCCCTGGCTATGCGCGTGAACTCAGCCGGAAGGAACGCGAAAAGATTGGCAGTTTCACTGTGACAACCGGCGACCACATGGCGGTGAACAATCGCTGGACGCGGCAGCATGGCGAGGTCTTGGAGGCGGCCGCAACCGACCCTGCGGTCGCGCGTATTTTTGTCCATGCCGCGATCAAGGATCAGCTGTGCCAGAAGGCGGGCGCGGATCGAGACTGGCTCAGGAAAATCCGACCCTGGTGGGGGCATAACGCCCATTTCCACGTGCGCCTGAACTGCCCGAAAGGAGCATTTGGCTGCTTCGATCAGGCGCCGCCGCCTGCAGGCGATGGGTGCGACGCGACCCTCGCCTGGTGGTTCTCGGACGAGGCGCGAAATCCCAAACCTGACCCGAGTGCGCCAAAGAAACAGCCGCGCAGGGCGCTGCGTCTGGCCGACCTGCCACAGGCCTGCGAAGGGGTTCTCGCAGCGCAATGATCCTCCGTTCCCGCCTAAGTCTCAGCATCTTTGTGGCGCTGGTCGCAGCACCGCTGTTTGTCATGGCGGAGGGGCTGCGCCCCCGGGTTGCTGAGATGACGTTCGACGTTCCCGCTGATGGACCGGTTGAGTTTCGCGGTGCCTTCGCAATCTCTCCACCGGTCAAGGGGTTTGGTGGCCTATCCGGCCTCGTCCGCTTGGGTCCGGGTGCGTTTCTGGCGGTCACTGACCGCGCCAACTGGGTCAATCTCGATCTGGATCTGCAGGAAGGTCACCTGAAGGGCGTAACGAACGTTCGCCTGACGCCAATGGTCGACGGAAATGGCGACCGGTTGCAGGGCGGCGGCATCGACGCCGAGGATCTGACCCGTGACCCCGTCCTAGGTTCGCTCTGGATATCGTTCGAGGCTGACCACAGAATCTGGCAGGTAAACGAACCCGGCGGTGGGCCCGTCGCCTCGTTCCGCCATCCTGAGT
>CBFHXH010000066.1:0-13809 GCA_965659735.1 uncultured Pikeienuella sp.
GATAGCGCCACGGGTGGGCTGAGCCAGGCTGTCTGCAGGTTGACTGCGACGAGGATGGCGAACCATGTCAGGTTGACGTTCAGTTCCACCAGCAGCGGGACCATGATGGGCACGATGATCAGGACGATCGGCACCCATTCCAGCGGCCAGCCCAGGAGGAAGATCAGGGCCATGACTAGGATCAGCGTCATCACCGTCGACAGATCCATCGACAGCAACACCTCGGTCATCATCTTCGGCGTGCCGAGGTTCGAGAAGACTGCGCCAAAGAAGTTCGATGCGGCGACCAGGAACATGACCAGCACCGTCAGCTCAAGCGTCTTGATCAGCGCATCGTACAGGCCCGACAGCGTGAACTTGCGGTACGCGATCGACAGCAGCATGGAGCCGAAGGCGCCGCAAGCCGCAGCCTCTGCCGGGGTCGCCCAGCCTGCGAGGATTGAACCCAGCGCAAAGGCTATCAGCACGGTTGGCGGCACGAGGCCCATGAAGAACTCGTACCAGAGGTCTGAGAAGTAGAGCCCGCCCGGTTTCGCCTTACGCGACCAGCTGTAGACACCAAACATCACACCGACCCAGCCTACTGGCAGGATCAGGCCCGCCAGCGGGAAGATCGCCAGATCGCCATTCGCGCCTGCGGCGGCCAGCCAGACTAGGACGACCAGGGCGAACATCACCAGACACACTTCGAGGAAGTAGAAGGGCGATGTGTCCGGCTGCTCATCTGGCGGAAGAATCGGACCAAGGTCCTTGTTGAGCCAGCAGCGGCCTAGCGAATAAGCGATGTACAAAAGCGCCAGCATGATGCCGGGGATGATCGCAGCGCGGAAGAGGTCCGTCACCGGAACCTCCAGCACCGGACCCATGACGATCAGCATGATCGACGGCGGGATCAGAATGCCCAGCGTGCCGCCCGCAGTGATCGCGCCGGCGGAAAGCTTGGTGTTATAGCCCGACTTGATCATCGTCCGGCCCGCCATGATCCCGAGGATCGTGACCGATGCGCCGACGATCCCAGTCGCCGCGGCGAAGATCATCGAGACGAAGAGAACGGCGATGTACAGCGCACCGCGTGTCCGGCTCATCATAAGCTGAACGGCGCGGAACAGACGCTCCATCAGGCCCGCCTGCTCCATCATGATGCCCATGAAGGTGAAGAGCGGCACAGCGACGAGTTGATCATCCAGCATCACCGCGTTGGTCTGCAGCGTCTGGAGGAAGAAGGTCAGCGCCGAACCCGCACCCCACGATCCGAAGACAAAGGCGAGGAAGATCAGCGTAAACGAGATCGGGAAGCCGACGAAAATCGAGAACAGCATTGCGCCGAGCATCAGAAGGCCAATGGTTGGCTTGTCGATGCTGGTCAGCCCGGTCGTGCCAATGATCGACGACCACCAGTCGCCCAGTGGCAGGACGTCTTCAAAGAAGACGCCGGTGAACACCGCCGCAAGGCCCATGAAGTAGAAGGGCAGAATGCGGAGGAAAATCCGTTCCCGCTCTTTCCCCATCTGGTGGAAGGCGCGGAACAGTTCCGGGAAGCCCTGAAGCAGCAGCAGGAACGCGCCCAGCGGCATGGTGAGGCGTGCGGGGGCGGCAAGCGGCTCCCACGCCGTGTCCGACAGACGCTCCCACCCGTTTACGGCAAATCCATTTCGGGGGTTGATTGCATCGATGAAGTAGTCGAGCGACGTCCAGAAAAAGAACAGCATCGCCGGGAAATAGAAGGCGAGGTACATCGTGGCGTCGACAGTCGCCTGCGTTTTCGGCGACCAGTTACGGTAGATAAAGTCAGCGCGAATGTGCACGCCGCGCATCAGCGCATAGCCTGCAGCGGCCATGAACAGGACGCCGCCCGTCATCCGGCTGACGTCATAGACCCACAGCGTAGGGCCAAGTCCAAGATCGCGCGCCAGGCCGTCGAGGTCATTGGAAGCGAGGACGGCGAAGGCCTTGCGCGAGACAACCTCGAACACAGTAACGCCGATTAGGGGAATCAAGAGAAGGCAGATGATACGCCCGGCCCAGTTGTTGATCACGTCGATCGTGGCGGTGATCGGGCGTTGCCAGGGAGTCATATCCTCAGGGGTTTCACCCGGCTTTTCTGCGCGGCGCTCCGCGATCAACTCGTCGGTGATGTCCAGCTCACCTGGTTTCACTTCCTCGGCCATGGTCGCATCCTCCCCACCCTCTGGCCGCATTTTGCGGCTCCGTCCTCCGGGTATGATATTTTGGCAAGGTGCCCGCATCGGCCGCTTGCCAAAATACCAAGAATGAACGCCGGGCCCCAAATGAGGCCCGGCTCCAATTTCAGCTTACTTCAGAGTGTCGGCAAACGCCTTGCCGAGACCTGCGTTCGACGCCTGAGCGCCGGACCAGAACGGAACCGCGATTTTCGCGAACTCAGTCTGGCTGGCCCAGACTTCAGCGAAGAACTCGTTGTCGGCCGCAGCGGCTTCCAGCGAGGTGCGGGCAGCATTCATGTACTCGCCGAAGTAGTCGGCAGGAGTGTCATGCAGCTGAACGCCGTGGTTCTCGGTCAGGTCTTTCAGAGCCTTGCCGTTTTCGTAGATGCGGTAGGACATCGACTTGGACAGCGATGCGTTAGCCGCAACTTCGAGGGCTTTCTTCTCGTGATCGGTCAGACCGTCATAGACATCGCCATTGATGTAGATGTCGGCGTTAACAACGACCTGATGCAGACCCTGAAGGTAGTAGTGCTTCAGAACTTTCTGGAAGCCAAAGACAGAGTCAGGCTTCGGGCAGCACCATTCAGCTGCGTCGATTGTGCCTTTTTCCAGCGCCGGCAGGATGTCGCCGCCGCCCATTGCGACAGCTGCAACGCCGATGTCGGAGTAGGCTTTACCAACCATGCCCGGAGGGGCGCGGAAGCGCAGTTTGCGGAAGTCGTCCATGGAAGCAATCGGCTCTGGGAACCAGCCGAGGGCCTCTGGGCCAACTGGCTGCAGCATGAAGCCTTTGACGTTCACGCCCATTTCGTCCCAAAGGCGGTCGTACAGCTCTTTACCGCCACCATACTGGAACCAGCTGAGGAACGCGATGTTATCAAGGCCAACGCCAGCGCCAGCAATCGGTGCGCCGAACAGGTTTGCCGCCGGGTGCTTACCGCCCCAGTAATGAGTCCAGGCAAAGCCGCCTTCAATCAGACCCTTGTCAACGGCGTCGAGCGTTTCACGAACGCCGACAACTGCGCCTGCGGGCAGAATTTCGAATTTCAGCGAGCCGTTGGTCAGCGCGGTCACATCGTCCGCGAATGCCTGCAGCATGGTGACTTCGTCAGCTTTCGCCGAGATCACCGACTGAATGCGGATTGTGGTTTCGGCGAAGGCCGAGCCCGCTGCAACCGCTGCAACAGCAGCACCTGCGATAAGTGTCTTAAAACCAGCCATGATATCCTCCCTTGGCGTAGGTTCGTTGATGTTCGCCCGCCTTTCGCGGATCTTGGTCTTGAGGGCGGCCTCAGCCGCCACTGGTCTTCAAACTGCTTCGTTTCTTCTGCTTCCCGACCTTGCGGTCAGAACTTCAACCCACTCAGGTCAAATCCCATGGCCAGCGCCATATCTTCGTAACTGCCATGGATCATCTCACCGGCGACGAACAGCAAGACGAGCACGCCGATGTAAGAAATCCAAGGATGTTTCACCATCACGCGGCAAATAAATGTGGCGAAGAACGCCATCAGCGCGATCGACAGTACCAGGCCAAAGATCAGCAAGGCGCGGTTGTCATGGGCGATGCCAGCAACAGCCAGAACGTTGTCAATCGACATCGATACATCGGCGATCGTGATCGTGATCAACGCCTTCATGATCGATTTGCGGTCGGTGGCCCCCGTCGCCTCGCCCGCCTCGTCCATAAAGTTCTGTTCTTCGGCCGAACCATGCTTCGTCAGTGCGCGCGCTTCCTGATACAGCTTCCACGCCACCCAGATCAGGGCGACCCCGCCGAAAAAGCGGATCCAGGGAATTTCGTAAAGGTATGTCGCAACCAGCGCCGATGCGATCCGGATTACCGTCGCCAGCACCATGCCAAAAAGAATGGCCTTGCGTTGCAGATGGGGCGCCAGCGTCGCCGCAGCCATACCAATCACCAGCGCATTATCGCCGGAAAGGACCAGATCCAGCCAGATGATGGCTGCGATGTCGGCCATCAAGGCACCATCAATCCCCATCATGCTGCGAAATCGCCCTTTAAGGATGCCACCAAAGGCAGCGACCGACAGATCACTATCCCTTGCCACGACGCCGTTGAGGCGTTCTGTTTGGCGCTCTTAGCCATTTATTTCCCCAGAAAGTCAATTAATGAGACTTTTTTGTTTCATTTTTCACCCTAATGTGCTCATAGTGCTGCGTCAAATGATTCCATGCAGGCAGATGTCCCTTGTTCGAAGAAGATCGCATTCCAACCAACCTCCGCGCCCTCTTGATCCTTGAGGCGATGGCCGACACGACCAGCCCCATAACGCCGACGGAGCTTGGGCGCCGCATCGGGTTGCCCAAGCAGACGATCCACCGCCTGTGCGCAACGCTTCAAGCCGAAGGGTATCTGACGCGCGGCGATGCGGAAAAGGGGCTGATCCCCGGCCGCAGGGCGCGTGAGATGGCAAGCGGGTTGCTGCATAACAGCGTCGACGCCCAGGCGCGCCGCCAGATCCTGCAACGCATCAGCTCTTCGATTAACGAGACCGTCAACTTCGCCGCGCCAACCGAAAATGGTATGACCTATGTCGACCGGGTTGAAACGGACTGGGCGTTTCGCATCCAGCTGCCCATCGGCGCCGTCGTCCCGTTTCACTGCACGGCCAGCGGCAAAACCTATCTGGCCAGCCTGCCCCCGGCCCAGCGCCGCAAGCTGGTCGGCGCGTTGAAGCTCGAAGCCCGCACGCCAAACTCACACGCGACGCAAGAAAGCCTGCTGGCGGAATTGTCCGAAATCGCAGCCCAGGGCTATTCGCTTGACCGCGAAGAACTGATGGAGGGGATGGTCGCCCTGGCCGCGCCAGTCCATGATCGCAAGGGCCGCTTTGTCGCCGCCATCGCCTTTCATGGCCCGTCGCCGCGCCTGACCATTGATATCGCGCTGCGCCACCTCGACCTTCTGAAACAGGCGTCGCAAGACCTGACTGAAGTGATGTTTGCAGAAAACGACGACTGATTGAGCTGGCGACGAACGGTCGCTGCCGCTTAAGCTAGCTTCAAGCCGGGCAAACCGGCGCGTTCCAACCGGAGGAAACCATGAAACATCTCACCTTCACACGCTGGGCGATGACCATCGCCGCAGCGGCGGTTCTTGGCCTTGGCGGGCAAGCCATGGCGGCCGGCCATCAGGTCGTCGACAGCATCCACTTTCTGATCCCCGGCGGCGCCGGCGGCGGCTGGGATGGCACCGCCCGCGGCACGGGCGAGGCGCTGACCGGCGCTGGCCTGGTTGGATCAGCCTCCTACGAAAACATGTCTGGCGGCGGCGGCGGCAAGGCGATCGGGTTTCTGATTGAAAACGCCGACAGCCAGCATGGCACGTTGATGGTGAACTCCACACCCATCGTCATTCGCTCGCTGACCGGCGTTTTCCCGCATAACTTCCGCGACCTTACACTGGTCTCCGGCACAATTGGCGATTACGCCACTATGGTCGTGGGCAAGGACAGCCCGATCAATTCAATGGCCGACCTTCTGGCGGCCTACAAAGACAATCCGCGCGGCACCGCGATCGGCGGCGGCTCTGTTCCGGGCGGCATGGACCACCTTGTTGCGGCCATGGTGATGCAGGCGGCGGGCGAGGATCCCACGGCGGTAAAATACATTCCCTATGACGCGGGTGGCAAAGCCATGGCGGCCCTTTTGTCGGGTGAGATCGCGGCGCTATCCACCGGCTTTTCAGAAGCGGTCGATCTGGCGAACGCCGGCGAAGTCAAGATCATCGGCGTCACCTCTGACGACCGGGTGGCAGCCTATGGCGACGCCAAGACGATGAAGGAACAGGGCATCGACACAACCTTCGTCAACTGGCGCGGTTTCTTTGCCGTCCCGGGTCTGCCAGCGGACAAACTGGCGATGTACCAGGACGCTCTGACCAAGATGTATGAGACGCCCGAATGGGAAGCCGTCCGGGCCCGCAACGGCTGGGTGAACATCCATAATTCTGGCGATGATTTCAAAACCTTCCTGGAGAAGCAGGAACAGGTCATCGGCGACCTGATGAAGCGGCTCGGCTTCCTCTGAGGCCCATCGCGCCCGGCCCGATCGCCGGTCCGGGCGCGTATTCTAAGGGGGACGCCATGGCGCTCGACCGTTGGATCGCGCTGATCTTTCTGATCATCTGCCTCGCCTATGGCTATGCGGCCTTCTTCACTATGGATGCGAGCCTGCCGCCTTTCATGAAATTCAACCCGATCTGGCCTTCGACCTTTCCCAAGGCGCTGGCGGTCATGGGCGCCGTCGTCGCGCTTATCATCTTACTGGGCGTCGAAAAATCGGGCCACACAGCCGAGGCGGCCGAAATCAACTATCGCCGCCTGACCGATTTCAAAATCGGGCAAGCAGCGCTGTTGATGGGTTTGATGGTGATCTATGCGCTGGCGCTCAGGCCCGTCGGTTTCCTGATCTCCACCTCGCTTTTCCTGATCCTCGGATCCGCCATTCTGGGGGAACGGCGCTGGTTGCTCATGATCATCGTCGCCGGTCTGGCGACAGGCCTGGTTTGGTGGTTGGTGGACAAAGTGCTCGGCATCTTCCTGCGCCCGCTTCCTTACATGTTCGGATAAGAGGCGCACCATGCTCGAAGGTATTCTCATCGGCCTGTCAACTGCCTTTTCGCTCACCAATCTGCTGATGGTGATCGGCGGATGCCTGATCGGCACGTTCATCGGCATGCTGCCGGGTTTGGGGCCGATGTCGATCATTTCCATCATGATCCCCGTCGCGATCGGGATCGGCGACTCCTCCGCCGCCCTCATTCTGCTCGCAGGGGTCTATTATGGCGCGATCTTCGGCGGCTCCACCTCGTCGATCCTGATCAACGCGCCCGGTGTCGCCTCGACCGTTGCGACCAGTTTCGACGGCTATCCGCTGGCGCGACAGGGCAAGGCGGGTAAGGCGCTGACCGTCGCCGCCATTTCGTCCTTTTGCGGCGGCACGATCGGCACGGTGCTTCTGATGATCTTCGCGCCCATCCTCGCCTCGGTCGCGCTGATTTTCCATTCGGCGGAATACTTCGCCCTCATGGTCGTCGGTCTTTCCGCCATCGCAGCCTTCGCCGGATCCGGCCAGATCGCCAAGGCCCTGATGATGACGATCCTCGGCCTGATCATGGCCACCGTCGGCGAAGGCGCGCTGTTCAACATGCCGCGCTTCACCATGGGCGTGATGGACCTGCAATCAGGCTTTGGCTTCATCACCCTCGCCATGGCCATGTTCGCCCTGCCCGAAGCGATCTTTCTGGTGCTCGACCCAAAGAGGTCGGGCGAAGCCGGTGGCGATCAGTGGGAAATCAAAGATTTACGCATAACCGGGGCGGAGGCTAAATCCATCGCTCCTGTCATTGGCCGCCAATCGCTCCAGGGTTTTCTGATTGGCGTCCTCCCCGGCGCGGGCGCCACCATCGCGTCCTTCCTCGGCTATGCGGTAGAGCGGAACATTGCAAAGGGTGAGGAACAGGCTGAATTCGGCAAAGGCTCCCTCAAGGGCCTCGCCGCGCCAGAAAGTGCGAACAACGCCGCCTGCACAGGGTCTTTCGTTCCCCTTCTGACGCTTGGCATTCCCGGATCCGGCACCACGGCGATCCTTCTGGGCGCGCTGATCGCCCTGAACGTCTCGCCCGGCCCGCGCCTCATGGTGGACGATCCGTCGATTTTCTGGGCCGTCATCATCTCGATGTATCTTGGCAACGTCATCCTTCTGATCCTGAACCTCCCACTGATCCCCTACATCGCCAAAGTGTTGGCGGTTCCGCGTAATTTCCTGATCCCGTTCATCCTCTTCTTCACGCTGATGGGCGCCTATATCGGCCAGAATAATGAGACAGAGCTGCTGTTATTGGTCGGCATGGGTGTCGCGGCGACGATCCTGCGCTTCGCCAACTACCCGCTTGCGCCGCTGCTGATCGGCTTCATCCTCGGCTCGATGCTGGAGGATAACTTCGCCCGCTCCATGCAGCTTTATGATGGCGTCGGCTTTGTGCTGGAACGCCCGATGACCATGGGCCTGCTCGTCCTCGCCGCCCTATTGATCATCCTGCCCGCGTACCGCGCCCGCCGCGCGCGATCGCAGTAAATAAAAGGGAGGGGCGCACGACGCTCCCCTCCCCATCTTTGTTCCAAAAATATCCGCCCCGCAAGGTTTCGCCGACAGGCGAAAACGCAAACCGCATCGACGGCCCTGTCTCGCTTTCTGACAAGCTTAATCCAGACCGACCAGGAACCGCCTAGGCGTGGATTGCCCCATCCCCCAGCGCAAGCGCCGCTTCGCGCACCGCTTCGGAATAGGTCGGATGCGCATGGCAGGTCTTGACGATATCGCGTGCCGTCGCCCCCATCTCCATGCCGACGCAAATCTCATGGATCAGGTCGCCCGCCGCGGGGCCGATGATATGCGCGCCCAGCACCTGCCCGGTCTCTGCATCCGACAGCATCTTGACGAACCCTTCGGACACCAGGTTCGCCTTGGCGCGTCCGTTGCCCATGAACGGGAACTTGCCAACCTTGTATTTGCGGCCCTGTTCTTTTAGCGCTTCCTCGGTCAGGCCGACATTCGCCACCTCTGGCGCGGTGTAGATCACGCCCGGAATGACGGCATAGTTCACGTGGCCATGCTTGCCGGCAATCTGTTCGGCGGCGGCCATCCCTTCGTCTTCGGCCTTGTGCGCCAACATCGGACCTTCGGTGACGTCGCCGATGGCGTAAACGCCGGGCACGTTCGTGCGCCAGTTTGCGTCGGTCATCACGAAACCACGGTCCATAGTGACGCCCAGCGCCTCCAACCCCAGACCGCTGGTGTAGGGGTGCCGGCCGGTGGCGACCAGAACGACATCAGCGTCGATCTGATGCTCGCTGTCGTCGCTGCGTTTCTTGAAGCTGACCTTGAGCTTGCTCTTCAATTTCTCAACGCCGGTGACTGCTGCGCCCATTTCAAAGGCGAAGCCCTGTTTCGATAGGATCTTGCGGAAGGTCTTGGCGACCTCCATGTCCATGCTTGGCGTGATCTCATCTAGGTATTCGATGACCGTCACCTCGGCTCCCAGGCGACCCCAGACGGAGCCAATCTCCAGCCCAATGACGCCGCCACCGATGACGACCAGCTTCTTCGGCACTTTCGGCAGGTCCAGCGCGCCGGTGGAGGTGACGATGCGTTCTTCGTCGACCTCAAGGAAGGGCAGCGTCGCAGGCTCAGATCCTGTGGCGATGACGATGTTTTTCGCCTCGTGCACGTCGTCACCTACCTTGACCTTGCCAGGGGCGGTAATCTCGCCCCAGCCTTTGATGTAATCGACCTTGTTCTTCTTGAACAGAAACTCGATCCCGTCCGTGTTCGACTTGATCGTCGCCGCCTTGTGCGCATGCATCTTTGGCAGATCGACGCCAACAGACTTGGCGACAATGCCCAGCGTGTCGAAATTGTGCTGCGCTTCGTGCAGCAATTCGGACGCATGCAGCAACGCCTTGGACGGGATGCAGCCCACATTCAGGCACGTGCCGCCCAGCGCGCCGCGCCCCTCAACGCAGGCTGTCTTCAGGCCCAGCTGTGCAGCGCGGATTGCGCAGACATAGCCGCCGGGTCCGCCGCCGATTACGATGAGATCATAGGTCGCCATGGATCAATCCCTTTGGGTTGTCGGCACCGCGCCCAATGCGCAGCGCCGGATGAGGTTACGTTTCTTGCACGACAAAGTCCGGGCAGGCCTCCATCGCAAGCTCTGACAGGTCGAGACCATAGATCTCTTCCTCGACCGTTGGGCGAACGCCCATGGTCATGCGCAGAAGCGTCCAGACGAAGAACAATGTTGGCAGGACCACGACGCCAGCCGCCGCAATCCCCAGCAGCTGCGCCGCAATCGACGCCTCTGGGTTGCTCAGCACGACGGCGACGCCGCCCCAGACGCCCGCAAATAGGTGCACCGGAATGGCCCCTACGGCGTCGTCCACACCAAAGCGCTCCATCAACGGCACCGTCAGCACGACAATTGCGCCGCCAACGCCGCCAACCAACAAGGCGCCGCCCAGCGATGGGGGCAACGCCTCGGCCGTGATGGCGACGAGACCGGCCAGCGTGCCATTCAGCACCATCGTCAGATCGACCCGGCCAAAGATCAGCTGTGTGCCTGCGCCCGCCATCGGCGTATTGGCGAAGATGCGCCCAAAAGCGGCAATATCGTCGAAGGTGCCCGCATTGAAGTGCGACGCGCCATTGAACCCGAACCAGCCGAGCCACAGCGCGAAGACGCCCAGCGTCGCCAGCGGAAGGTTTGCAGCCGGCATCGGCTGAATGCGCCCATCGTTGAACTTGCCCAAGCGCGGGCCAATCACGATGACCCCCGCTAGCACCGTCCAACCCCCGACCGTGTGCACGATCACGGACCCGGCGCGGTCCATAAAGCCAAGTTCCGCCAGGAACCCACCGCCCCACGCCCATGACGCCTGGATCGGATAGATGATCGAGGTCAGGATCAGCGTGAAGATCAGGAAGGGCCAGAGCTTGACCCGTTCGGCGATTGCGCCCGACACAATCGAGGCTGTCGCGACACAGAACATCAGCTGAAACAAGAAGTACGCGCCCTGCGCGACTGGAATATCAGCAGATACCGGAACAGCGCCGACATATGGCCCGGTGCTGGCCATGATATTGGTGACGTCGCCGAGGAAGCCTGCCGCCAGCCAGTCGCCATCCGGAAAGACCAGCGGATACCCGATGATCCAGAATCCGATGGACGCAAAGCAGAACACGCCCATGTTTTTTGCAAGCTGCATCGCCGTGTTCTTGGCGCGCACGAACCCGGTTTCCAGCATGCAGAACCCCGCCGCCATCCACATGACGAGGAACGCCCCGATCAGAACCAGCAGGGTGTTGATCGGCGCAGGCCCTTCCAGCGCACTTTGCGATAGGGCCGGTGTCGCGCAAACAAGCGCAATGGCTGAGCCGAGGCCCAGTGTCTTCATACTCATGATGATCCCCTCATTTTTATGGCCCAAAGCTTCACCTGGGCTTGAGGGGGTGGTTACGACAGATTTGTGACGGCATCCAGGCCAGCCAGCATCGCCTGAACCGTCGAACGCGCACCAGTCTGCAAGATTATGGTGATTTGGCCAGGTCATGTCAGCGCTGCAATCAACATCGCCAGCGTCGCAAAAAAACCAACCGCCCAGACAAGCGAACGAATGTATGGGACGCCGCTGGCGTAAGCCGGAATGTAAAGCACACGCGCGACGAGATACGCCCACGCGCAGTTCGCGGTAAAGTCGGTCGACTGGCCGCCCAGCGTCATCACCACCACCGCGATGGTGAACAGGATCAGCGCCTCAAAATGGTTGTTCATGGCGCGGTAAAGCCTGCCCGGCACGCCCTTTGGCTCCAGCCCCTCATCGCGCGGACCAGTGGTTTTTTCTGGGCCCAGCTGGATATTCAGCGGCACCGCCATCAGCACGAACTGGACGTATTGCAGAAGGGCGGCGAGCGCCAGGGCGGTGAGTTCAGGGGTCATCATGCCATCTGCCCGATCACCCGCCCTGTGGCCAGGACTGTTCCGCAAGAACGAAGGTTTTCGCCATCGACGATATAAACCTCAGCCGAACCAACCGCGGTGGTCCCGCCCACCTGCAACGACTTGCCAACCGCGCGCAGGCGTGCACCCTGTGACAGGCCAAGCATCTTTACCGTAAAGTCGAGCGTCGTCACGAAACGGCCCTTTGGCAATTCGGTCGCGATGGACGTCATCGCGGCCATGTCCCCCAATGCGCCGACTGAACTGGCGGCGAACCCGCCCGGCGGCGCTTCGAATGCAGGGGTCAGCGGCGCCTCCAGCGTCACTGATCCGCGTTCGACAGAGATGACCTCGACGCCCAGTGCCTTAGCGAAGGGCATCGACGCCAGAGATGCTGGCACATCAACCCGTGCGTCGGGGTTTGGCCAGTCATCAGACATCAGAGATCCATCAACAGCCTGCGCGGATCCTCAAGCGCTTCTTTCACCCTCACCAGGAAGGTCACGGCGCCTTTGCCGTCGACGATACGGTGGTCATAGGACAGCGCTAGGTACATCATCGGGCGGATCACGATCTCACCGCCGACCACCATGGGTCGGTCCTGAATCTTGTGCATGCCCAGAATGCCTGACTGCGGCGGGTTCAGGATCGGCGATGACATCAGCGAGCCATAGACGCCGCCGTTCGAAATGGTGAACGTGCCACCCTGCATGTCAGCCATACTGAGCTTGCCATCGCGGGCCTTCACGCCAAGCGCCGAGATGCCCTTTTCGATTGCCGCAAAAGACATGTCATGTGCGTTGCGCAGCACAGGGACAACCAGGCCCGTCGGCGTGCCGACGGCGATGCCGAGATGAGCGAAGTTCTTGTAGACGATGTCCGTGCCGTCGATTTCCGCGTTCACATCCGGCACTTCGTGCAGGGCATGGATGCACGCCTTTGCGAAGAAGGACATGAAGCCCAGCTTGACGCCATGCTTCTCCTGGAACTGGTCCTTGTATTCGTTCCTGAGGTCCATAACAGCGCTCATGTCCACCTCGTTGTAGGTGGTTAGCATCGCAGCGGTGTTCTGCGCGTCCTTCAGGCGGCGTGCGATCGTCTGGCGGAGGCGGGTCATCTTCACCCGTTCTTCGCGGGCCGCATCTTCGGCGGACACAGGCGCGCGGGGCGCCTGTGCCGGGGCGGCGCCGACCGGCGCCATAGCGACAGGGGCCGTTGGCGCAGCGACACCTTTGGCCGCGTCGGCCAAAACCTCTGATTTCGACTTGACGGCACCAGCCGCCGCAGCAAGGGCCGGAGCGGGCGTTTCCGCCTTGGTCGCCTCGGCGGCCTTGGGCGGCGTAGACGCGCCAGCGCCTTCCTTGATGCGCAGCAGCACGGCATCGAGCCCGACGACGGATCCGGCGGCTGAGACAATCTCTTCGATCACGCCTGCGACGGGCGAAGGCACTTCGATGGCGACCTTGTCGGTCTCCAGTTCAACCAGGATTTCATCCGCAGCGACGGCGGCACCGGCCTGCTTCAGGTATTCGCCAACCGTGGCTTCGGTGACGCTTTCGCCCAGAACCGGGACCATCACGTCGACCATCCCGTCCCCGGCGGCAGCGGGCGCAGCGGCGGCTTCGTCCTTGGACGCAGGCGCCGCGGCTGGCGCGTCGCCTGCTGTCATGGTCGCAAGCAAGGCGCCGATTTCAACGGTCGCGCCTTCCGCCGTGACGATCTCACCCATCACGCCGGCGGCGGGCGCCGGAACTTCGACAGACACTTTGTCTGTTTCCAGTTCGCAGATGATTTCTTCAGCCGCGACGGCGTCGCCGGGCTTTTTCATCCACTGGGCGACGGTCGCTTCGATGACGCTTTCGCCCAAGACGGGCACGCGGATTTCCATAGACATTTATCTGTCCCCTCAGCCGGTCAACGCGTCGTTGACCAGGGTTTTCTGTTCATGTTTGTGCTGCGCGGCCAGACCGGTCGCCGGCGAAGCGGCGGCGTTGCGGCCCGCGTATTTGGCGCGGCCATACTTGGCGCCGATGCGTTCCAGAACCCATTCGATATTGGGTTCGATATGCGACCACGGCCCCTGGTTCTTGGGTTCTTCCT
>CBFHXH010000066.1:13819-18853 GCA_965659735.1 uncultured Pikeienuella sp.
TCTTGAAGCGGTTCAGTTCCTTGGTCAGGCTGAGCGCGGGGAACGGGTAAAGCTGTTCCAGACGCAGGATATAGACATCGTCCAGACCCTGTTCGTCGCGCGCTTCCAGCAGGTCGTAGTAGACCTTGCCCGAACACATGACCACGCGCTTGATCTTGTCGTCCTTCTTCAGCTTGGTGTCGGACGTGCCCATTTCAGCGTCATCCCACAGGATGCGGTGGAAGGAAGACCCTGGGCCCATCTCCTCCAACGTCGAAACGCAGCATTTATGGCGCAGCAGCGATTTCGGTGTGAACAAGATCAGCGGCTTGCGGAAATCACGGTGCATCTGCCGGCGCAGAATGTGAAAATAGTTCGCCGGCGTCGTGCAGTTCGCGACGATCCAGTTGTCCTCCGCCGAAAGCTGCAGGAACCGTTCGATCCGGGCGGAGGAGTGTTCAGGCCCCTGCCCTTCATAGCCGTGCGGCAGCAACATCACGAGGCCTGACATGCGCAGCCATTTCCGTTCGCCTGGACAGACGAACTGGTCGATCATGATCTGCGCGCCGTTGGCGAAGTCGCCAAACTGCGCCTCCCACAGCGTCAAGCCATTTGGTTCAGCCAGCGTGTAGCCGTACTCAAAACCCAAAACGGCGTATTCGGACAGCATGCTGTCGATCACATCATATTCGGCCTGACCGTCGCGAATGAAGTTCAGCGGATAGTGCCGCCCCTCAGTGTTCTGGTCGATGATGCCGGAATGGCGCTGGCTGAACGTGCCGCGCGTACAGTCCTGACCGGACAGGCGCACCGGATAGCCTTCGGTCAGAAGGGTGCCAAAGGCCAGCGCCTCCGCCGTCGCCCAGTCTAAGCCTTTGCCGGTTTCAAACATCTCTTTCTTGGCGTCGAGAATGCGCTGCACGGTTTTGTGGGGCGTGAAGCCTTCCGGCACGTAGGACAGCGCCCGGCCGACTTCATGCAGAACATCAGTATCCGCATGGGTCGTGCCGCGCTGGTATTCGCCCTGCGCCGTATTCAGATGCGACCAGCGGCCATCCAACCAGTCGGCCTTATTCGGACGATAGACTTTACCTGTTTCGAATTCTTCGTTCAGTTCGGCCTGGAACGCGGCCTTCATGTCGTCGACTTCACCTTCGTCGATCAGGCCGTCGGCGACCAGCTTTTCGGAGTATAGCTGCAGCGTCGTTTTGTGCTTTTTGATCTCACGATACATCGACGGCTGGGTGAACATAGGCTCGTCGCCTTCGTTATGGCCAAAGCGGCGATAACAGAAGATGTCGAGGACAACGTCCTTATGGAATTTCTGCCGGAACTCGGTCGCGACCCGCGCGGCGTGCACCACGGCCTCCGGGTCGTCGCCGTTGACGTGGAAAATCGGCGCCTCAACCATCAGCGCAATATCGGTCGGGTACGGCGACGAGCGAGAGTTGTGCGGCGATGTCGTGAAGCCGATCTGGTTGTTCACGATCAGGTGGATCGTGCCGCCCGTCTTGTGTCCCTTCAGCCCTGACAGACCAAAGCATTCCGCGACCACGCCCTGCCCC
Source organism: uncultured Pikeienuella sp. (assembly GCA_965659735.1). Classification (GTDB taxonomy): domain Bacteria; phylum Pseudomonadota; class Alphaproteobacteria; order Rhodobacterales; family Rhodobacteraceae; genus Pikeienuella. The sequence goes on from CBFHXH010000066.1 coordinate 15,364, forward strand.
GCAAAGGCGGCGTCGCCGTGTAGCAGGATCGGCAGAACCGCCGTGCGGTCAATATCGCCCAGCTGTTGCTGCTTGGCCCGCGCCTTGCCCAAAACAACCGGGTTCACGGCCTCCAGATGCGAGGGATTGGCGGTCAGGCTGAGATGCACGGTATTGCCGTCAAACTCCCGGTCCGAAGATGCGCCAAGATGGTATTTCACATCCCCCGACCCTTCGACGCTGTCGGGCTTGAAGCTGCCGCCCTGAAATTCGTTGAAAATCGCCTTGTAAGGTTTGCCCATAACGTTGGCGAGGATGTTCAGACGCCCGCGATGCGGCATGCCGACGATGATGTCCTTCACGCCCATCGCGCCGCCGCGCTTGATGATCTGCTCCATCGCCGGGATCAGCGCTTCGCCGCCATCCAGACCAAACCGCTTGGTGCCGAGATATTTGACACCGAGGAACTTCTCGAACCCTTCGGATTCGACCAGTTTGCGCAGGATCGCCTTGCGGCCCATCTGGGTGAATGCGATTTCCTTGCCGTAGCCTTCGATCCGCTCTTTCAGCCAGCCGCTTTCATCCGCGTTTGAGATGTGCATGTACTGCAACGCGAACGTGCCACAATACGTCCGCTTGACGATGGCGACGATTTCCGTCATCGTCGCCATTTCCAGTCCAAGCACATTGTCGAGGAAGATCGGGCGGTTCATATCCTCGGGCGCGAACCCGTAGGAGGCCGGATCAAGCTCAGGATGCGGGACCTGATCAGTCAGCTTCAAAGGATCAAGATCAGCCGCCAGATGCCCCCTGATGCGATAGGCGCGGATCAGCATGATGGCGCGGACACTGTCCAAAACCGCCTGGCGGACCTGTTCCTCAGTGACCGAAGCGCCCTTTTCCAGCGCCTTGGCCTTGATCTTGTCGCCCGAAGCTTTCGGGTCGATGTCTTCCCGCCACTGACCATCCAGCGCAGCGACCAGTTCGCCATCGGGGGTCGGCGGCCAGTCGGGCCGCGCCCATGACGGGCCTTGCGGGGTTTCGCCACCCATGTTTTCGAAAAATGCGCGCCAGCTTTCATCGACCGCATGCGGATCATTCGCATAGCGGGCATAAAGCTGTTCCACGTACTGAGCGTTGTGCCCCTGTAGGAAGGAGGAGTTCTGGAAAAGCTCGTTCGGCGACTGTTCAGTCATTGGCGATGGCTCCCATGGTTGATTGCGCGCCGATCATTCGGCTGCGCCCTCTGCGGCTTCCCACGGCAAGGGCCGACTTTTGGGAATCGCAAAAAAGTTAAAGGACAGAACGGGTACAGCCGACATTCAACAAAGGATGCGAATGTGTGCGGCGCCCGTTTGTGTTCCAACTGAAAGGGCGAAAAGATCCGGTAACCCGGAGCTTCATCGAACCGCTGAAACAGGTTTTCAGAAGTGGACGGCGTGTTCGCCGCCTCGTGGTTCGGCCCCGCTTCGAACAGGATCGTCGGCTTGCTTATCTTGATTGTCTCGGTCGCGCCGACCAGCGCAGGGTATTCGAACCCTTCGATGTCGATCTTGATGAACGAGGGGCCAGGATCGCACGGTAGAATATCGTCAAGAACGACACACGGCACTGTTTGCCCCGTGGCTCCGCTCGTGACGCGGTCCTTGATGACAGAACTGAACCCGGGGCGGGCGCTGTCTTCAAAAAACTCGATCTCGCCCGGGGTGTCCGACACCGCGACAACATGCACAGATGCCTTGGAAAAAGCTGATCTGAGCCAGGCGGCCTTGGTCGGGCTCGCCTCAACAATTGTAAGGTTGCCCTCGCCAGCGTGGTTCCGCAGCATCCCCGACATCGACCCGATATGCCCGCCAACATCGACGCAAAGGTCGCCCTTCGCGATCAGGGCGGAAATATGTTTGTTTATCAGCCGTTCTTCACCAAACAGCACCCCCAATTCGGGGTTCAACCATAAACGCCGCGAATGCAGAAGAGAGCGGATGCTGGATAGCGTCGGCGCGGCGGCTGAGGTGGACAGCTTGTGCTTCAGATAGAGCATCTGGGAACTCATGCCGCCACCCGCCGGTTCTGGGCCTAGCGGCCCATCGCTTTCAACACAGCTTCGCCCAGCGTCGCCGGGCTATCAGCCATCACGATGCCTGCGCCGGACATGGCCGCTATCTTGTCTTCCGCGCCGCCTTTGCCGCCCGAAATGATCGCGCCCGCATGACCCATGCGGCGACCCGGAGGGGCCGTACGCCCGGCGATGAAACCAGCCGTGGGTTTCTTGATCGGGTGGTTGTTCAGGAATTCAGCTGCGTCCTCTTCGGCCGAACCGCCGATTTCGCCAATCATGATGATGCTTTCGGTTTCTTCGTCGTTCAGCAACAGGTCCAGCGCGTCGATGAACTCAAAGCCCTTGATCGGGTCGCCGCCGATGCCGATGCAGGTCGATTGACCCAAGCCAGCAGCCGTCGTCTGGCCAACCGCTTCATAAGTCAGCGTGCCCGAACGCGACACGATGCCGACAGATCCGCGACGGTGAATATGGCCCGGCATGATGCCGATCTTGCAAGCGTCCGGCGTGATCACGCCAGGGCAGTTCGGGCCAATCAGTTTGGAGCCGGAACCTTCAAGCGCCCGCTTGACCTTCATCATGTCCATCACCGGGATGCCTTCGGTGATGCAGACGATCAGCTCAATCCCTGCGTCGATGGCTTCCAGAATGGCGTCGCCGGCGAATGGCGGCGGCACATAGATCACGGAGGCGTTGGCGTCAGTTTCCGATTTCGCCTGACCAACGCTGTCAAAGATCGGCAGGCCGATATGAGTGGTGCCACCTTTGCCCGGCGTCACCCCGCCGACCATTTTGGTGCCGTAAGCCACAGCCTGTTCTGAGTGGAACGTGCCCTGCGAGCCGGTAAGGCCCTGACAGATCACTTTGGTGTTTTCGTCAATAAGTACAGCCATTGTTCTGCCCCTCAGCTCTTAACCGCAGCGACGATTTTCTTCGCCGCGTCGCCTAAATCGTCGCCTGCGACGACGTTGAGGCCAGAATTTGCGATGATTTCTTTGCCCAGCTCGACATTCGTGCCTTCCAGTCGGACGACGAGCGGAACTTCAAGGCCAACTTCCTTCACCGCGGCAACCACGCCTTCGGCGATGACGTCGCAGCGCATGATGCCGCCGAAAATGTTGACCAGGATGCCTTTGACGTTTGGGTCAGAAGTGATGATCTTGAACGCCTCAGTCACTTTTTCCTTGGTGGCACCGCCGCCGACGTCTAGGAAGTTTGCAGGCTCAGACCCGTAAAGCTTGATGATGTCCATCGTCGCCATGGCCAGGCCCGCGCCGTTGACCATGCAGCCGATCTCACCGTCCAGCGCGATGTAGTTCAGGTCGAATTTCGACGCCTGAAGTTCCTTGGGATCTTCTTCAGTCTCGTCGCGCAACGCCATGATTTCAGGGCGACGGTACAGCGCGTTACTGTCGAAGTTCATCTTGCAGTCTAGGCAGTAAACATCGCCTT
>CBFHXH010000067.1:0-18395 GCA_965659735.1 uncultured Pikeienuella sp.
GCACAGAATTCGGGAAATAGATCCGCCAGAACGTTGTCCAGTCGGTCGCACCCATGGATTTGGCGGCGCGCACGTAACTCGGCGGAATGGTCTTCATCACGGAATAGAGCGGCAGGATCATGAACGGCAACAGAATATGCGTCATTGCGATCAGCGTGCCGGTCTTGTTGTAGATCAGACTGAACCTGTCATCATCCGCCGCAATGCCGAAGACGACGAACAAGTCGTTCAACACCCCCTGGGCTTGTAACATTGCGATCCAGGCTGTCGTTCGAACCAATAGCGATGTCCAGAACGGCAGAAGGACAAGGATCAGCAGCAGGTTCGATGATCTAAGCGGCAGAACCGACAGCAAGTAAGCGACCGGATAGCCAATGATGATGCAGAAGACAGTGACGAGGAAGGAGATCTCAATCGTCCGCCAGAACAGCGTTACGTGGATCTGGCGCACTTTGTCCTGCGCGACGATGCTGCCGTCAGCCAAAACCTTCAGGTCAACTGCGGCGGCGAAATAGGCGGGAGTATAGACGCGACTGGCGATCTTCATCGCGCCCCAGACTTCCTTGTCCGCCCAGTCCTCGTCACGATCGATCAGGGCGGCCATGAAAGGCGCCTCCATCTTCGCGGCGCGGCGTGCGGTCTTGGTGAAGAGGCTGCGGGTGCCGGACTTTTCGCGGTTCACCCGGGTCGCGACCTTGCCAATGGTCTTTTCTTCACGGGCCTTGACGAGATCGGCGACCAGAACGGCGGCCATTTCTTCAGTCGGCTCAGTCGCAGGATCCCAATCCTGCAGCGCGGCCGAAGTACCAGGCATGAGGTCAGAGAACCGCGGCTCGTAGGCCGACTGCGTCAGGAATGAGATGATCGGAACAACAAAGAAAATGACGATGAACGCCAGAAGCGGAAGCGTTAGGCCAAACGCGCGCGTTCTTTGGCGAAACAGCGACTGCGCCAGCTTTCGTTTCAGCCGCGTGCCGTCTGCGGCCATAAGCGGCTGTGAAGTGTCAGTCATCAGAAGCCCCGATAAAAGTACGAGGCGCGCCGGATTGGCGCACCCCGCGTGTCGTCAGATCAGTTGGCCAGCCAAGCGTTGAAACGCTCGTTCAGCTCGTCCTGATTGTCCGCCCAGAATTCGAAGTCCGAAGACAAAGCAGTCTTGAAGTTGTCCGGAGCCGTCGGCATCTGTGGACCCATTTCCAGGTTCGGGTTGTTGTGGAACGTGGTCACGAATGGCGCCGAAGACTTACGGGCTGGGCCGTAAGAGATCCACGAAGCCTGTGCGGCCAGCTGTTCGGTCGCGGTCGAGAATTTCAGGAAGTCCATCGCGAGGTCTTTGTTCGGCGCGCCTTTTACGATTGCCCAGAGGTCCAGCGCGAAGATCTGGCTGTCCCAGACGATTTCGAACGGCTTTTCTTCCGACGCGACAGCGTTGAAGATACGGCCGTTGTAAGCAGTCGTCATTGCAACTTCGCCGTCAGCCAGCAGCTGTGGAGGCTGCGCGCCAGCTTCCCACCAGACAACGCTGTCTTTGATGGTGTCCATTTTAGCGAATGCGCGGTCGATGCCTTCTGGCGTTTCCAGCATTGCATAAACTTCGTCGCCTGGCACGCCGTCAGCCATCAGAGCCATCTCAAGGTTGGCTTTTGGCGTTTTGCGCATGCCGCGCTTGCCTGGGAATTTTTCCAGGTCGTAGAAGTCAGCGATGGTGGTTGGACCATTCGCAATTTTCGAGCTGTCGTAAGCGAAGATCGTCGACCAGACGATGTTTGCAACTGCACAGTCGGTGATTGCTCCAGGAATGAAGTCTTCGGTCGCTGGGGTGCCGTCGGAACCTGCTGGCAGGGCCGAAGCGTCGATTTCTTCGAACAGGCCTTCGTCACAACCGCGAACCGCGTCAGCCAGTTCAACGTCGATGATGTCCCAGGTCACGTTGCCTGCGTCGACCTGCGCCTTAACTTCTGCCAGACCGCCCGAATAGTCTTCGGACACAACGGTGTTGCCGGTGCTGGCGGTCCACGGCTTGTGGTAGGCTTCAACCTGCGACTTGGTGTAAGCGCCGCCCCAAGAGACTGCGGTGATGGAGCCCGCTGCGCTTGCCGCGCCAGCGAACATGGTTGCTGCGGCGGTGGCCAGCAGAACTGTTTTGAGTTTCATTCTTCTCTCCTAGTTTAACAGTTGTTTCCCGTGTTTATCTGCCCCGACCCGCGCCGCGGGAAGCGTTCGGATCGGGTATCTTTGATCAGAGGGCGCGGCAGTCAGAGGTTTCCCAATGCACATGCACTTCTTCGCCCACCTTCAGAGCGGTTGAATCGCCCGCGTTCGGCACCTTGACCACAAACTGGTCGTTTTCGTGGACGTTCATCCGGCAGCGGATGTGATCGCCAAGATATATCAGCTCTTCCACAGTGGCAGCGATGCCTGCGCTTGAATCGCCCAGGCGCACACGCTCAGGCCGGATCGACAAGATCGTATCCGAACCTGCCGGGCCACAATCGACCGCCAGCGCCTTACTGATCTGGCCGTCTGCAAAAACAACTGTGGCGATGTCGCCATTAACCTCTGAAACCTTGGCGCTCAGCGTGTTATTCTCGCCGATGAACTGTGCGACAAAGGCGTTTTCGGGCCGCTCATACAATTCTGCCGGCCCTGCAAGCTGCTGGATCACGCCGTCGTTAAAGACAGCAATCCGATCCGACATGGTCAACGCTTCCGACTGGTCGTGGGTCACGTAGACCACAGTGACGCCGAGCTGTTCGTGAATGTGCTTGATTTCATACTGCATGTGTTCACGCAGCTGCTTGTCGAGCGCGCCAAGCGGTTCGTCCATCAGCACCAGTTCCGCATCAAAGACTAGCGCGCGCGCCAGGGCGATGCGCTGTTGCTGACCGCCGGAAAGCTGAGCGGGACGCCGCCTACCAAATTCGCCCATCTGGACCATGTCCAGAACTTTGCGAACTTTCGCCTCCACGTCGGCCTTGCCCATCTTGCGCACCTCAAGAGGAAAAGCGAGGTTTTCAGCCACAGTCATGTGCGGGAACAATGCGTAGTTCTGAAACACCATCCCGATGCCGCGCTTATGCGGCGGGATGTTGTTGATCGGGCGACCATCCAGACGGATTTCGCCATGCGTCGCGGTTTCAAAGCCGGCGAGCATCATCAAGCAGGTGGTTTTGCCGGACCCAGACGGCCCCAACATTGTCAGAAACTCGCCCTTTCCGATGGCCAGGTTCAAATCTTTCACGACCAGCGTTTCGCCGTCGTAACTCTTTTGCACGCGTTCAAACGCCACAAAGGCTTCTGCAGCCGATCCAACTGCCATTCCGGCTGGCTCCTTTATTTCTTTGGCGTTTCCTCCCAACGCCAAGGAACCTAAACAGGTGATTTTCAACAACGCAAGCCCCAGCACACCCCATTTTCACCGTTCGCTGAAGAGAAAACTAGTTAACGCATTGAACCCGAAGGGCGTGACGTTCGCACTTCGTTCCCGAAGACTGTTAGGATTCTGGCAATTAGTCATGACGTTTTATGCACATCGGCGACAGGTCGTCCCAATATTTCGCTGGCATGGGCGTGCGTTTTCGAAAACAACTTACTAGCAAATGCTGGGTTTTGATCTTTAGAAGACACAATGGACCGACTGACTGAAATGGAGGCTTTCGCGCGTGTCGTGGAATTGGGCGGGTTCACCGAAGCCGCCCGGCGCGTTGGGCTATCCAAATCAGCCGTCTCTAAACATGTCGCCGCGCTGGAAACCCGGCTGGGCGCGCGACTGTTGAACCGAACCACGCGCCGCGTCAGCCCGACGGAAATCGGCCTCGCCTACTACGATAAGGCAATTGAGGTGCTGTCCGCCGCGGCAAACGCGGACGAAATGGCGACCGCGATGCAGGATGCACCCACGGGCGAATTGAAAATATCCGCGCCGCTGACATTCGGATTGCGGTTCGTCGCGCCGGCGCTTGCGTCATTCCTGAACGACTATCCAAATGTCGCGGCCCGATTGGAATTCGACGACCGCACGGTCGAACTGGTGTCAGAAGGGTTCGATCTGGGCATTCGGATCGGCGATCTACCCGACAGTTCGCTGCGCGCGCGAAAACTGGCCGAGACCGAGGTGAACCTGGTCGCCTCACCCGATTACATCGCCCTAAATGGGGAACCCAAGAAGCTGGATGATCTGAACAGTCACGAACTGCTTCATTATTCGCATCTGTCATCGGGCAATCATTGGCGCCTGCGCACCAAATCAGGCGAAGAACGTCTGATCCGGTCTGGTGGGCGATTGACCATCAATAATGGTGAGGCGTTGATCCAGGCCGCGATCGATGGCGTCGGTATCTGCTGCAGCCCGAACTTCATCCACCACGAGGCCCTAGAGAACGGATCGCTGGTGGAGCTGATGCCCGATCAACGCCCATCGCCGCTGGGCGTATATGCTGTCTACCCCGCGGGCCGGTTCCCGCAGCCAAAATTGCGCGTTTTCATCGACCACCTTGCGGCGACTTTGCAGGGGCGCGGGCCGAAATGGTGACAAAATACACGCGCAATAAAGTGCAAAAGGCTTGGCTAAGCCCCAAAGTTGGCCTATTTTTGCTCGGTTCTTCAGGTGGATGATGGTTCTTCAGGCGGATGATAACGAAAATGACAGAAGAACGGGCCCATAGGCTGGATCAGTGTTTGAGTAAAACCGCGCTTTGGGGCAAGCGCGAAGGTGGAGAGTTTTATGAAAGACCGGATCTGGCGAGTGAGTGACGCCGAAGTCTCTTTCAAATTTTGGGGGGTCCGCGGATCCCTGCCCTCGCCCGGCGAAGACACCAATAATTATGGTGGAGATACGCCATGCCTGGAAATCACCACGCCCAAATCCCGCATCATCCTTGATTGCGGCAGCGGCATGCGCCGTCTGGGCAACGCGATGATTGAAAACCCGGATGACCGGGAAACCTTCATTTTGCTCACGCATCCGCATTTTGACCATGTCTGCGGGCTGCCTTTCTTTACACCGATCTTCATTCCCGGCCAGCATTTCCGCATTGGCGCGGCGGAGCCACACGACATGCGCATGCTGATGCCGCGCCTGTTCTGCCGCCCGTTCTTTCCGGTGGAAGAAGCGATGCTGGGATCTGACATCGAATATTTTCAGCCGATGCCGCATGGCGAGCAGATGCTGAATGACGAGATCAAGCTGACAACACGCCCATTGAACCACCCCGGCGGCTGCACCGGCTATCGGATCGAGGCGCACGGCATCACCATCGCTTATTGTTCCGATACGGAACATATCGACGGCGAAACAGACCAGAACGTCGTTGACCTGATGCAAGGCGCCGATCTGGCGGTTTACGACAGCGCTTACACCTCGACAGAATACCCCAATCATGTGGGCTGGGGGCATTCGACCCCAGACGAAGGCATCCGTTTGGCGCAGCTTTCGGGTGTAAAACAGCTCGCGCTGTTCCACCACAACCCAACGCGCACGGATGCGCAGATGGCCAAGATTGAAGCAGAAGCGAAGGAACAGTTCGCCGGCGTCTTCGCAGCACGCGACGGGATGGAACTGACCTTTCAGGCGGCCGCCGAGGCCGCGGCCTGACCATTCATCGGCGCGGCGCAGCCTATGCGACAAACGTCACATTACGAACCAACGGCAAGCCCCTGGTAATTCAGGCGCTTGATCACGCGGCCGTGTTGCTGCACTAATATGCAGCGACAGGCGCTGGGGGACCAATGGATAAGAATCTTGTCCGCTTTGTGTGGACATACGGAAGAATGGACACGATCAAGACTCTGATCGTGACCTTTATGACTTTTCCTGTGATATACATTTCGCTGGAAATCCCGAAGATCATCGTGAACAAGGCGCTTGGTGCCGGGAACACGCCGACCGAGTTTCCGATCAATTTCCTAAATATGGAAATGTCGAACCTCGAATACCTGCTGGCGCTCTGTTTCATATTCATCACCATGATCGTGCTGAACAACGGGCTGAAGTTCGTCCTGAACGTCCAGATTGGCCTGACGTCCGAACGCATGCTGCGCCGCCTGCGGTATCACCTCTACGAAAACGTGCTCAGGTTCCGCATCAAACGGTTCCAGCACATGAAGCAGGGCGAAATCGTCCAATCGGTGATGGGCGAAGTCGAACCGCTTGGCGGCTTCTTTGGTGAAGTCATCTCCACCCCTGTCTGGCAGGGCGGGATGCTGGCGGTCTACATGACCTTTATCTTCCTTCAAGATCCCTTCTTGGGCGCCGCGGCAATCGCGCTTTACCCGATACAGGGCTACATCATTCCCAAGCTTCAGAAGAAAGTTGTGAAGCTGAACAAAATGCGCGTCGCCAATGTGCGCAAGATTGCTGACAATCTGGGCGAAAGCGTCGGCGCGATTGAAGAGATCCACGCAAACGACACCGCGCGCTGGCACTTGGCGCAGGTTGCCGACAGGCTTTACGAAAACTTTACCATTCGGCTACAGATCTTCAAGCGGAAGTATCTGATCAAGGGCCTGAACAACTTCATGATCGCCCTGACGCCGTTCGCCTTCTACCTGTTTGGCGGCATCCAGGTGCTGCAAGGCAACCTTGAAATCGGCAGCCTCGTCGCCGTCCTGGCCGCATATAAGGATGTTGCAGGCCCCTGGAAGGCGCTGCTGAACTACTTCCAGCGCTGGACCGACCTGAATTCGCGCTTTGAATTGGTTGTCGAAAGCTTCACTGCCGATGGCCTGGTGTACGAGCGTGAGCGGATTTACCAGACCGACGATACCGCACTTACTGGTGACATCGAGGTCAAGAACGCCAGCTTTGGTCCTGGCTCGTCCGGCTTGAATGGAGCCAGCTGCAAGGCGCCTGATCAGAAATTCACTGGCGTCCTTGGCGGCGAAGAAGGCGGGCGTGAACTGATCCTGAAGATGATGGTTGGCTTGGTCGAACCGGAAAGTGGGCGCGTCACCATCGGCGGCACGCAAGTGACAGAGGCAACAATGCCAGCAGTTGGCTCCGGCCTCGCCTACGTTTCGGGCAACAACGCGTTCTTTGCAGGAACGCTGCGCGAAAACCTGACCTATTCACTGCGTAAGCATGCATCCATGCTGTCAGATTCGGACACCGAAACAGCAGTCGAAAAGCTGCGCGAAGCGGAAATCACCGGCAACTTCCCAGCTGATCCCATGGGCGATTGGACAGACTATGCTGCCGCTGGCGTCGATGGGGCCGCGGCGCTGGACGCGCGCCTCGTTGATCTGGCGGGCAAAGTTGGCCTGGCGGAGGAACTTTATTCACTCGGCCTGCAATCCCGGATCAACCCAGCCGATCATCCGCAGATTGCGGAAAAGATCACCGTCGCGCGCCAAACACTGCGCGAAGCCGCCGCGCAGAACCCTGAACTGGCCGACCTTGTGGAATTCTGGGAAGTGAACGCGTTCAACCAGAACGCCTCGCTGCTGGAAAATGTGCTTTTCGCCATGCCAGTTCAGGCGCGCGCTAGCATCGCCGAATACGCCGATGATGACGCCGTGATTGACGTTTTGACAACTACGGGCGCGGACGTGCCGCTTACCAAAGCGGGCCTCGCGATCGCTGAGCAGTTGGTCGAACTGCTTGGCGCGGTCGACGAAGACAGTTCCCTTCTGGACAGCTTCTCGGACTATTCAAAGAAGGACATCTTGGCGTCTGCCGAACTGGTCGAAAAATACCGGATGAAAGCGGATCACAAACCAAGCGATGAAGAACGTCGTCTGCTGCTTAGTTTCGCTCTTGCCTTTATTCCAGTTCGTGACCGATTAGACGCCGTCGATAAAGAGGTTGAGGCGCAAATCCTCGCCGCCCGCGTCAAGGCGATCGAACTTACCCAAAACTCGGACGCGTTCGTCAGTTTTGGCGAAGATCGGTACTCCCCGGCGCTGAGCCTGTCAGAAAACTTGCTGCACGGAAAACGCCGCTATGACCGGCGTAGCGCATGGAAGAAATTCGACGATTTCCTCGAAGATGAAATCGAGCGCCAGGGCCTGCGCGACGGCATCACCGCCGTTGGTCTGAGCGCACCTCTGGGCGCTGGCGGCGCAGGGCTGAGCGCATCGTCCAAGAAGCGGGCCGCGCTGATCCGCGCGTTGATAAAGCAGCCTCATGCATTGGTCATCGATGGGGTCGCCGGCGGCCCATCGCCCGAAGACGGCGCCATCCGCGCGGCGATCCGCGACGAGATGTTGGACAAGACACTTGTGATGATGTTGTCCGACGAGGATGCGGCGCGCGATTGCGATCATGTGATATTGGTAAGCAATGACGGAACGGCGAAAGATGGGGCGTCTGGGTCAATGCTTGAACCTGCCTGAGCGTTGAGCCGGGCAAATAGAGGGAGCTTAAGGTGAGCCTAAATAAAGCCGTAGAAGCGATGCAGCAGACCCCGATCTTTGCGGGGATCGACCCCAAACGTCTGCGTCTTTTGGCCTTCATGTCGGAAAGCCTCACTTATCGCGCGGGCGAATTGTTGTTTGATCAGGGCGATGAAGGCGACAGCGCATTTGTCGTGATTGACGGGTCTGCGTCTGTTCTGATCAATATCGGCGGCGAAAAGAAAGAGGTCGCGGTCATCGGCTCCAAACAGATTTTTGGCGAAATGGCAGTGCTGTGCGATATCCCGCGAACGGCGGCGATTGGCGCTAAGTCAGATCTCGAGGTACTGCGCATCGACCGCGACGCCTTCCTGAAACTGCTCACCGAATTTTCTGAAGTTTCACTGCAAGTCATGCGCTTCCTCGCCGCCCGCTTGGAAGCAACAACCAAGGACCTTGGCGCAGCGCAGGCTGAAATCAACGCGATGAAGGCGGGTTGATCCGCCCTGGACTTTGTCGCCAAACGGGATGTTTCTGATGCGTTTACTGATCGCTGGCATCCTTTCCCTGGCTCCCACCTGGGCCATCGCGGTGGAATTCACAGCCCGCACGCCAGATCTGGAAACCTATCTTGCTCTCATATCCGCGACTGAGGCAGACTTGGCCGACACCTGCGCGGCGCTGACCGCCGAGGCGCCTTCTGCAGGCCAGGCCTGGCTGAGGATTGGCGACCGGGGGTTGGAACTTGCCCCCAATGAAGCGCGCAGCGCCGAAGCAGCCGCGTTCTGGGCGGAATTCGCGCTTGGTGCCTGGCAAGCCGCGCGCGCGCTTTACGGTCAGGCCGCGGGGCGCGCATTCATTTCAGGCCCTGTACTGATTGAGATCAACGGCGACGCCGCCACGATCTTTGATGGCGAAGCGCGCAGCGGCGGCGATCTGTGCGCTGCCATGACCCGCCTTGTCGGCGTCATGGGCGGCGCAGCGGCTAGCCCGTTCGCCACCGCCCGAGATACGCTTTCCCGCCCGATCGCGCCAGTCGCCATTGGCGGCGAGACGCAAATCGAACTTGAAAGCAGCTATTCCGCCGACACGATCCTTCGCGGTCCTGATGGCGTCGCGGCGATAATTGGCGAGGACGGCGCCACGATTGCGCTGTCAGCAACCGCAGACGCCACCATCGGCGACAGTGCGCTGCGCATTTATGCCCCGGGCGATCCCTTCAAACCCATCGACGAGATTCCGATCACCATACTGCCCGGCGCCGACACGCCGCTTCCTCAGCGCCAGATCGGCGCGCTGACCGTTGGGGGCGCCTTTAGCGGTGATTTACCAATGGGCGGCGTGGTCGAATTGGACATCTCACTGAAAGACGCCCGTCGACTAACCGTCGCAGGAACCACCAATGCTGACCTTAAGGTTGAGATCCTGTCAAAGTCAGGCGTCGGGGTCGCTGCAGACGATGATTCGGGCGACGGCTATGGATTCTCGATAAGCGCGAATTTGCCCGCTGGCGCATACGTCGTGAAAGTCACCCATTGTTGCGGTGGCGGTGGCACCTTTGTGGTGTCTGCTACCTCTGAGTGACCTTGTGCACGTGAATGCAAGGGTTTAGCGAACGATTCCGTTGACCGCCGCTCACAAAAAACTCATGATGCTCCAGTAATTGCGGTAGGGGCGTGATGACGGAAAAGTACGAAATCGCGATCATTGGATCGGGACCCGCTGGATGCAGCGCAGCCACTCGTGCAGCGAAGCTCGGCGTCGGCCACATTTTGCTGGAGCGGACTGACCACCTCTCCGACACCATATATAAGTACCAGCGCGGCAAATACGTTATGGCGACGCCGGACAACCTGCCGTTGCAGTCCGATCTTCAGTTTGAGGCGGACACTAGGGAAAACATCCTCGGCTGGTGGGACGAAGGTACGCAAAGCAGCGGCGTCAACGTCAAATTCAACTCGGAAGTGACAGCCATCGAGGGCGAAAAAGGTGATTTCACCATCACCACCTCCCGGGGCGACACCTACAAAGCGGCGCATGTAATTCTGTCTATCGGTCTGCAGGGCAACCTGCGCCAGCTTGACGCCAGCCAGATCCCGGGCGCTGACAACGGCGTGACCGAATATCAGCTGGATGATCCCAAGGACTATTGGGATAAAGACATCATTGTCATCGGCGCAGGCGACGCTGCGATCGAAAACGCGGTCGCGCTGGCGCAAAATGACAACCGGGTCACAATTGTTAACCGGAAACGCGAATTCGCGCGCGCTAAATCAGGCAACATCTCGCTGATCCTCTCAGCCATTAAAGATGAGCTGCTGGAATGCGCCTATAACGCAGCGCCCGTTCGAGTGAACGAAGATTCAATGGTCCTGAAGACGCCTGAAGGCGAACGTGTCGTCCCCTGCGACCGCGCCATCGCGCGACTTGGCGCGATCGCGCCGCGGAACTTCATCGAAGCGGCCGGCGGCGTGTTTGAAGACGGCGCCGATTTTCCGCGTGTGAATGAAATCTACGAATGCGACCGCCCCGGTGTATTCATCATCGGTGCCCTCGCTGGCTATCCGTTGATCAAGCACTGCATGAACCAGGGATATGAGGTCGTCCATACGATCATCGGCGACCCAGTTGAGTCGGTTGTCCGCAAGGAACTGGCGACGAAATTCCAGGTTATTCCGGGCTTTAGCGACGTCCAGTCGATGCTTGAGCAGATGAAAGCGGCGGTGCCGCTTTTCCAGGGCCTGACCCTGCTGCAGCTGGGCGAATTCATGCTGGACGCCGAGATCCACTTCAACAAACCCGGCGCAACCTTCATGGAAAAGGACGACGCCGGCGACAGCCTGTTCGTGATCCACGAAGGGTCGGTTGAAATTCCGGTCGCCGCCGACAAGGTGTTCCGCTTGGACCAAGGCCAGTTTTTCGGCGAAATGGGTCTGATCATGGGCCGCCGCCGTACTGCGACAGTAATGGCCGCGCGCGATGGCGCTGGCGCTGTCTGCATTGAGATTCCGCGGACATCTGCCCTGAAACTCATCGCCTCCAGCCCGCAGGCCAAGAAGGTGATGGATGAGACGGCGATCTTGCGTCAATTGCAAACCTTCCTCAGCCCTGAACTGACCCGTGATGACCTGAGCGAGTTGATTGAAGCCGCACAGACCAAACAGTTCAGCCGCGGCGAAGCGTTGATCGAAGAAGGTGACGAGGACGACGCGCTCTATATCGTGCGTTCAGGTTCGGCCACCGTTTCCAAAAAGGTCGGCAATTCAGACGTTGTGATCGCCTATGTGCCCGCCGGGCAGTTTGTGGGCGAAATGGCGCTTCTGTTCCACCAGACCCGCTCAGCCACCGTTCGCGCGACAGTCCCTGTGGAAGCGGTTGAGCTTGACGGCGCCCTTTTCCGGTCGCTGCTGGATGAAAAGCCCAAATTACGCGCCATCGTCGACCGCGTGGCCCGCGAGCGTGAGGAAGAAAACCAACGGACCGGCAACGATGTTGTCAGCCGTAAAATCGAATTCCTCACATCCGTTGGTCTGGGCGAAGCGACAAACGCAATCGTCATTGACGAAGACCTCTGCGTGCGGTGCGATTACTGCGAAAAGGCTTGCGCAGAAACACATGATGGCGTCAGCCGGCTGGACCGCGCTGCGGGCCCGACCTACGCGAATATCCACGTGCCGCTCAGCTGCCGCCACTGCGAACAACCGCACTGTATGGCCGACTGCCCGCCAAACGCGCTTCAACGCGACGCCGGGGGGGCCGTCTATGTTGACGACACCTGCATTGGTTGCGGCAACTGTGCGCGTAACTGCCCGTATGACGCCATCACGATGAGCGCCTTGCCCCCGAAGAAGGGTGGGCTTATGAGTTGGCTTATGTTTGGCGGCAAGTTCGGCCCAGGCGAAGCTGCAAAGCCGAAAAAGTCTAAAGAAAATAAAGAGATGTCGCGCAAGTGCGACCTCTGCCGGGACGTAGAAGGCGGACCAAGCTGCGTACGCGCCTGCCCGACCGGCGCGGTGATCCGCGTCAGTCCGGAGGAGCTGTTCAGCCGCATCCGCGAGGGGGCCTAATGTCGGCACATACATCATTTCTGGCGCATGAACGATTTCGCTGGTTCAAGCGATCCGCCTGGCTCTGCCTGATCGTCATTGTGGTTTATTCTGTCTATTCGCCAGTTGGCGGTAGGAATGGTGGAACGTGGGTTGGGTACGGCCTTGGCACCATCGGGCTATTGATGATCCTCTGGTTGTCTTGGCTCGGCGTGAAGAAACGTGGCTTTTCCGGCGGATCACACTCCATCCGCGGCTGGACGTCGGCGCATGTCTATCTTGGGCTGTCTCTGACGATCATCGCGACACTCCACACCGGTTTTGAGTTTGGATGGAACGTGCATACGCTGGCCTATGCGCTGATGATGTTTGTCATTCTTTCAGGTGGCTTCGGCGTTTTCGCCTATCTCCGATACCCCGCCAAGATGTCGGAAAACCTTATTGGACAGTCTGCTTCCTCGCTGAATAAGGAAATGCAGGATCTGGATGCGAGGATCGCGCGTCTGACCCAGCGCTTGCCAGACAGCTTTGCTGAAGCGGCGCGGATGAGCCTGGACAACACCAAGATCGGCGGCGGCTTCATCACGCTGTTGTCTGGTTCGAACAAACGCTGCGGGTCGGCCAAAGCTTCGGCATTGGCGTCTTCACAGGCGGAAACGCTTACGGACCCGGGTCAGCAGACCTCCGCGACCGAAATGGTTGCGGCGCTGTCCCGCAAAGCTGAAATCGCATCGCGGCTGCGGCGTGATCTCAGCTACAAAGCCATTATGGACGTCTGGCTTTGGTTGCATGTGCCGATGACACTGGCGCTGATTGCAGCTTTGGCCGCGCATGTCCTCATCGTCTTCTTCTACTGGTGAGGTAAGAAACATGCGTCTCTCGCTCATCACAATTAAGCGCCGCCCAGACAGCGATGATGTCTCGCGCCGCGAAACACTTCTGGAAGGCGGCGAACTGCGCGTTGGCCGCGGGGCCGACGTCGACGTCAACCTTCCCGATGTGGATGTCGCCTATCACCACGCTTCGCTAACAGAAACCAGCCAAGGTCTTACCCTGACCGCCGTCGGCGGGTCGTTGATTGAGGTTAACGGCGCATCGGTGGAAAGCGTCGTTCTGCAGCCGGGCGTCGCCACCCGGATTGGCATGTATGAACTTACGGGCGAAAATGCGCCCGACCATGCGGACCACGCTGTTGCGCTGTCAAAACTGGAAATCGAAGACATTGTCGTCTCCGAAGCGCCCAAGTCGATCGCTCAATCCCTTCCCAGCCGCCGGCGCCTGTCCTGGCTGGCCGTCATCGGCGTTCTCGCCGTGTTCGTAGCATGGCCGCTGTTCGACATCATGCAACGTCAGGCCCCTGCCCCAGACGAAATCATCGTTACCGGTATGACGCCTCAGACCGAGGCGACCCTGGCGGCATCGCAGCAAGCGATCACGACGGCGGAGGCGCCAGTCCTGCCAGGCGCCGTCGGCTATTCCCCGATGGAGGCAGCCTGGCTGTCTGGCCCAATGTCGCGCGCCCATGCTGGCCTAGCGGAAGATTGTGGCGCTTGCCACGTCAGACCATTTGAGATGACGACGAATGACAGCTGCCTGGCTTGCCATGCCGAGGTTGCGCAGCACGGTGATGTCGCGGATCACCCGGTATTGGCGTTGGACAATTTCCGCTGTGCAGCCTGCCACAAGGAACATGTTGGCGGCGACGCCCCGATTGAACGAGCGTCGACAGTCTGTACGGATTGCCACCTCAACCTCGAATCCGTGTCGCCAGAAACGACATTGCTGAATGTCGGCGACTTCGGTGTTGCGCATCCCCAATTCCGCCCGACCCTTGTGACAGGCGTTGAAAGGATCGAAGACGAGCTTGTTCCTGTAACAGTGCGCGCGCCGCTGGATACGCAGTTCCCTTTGAAAGAGGTCTCAGGCCTGAAGTTCCCACACAACGTCCACCTGAATAAGGATGGCGTGCGCGGTCTGGGCCGGGCGTCGGATAAAACCTGGGATATGGGTTGCGACAGCTGCCATGTCGCCGAAGCGGACGGTAGCCTGATGCGCCCGATTGAAATGGAGCGGGACTGCGGGTACTGCCACGAGCTGACCTTCAAACCCGACAACATTGATATCCTTCGTGAGATTCCCCACGCAAAACCGTCGCAGGTTGCTGAAATCATTCACGATTATTACAGCGCTCGCGTTCTGGAAGGCGGCGTTACCGTTCCTGGCGCGCCACAAGGCGCGCGTCGCCGGCCTGGCACAAAACTGTCTGACGAAGATCGCGCCCAGTCGTTGGAATGGGCTGCACAGCAGGCCGAGAATGAGCTGAAAGGCATCATGGAAACCCGCCTCTGCGGAGATTGCCATATCGCCGAGGCTGAAGCTGAACCTGATGCGCGCGGCCGCACCGTCTGGAACGTTCAAGGCGCGCTGTTGCAGCGCCATTGGATGCCCAAGTCGGTGTTTGAGCATGGCCCACACTTTGCGATGGACTGTGTCAGCTGCCACGAAGCGACGAAATCGACCGAAAGCTCAGACGTTCTGATGCCGCCGATTGAAATCTGTCAGGACTGCCACCTTGGCGAACAGGCTGGTGAGGCGTCAGCATCGTCTGAATGTCTGGCTTGTCACGGCTTCCACATCGAAGACTACGGCCCGATGTCGCCTGCCCATGGTGAAGCAATGACCGCAAGGCGCACCGCCGCAGAGCGTGTCGAGATAAAACGCGAAGCGTCGCAGTAAGCGCGCCACGAACAAGATCACATACGACTGCGTCCCAGCCGGGGCGACGTCACACCAAGACCTGGGGGAGGCTATGAAGCTTCTGCACGCCTGTTCGGCAATATTTATCGGCCTGTGTGGGTCCGCCCACGCCGCAGATCGTCTAACAACTGATGGCGTGCCGTTGCCTTCAAAATCCTTCGCCGCCGGCGCTGGATTAGAGGCGGTTATCGACGCTGCGGGCGATGACGTGCTGTCGGTGCATACATTGATCAGGCCTGCATCCACGAATGTCGTGTTGATGCGCGATCGCGACGGGTTCTGGATGGAGTGGGACGGGGACCGCGCAGCATTGGTCCCCGCCGCCGCCAGCGCGGAAGGCGGCGCTCTAACTTACAAGATTTTTCTGACACCGCCGCCGGGTGTGAATGCGATGACGGTGACCATCGCCTATAGTACGCCGGAAGGTCTGAAATTCGGTTGGTTTGAAGCCGCGATTGCGCGTGAGGAATAATGTCGATGCTTTTTGGATCAAAACTGAGAACCTATTCAATCGCTGCGCTTGCGGCCGCCGGTGTTGTAGCGGGCTGCGGCGGCGGCGGCGAACAGACCGGCAGCGATAACGGATCCACGGAAACGATCGAGGACGGCACCACATTTGCGGAACTGATCGACTTTCCGCCGCTTGACGCGCTCACGTCCGCCGAAGTCCAACAGATTGTTGCGCAGGCCGCCAACGAAGCCGCCGCGCGGGGCGCCCCAGCGACCATTGCAGTCGTCGATCGTGTGGGCAACGTGCTGGCGGTGTATCGGATGAATGGCGCGCCGTCTGACCTAGCTGCGATCGCCGAAGTCCCGCGAACGATCAATCAGGGGCCGCAGATTGGCGAAGTGCTGAACGGCGCAGACGGATCTGGGCTGGATGGTTTCACTGTGCCGTCTGGCGCCGCCCTTGGTGCAATTGCCAAGGCAGTTACAGGCGCATACCTGTCGTCCAGCGGCAATGCGTTCACAACCCGGACTGCCAACCAGATTGTTCAGGAAAACTTCAACCCAGAAGAAACATTCCAGCCTGGCGGCCCGCTGTTTGGCGTGCAGTTCAGCCAGCTCGCCTGTTCTGACCTGTCGACCAGGTTTGAAAGCGACAATGGCGCTGGCACGGTGGTTGGTTCAACCGTCGGGCCGCGGCGCAGCCCGCTTGGCCTCGCTGCTGACCCGGGCGGTCTGCCGATCTACAAAGGCGGCACAGTGGTTGGTGGGATTGGCGTGATTTCAGATGGCGTTTACGGCATCGACATCTCAATCACTGACATCGACAGCGATTTTGAGATGCAAGACGAGCTGATCGCGCTGGCCGGCATCACAAACTTCGAAGCGCCAGAGGAAATTCGCGCCTTCAACATCACTGTTGAAGGTAACACCTTGCGCTACACGGATACTTCCGACGATCGTGACCGCCTGGTCGCTGATCCGGCGACGGCGTCTGACTTCGCCTCGCTGCTGGGCGTCCAGGGCAACCTCATGAAGGTGCAGGGGTATTACGACGTCGTCGGTCAATCAGTTACCGGCGCGTTCGGCCTGACACCTCTTGAGACGCCAGGCGCACTAACTGATGTGCTGCCAGGCAACGCCTATGGCGCGCCGGAATCGGGATATGTCCCCGCCTCTACGCTCGCTGACGGCAGCCCTTTCCGGAACCCAAACGCTTTTGTGCTGGTCGACGAAAATGGCGATCCTCGTTTCTCTCCGAAGGCGGCTGGTGATGAGCCGGGCGGCGACCGCGCCAATCGGCTGACGCGGAACGAAGTGATCCGCATGATAGATGAGGCGCTTGGCGTCGCCTTAGCCGGCCGCGCCCAGATCCGTCGCCCTCTGAACAGCCGCATTCAAGTCACCGTTTCGGTGGTCGATACGAACGGTGAAATCCTTGGCGTCGCGCGCACACCAGATGGTCCTATCTTTGGTACAGACGTATCTTTGCAAAAAGCCCGTACTGCGATGTTCTTCTCTTCCGAGAACGCTGGAACCGAGCTGCAGGCAGTGCCTGCAATCGATACCCAGGCCTTTCTGCAATCGATTGGCGTCTTCGGCGCAGCCAACAACCTGATCCCTGACAACCTTACGGCGCCAACAGAGTTCCAGAAACTGATCCTGAATTCCGGTGATAGCTATGTGCAGGCTGCCCGAAGTTTCGTAGCGCCAGACGCTCTGACGGGCCAGGTGGCTTTCTCCGACCGCGGAAACGGCAACCTGAGCCGCCCGTTCTTTCCGGATGGCGTGAATGAAACCCAAGTCGGCGATGACAGCCCAAATGGACCGTTCTCTCGCCCCTTCAATTCGGCAGACACCACTCAGAACTGGTCGCCCTTTTCGACCGGTTTGCAGTTCGACCTGATCGGTCCGAACGTGCTGCAGCATGTGCTGTTTACGCTGGGCATCACCTTTGACGATGGCGTAACGCCCGTGCCGGACACCCCGGTAGGCTGTTCTTCGGCAACCATCCCGGATGTTGCTGGCGCGCCGACTGCGGCGACCAACGCAAACCTTCTGCCGCCGCGCGACGCATTGGCCTTCCCGCGCGGCCCGCTGGCGAATGGCGCGCAGATCTTTGCCGGATCGGTGCCGATTTATCGCAACGGCGTGCTGATCGGTGGTCTGGGCGTATCTGGCGATGGTATCGACCAGGATGACATGATTTCATCGCTTGGTCTTCGCCGTGCTGGTTTGTTCTTTGAGAACGGCCTCGGCCACGCACCCGAGGCGATACGGTCAGACACTGTGATCCCGGTAGAGGGCAACACCAGCCGTTTGCGGTATGTCAGCTGCCCGTTCACGCCTTTCATCGACAGTGACATTCAGAACCCATGCGAAACCTTGTGACAGCCATGAACCAGGGGACACAGATGAAACGATCCGTCCTCGGCGCAAAGGCGCGTTTAGCTGGCGCCGCCGCCGCCCTCGCCATACTTGCCGCTTCTGCGCCTGCGGGACACGCAGCGCAACCTCAGGGCGCTGCACCGCTCGAGGACCGGGAGGTGTTTGGGTTCAGTCAGGTTTTGCGCAGAAACTCGGGCCCGGATATTACGCAAACCGCTCCTGAAAACCCTGTCGCCCCCGTGCCAGAGGTTGAACACGAAGAAGCCAAAGAACTTCGGCGCCGGCTGATCGAGGATCAGGAGGTAGACGCGCCCAAGGAAGGTGAGCCTGGCTGGACCTCGGCCACCGACAAGCCTCAGATTGAAACCACCGACGATCCGATCCTGAATGTGCGCCCCGGCGGTTTCCTGCGGAATGATCGCGAAA
>CBFHXH010000068.1:0-17960 GCA_965659735.1 uncultured Pikeienuella sp.
CCCTTGTCATGCGCCGACCGCGTCATCAGCCCGCCCCAAATCGCCTGATCTTCGTAGGCGTGCGCATCGCAGACCAACACATCGCCGGGATTGCAGACGCCCACCGCGGCATGCAGCGCGCTGTTATCAGCGACCATCACCTCAACCGTGCGGGCCTGGGCGACGATGCGCATGGACCGGTCCACAGGCTTGATCGCCCCCTGCATCGCTTGGGCCCGGTCAAGACAGTCTGACGCGATGGCCGCGGGAATATCGCGCCATTTCGCCAGCGCCGCGTCCGCCATGCGGGGAATGTCGATGTCGTGTTGATAAACGGGCATGCCAAATCCTTTCGCTGAACGTGGTCGATCCTGCACCGCGCCAGCCCGGCGGCAAAGGAGTTTTCACACAGTCGGGTGAGGCGCGTACCGCGCCGCAACATCATCTCGGGCCTTGCGGCCCTCGGACGCGGCTCCGCTGGGGGTTATTTTTGACACGAAGATGAGGTTGACGGTTTCAGGGGCGACGGTTACGCGGGCGGCATGTCACAGCCCCCTCTGCTTACCCTCGACGATATCGCCCTTGGTTTCGGCGGCGATCCCTTGTTTGCCGGTCTCAGCCTGTCCATTGGACCGGGTGAACGACTGTGTCTGGTTGGGCGCAATGGCGCGGGCAAGTCTACCTTGCTGAAGGTCATCGCCGGGATGGTCGAAGCTGACAGCGGCAGGCGATTCACCAAGCCCGGCGCCAGGATCGCCTATCTGCAGCAGGAGCCGGATTTTTCCGGCTATGCGACGTTGGGTGACTTAGCGGCTGCGGATCTGGAGCCGCATGAACGCTACAAGGCCGAAATGACCATGGAAGGCCTTGAAGTGAAGGCGGATGTTGATCCCATCGCCGCCTCGGGCGGGGAACGGCGGCGCGCGGCCCTGGCGCGGGTTCTGGCGGCTGAGCCGGACCTGATGCTACTGGACGAGCCGACGAACCATCTGGACATTCAGGCGATTGAGTGGCTGGAGGATCATCTCGCCTCCACCCGCACCGCCTTTGTTCTGATCAGCCATGACCGCCGGTTCCTGACGCGCCTGACCCGCGACACGATCTGGATTGACCGCGGCGTCGTGCGGCGGGTCAACCGCGGGTTCGAACATTTCGAAGACTGGCGCGACAAGGCGATTGATGAAGAACGCGCCCAGCGCCACAAGCTGGATCGCCTGATCAAGGCCGAGGCGCGGTGGGCTGTCGAAGGCATATCCGCCCGGCGAAAGCGCAACATGGGCCGCGTGCGTCGGCTGGGCGATTTGCGCTCAGAACGCAAAGCGCAGATTACCGAGATTGGCCGCGCGTCGATGGCGTTGGAGACTGGGAAAGCCTCTGGCAAGTTGGTGATCGAAGCCAAGGAAATCTCCAAGACCTTTGGCGATCGCGTGATTTTGAAGCCGTTTTCCACCCGCATCGCACGGGGTGATCGGGTGGCGCTGGTGGGACCGAACGGCGCGGGCAAGACGACGCTGCTGAACATGCTGACAGGCTTGCTGGACCCGGATCAGGGCAAACTGCGCATGGGCGCCAATCTGGAGATTGAGCGCTTTGATCAGAACCGCGAGGCGCTGGATCCCACAAAATCGCTGTGGGAGACGATGACCGGCGACAAGGCGGGGCGTGTGCCGGGAACCAATGATCAGGTCATGGTGCGCGGGCAGCCGCAGCATGTTGTCGGTTATCTGAAAAGCTATCTCTTCGATGAAAAGCAGGCGCGTGGGCCGGTATCTGCGTTGTCCGGCGGGGAACGGGCGCGGTTGCTGCTGGCCAAGATCATGGCGCGGAAATCGAACCTGTTGGTTCTGGATGAGCCGACGAACGATCTGGATATCGAAACCCTCGATCTGTTGCAGGAACTGCTGGCTGAGTTTGACGGCACCGTTCTGCTGGTCAGCCACGACCGCGACTTTATGGATCGCGTGGCGACATCGGTCATCGCGCTGGAAGGCGATGGTCTGGCGACCGAATATGCGGGCGGGTGGTCGGGTTATCGCGCGCTACGGGGCGAGGCTGCGCCGGTTTACCAGGCCGCGCCCAAGGCGCGTGAAGCGAACCGCAAAGCTGAGCCGGCGGCAAAATCCACGGGAAAGATGACCTATGCCCAGACGCTACGATTGGATGCGTTGCCGTCTGAAATGGAACAGCTGGAAAGAGAAATCGCCAAGTTGGAGGCGTTTCTGGCCGACCCGGACCTTTATTCCACCAACCCAGTGAAATTCACCAAAGCGTCGGACGCCCTGGTCGAACGCCGCGCCATTCTGGAAGCCGCGGAAGAGGAGTGGCTGGAGCTTGAAGCGGAACGTGAGGCGCTGGAAGGGTGACTATCTAACGGGCGGATCAGCGGGTTTCAGCCGGCTAACAACCGGCTGACGTTCCTTGCGACCCGTCAGACGGCTTTCCGCCCAGCGCGTCCAGTCCAGCATCTGCAGCTTGCGGTTCTTCAGCGCCGGCAGATCAAACAGATCAGGCCCCGCCAGCGGCGCAAACGGATTGGTCCGGAGCGAGCCATAGACCGCCAGCCGGGTCGACGGCCGCAATGACGGGCGACGGGCGTGAAAGCCATGGGTGTCCGCGACAACGAACGAATTTTCTGGCACCGGGAACGCGACGAAAGGCGGATATCCCATCGCCGCCAATTCCTCCTCTGTCGCGCGAAACGACCCGCGGGCGTGGTGGTGAATGGGCGACGCGGCGGCGGACAGGTTTTACTCATATTCCCACTCCAACCGGCCAGGCGTCAAGCGGTGCGAGCCGGGGATGTAGGAAAATGGGCAGTCCTCCGCCGCCACATCACGCAGAAAGAACCAGCTTTTCGCCGTGGCGTGGAAGGTGTCGGAATGAAACGTCGTCTGCGGGTCGGGCCGCCCCTTCCCCGGGTCGGTCAGAACGGTGTGGAGCATCACAAGAGGGTCAGCGTTCGATGTGCCGACATAGCGCATCAGGCCCTGGAACAGGGCGCCATTCACGAACCGTTCGAGACGCGGAGTACGGCGCAGAACAGAAGGCGAAAGGGTGATGAAGCGAGTAACCGTGTCGCCCTGCTTCATCTCGCGCGCCTCGAAGCGGGAGTTTTCAACCTCCTCCGACAACGCGCGGAACACCTCGTCGGGCAGGACGTCCCTCACCAGAACAAAGCCCTGTTCTTGGTAGGCTTCGCGATCGGCGGGTGAGAGAAGATGGCGCAGACGCCTGCGCCGCAGGTCAGCCATGGTCTGGGCCAGCTTGATCCGGCGCAGATGCAGCCCCCGCCTGTTCAGCGCGGGACTGCCGAGAACCCAGTTATCCTTGAATGATGACGCGCCAGTTGCGCAGCGTGCACATGTGTCAAAAGAAGCGATTTAAAACCCATGCTGTAGATCCATGCGCCAATCTACCCCATCCGATCTGTAAGAAAGGTGAGGAGGCTGGGCCTGAAGTTCAAGATCACCTCAGGTCACAATTTACACCTTTGACGCCCGCCGCGCCTTGCGCCGCCGCGCCAGCATGTTCAGTCCCTCGACAAACGCCGCAAAGGCCATCGCCGCGTAGATATAGCCCTTGGGCACGTGAAATCCGAAGCCATCGGCGATCAGCACCATCCCGATCATCAGCAGAAACGCCAACGCCAGCATAACCAGCGTCGGATTCGCCTCAACAAACCGGGTGACGGGTCTGGCGGCAGCGAACATGACGCCCACCGCGATGCAGACAGCTGCGACCATGATCGGCAGCTCATTCGTCATGCCGATGGCGGTCAGGATGCTGTCGACCGAAAACACCATGTCCAACAGCACGATCTGCGTGATTGCGGCGGCAAGCGTCGTCGTGGCTTTCTGGGCGAACATCGCATCCGCCGGTTCGGGCTCCACCTTGTGCTGAATTTCAGTTGTCGCCTTCCAGACCAGAAATACGCCACCGCCGATCAGGATCAAATCGCGCCGGGAAAACGACGTCTCGAACGCCGGTTTGCCATAATCGTTCAGCGGCCCGGTCCAACCGAGGTCCAGAACGGGCGTGGTCAACGCCGCAATCCACGCAATCAACGACAGCAGCGTTAGCCGCATCACCAATGCCAGACCAATACCTACTTTCTGGGCGATAGGCTGCTGTCTCGGCGGCAGTTTCCCTGCGACGATCGAGATGAAAATCAGGTTGTCGATGCCCAGAACTATTTCCAGCGTCACCAACGCCAGAAAAGCCGCCCATGCCTCGGGCGAGGTAAGAAGTTCGATCATCGCGTTGTCCTTGATTGGAAGCTGGCGAGCGTACTTTAGCGCGGTCTGAGGAATCTTTGAACCAGGTGGGGCGGAACCGGTCCCGATATGAGGTCAGTGCGCGAAGAGTCTTCGGGTAAATTTTGGGGCCACCCGCCGCTGGGCGATGATGTAGGGTGGGCATTCATGCCTACCATCCAACGTATCAAACTTCAAAACTTCAGCCGATGCGGGCGTCAGGCCGCGGTGTGACGCCACGGCTGCCGATCTTCTTGATTTATCCATGCAAAGTTCATCCGAACTGCCCGCTTGGCGCACCGTTTCCAAAGTGTCAGACGGCAGGGACGGCCTCTCCTGGTTTGCAGGCAAACCATTGCTGGCTAACAGCCTGACGTTCGCATCAGCGGCTTAGCCTTGACTCCAATGCGGGATGCACATCTTGCGAACGTCCGCTCAGCCCCAACTGCAGCCGTCAGCCTATCGCTCTGGGGTTTCTCAGATATTTGCACACAAGGCGCACCGATCTCAGCACCAACTGTCAGGAAGAAACACCCGCCGGCGCGCGGCGGGTTGACGGCGGCGCGGGCGCGCTATCTTCTGCGGCGCCCACCTAATCAAAGCACCCCGCATATGTCAGACCCTTCACCCAGCATCGAAACCATGAGCAAAGAAGACGCCGCCGCAGAGCTGGCGCGCCTTGCCGCCGAAATTGCGCGCCACGACGAAGCGTATCACCGGAACGACGCGCCAGAGATCTCGGATGCGGATTACGATGCGCTGCGCCGCAGGAATGACGCGGTGGAGGCCGCCTTTCCCGACCTGATCAGCGGTGACAGCCCTTCGAAAAAGGTCGGCGCCGCGGTCGCGCCCGGGTTTTCCAAAGTGCGACACGAAGCGCCGATGCTGTCGCTTGGCAACGCCTTTTACGATGAAGACGTCACCGAATTCGATCAGCGCATTCGCCGCTTCCTGGGCCTCGGCGCAGATGCGCCGCTGGCTTACACGGCTGAGCCTAAAATTGACGGGCTGTCCCTGTCGCTCCGCTATGAAAAGGGCGTCTTCAAGGTCGCAGCGACGCGCGGCGACGGGCAGGAAGGTGAAAACGTTACCCACAACGCGATGGTCGTGGATGACATCCCGAAGAAACTGACCAGCGACGTCCCGGATGTGGTTGAGGTGCGGGGCGAGGTGTACATGTCCCACGCTGATTTTGCCGCGCTAAACGCGCGGAATGAAGCGGCGGGCCAAAAGGTCTTCGCCAATCCACGCAACGCGGCGGCGGGCAGTTTGCGCCAGCTCGACAGCAGCGTCACCGCCGCGCGCCCCCTGAAATTCTTCGCCTACGCCTGGGGTGTCTTGTCCGAACCGCTGGCACCGACCCAATCCGGGTCCGTGGCGCGGCTAAAGGACATGGGATTTCAGACCAACGACTACATGGCGATTTGCGAAGATGCTGACGCCCTGATCGCGCAGTACCGCAGGATTGAGACAGACCGAGCCAATCTGGGCTATGACATCGACGGCGTCGTCTACAAGGTCGATGATCTCGACCTGCAGCGTCGGCTTGGCTTTGTCAGCCGGGCGCCTCGATGGGCCATCGCGCACAAATTTGTGGCTAAAACGGCGATCACGGTGCTGGAAGGCATCGACATTCAGGTCGGGCGTACCGGCGCGCTGTCGCCCGTGGCGCGGCTGAAACCTGTGACGGTCGGCGGCGTCGTGGTGTCGAACGCGACCCTCCACAACGAAGATTACATCGCCGGGCTCGGCGGCAACGGCCAGCCGATCCGCGAAGGGCGCGACCTGCGCATCGGCGATACAGTCACGGTTTATCGTGCGGGCGACGTCATCCCCAAGGTGATGGATGTGGACGTCGCCAAACGGCCAGCGGATGCTGCGGTTTACGTCTTCCCCGATACATGCCCCGAATGCGGATCGCCCGCGCCGCGTGAACCCAGCGAAGCCGTTCGCCGCTGCACCGGCGGCATGATCTGCCCGGCGCAGGCGTTGGAGCGGCTCAAGCATTTCGTATCCCGCGCAGCGCTCGACATTGACGGGCTCGGCGCCAAGCAGGTAGAGGCGTTTTGGAAGGACGGCTGGGTTGAGAACGTCGCCGACATCTTCCGGCTCAAGGAAAAGTACGGGTCAGGTTTGAGCCAGTTGAAGAACCGCGAAGGCTGGGGTGAAACATCCGCCAACAAACTGTTCGCGGCGATCGAAGACAAGCGCACAATTGATATGGATCGGCTGATTTTTGGCCTTGGCATCAGGCATGTCGGCGAAACCTCCGCCCGGATGCTGGCGCGCAGCTATGACGATTGGGGCGCGTTCATCGCCGCGATGGACGAAGCGGCGGATTCCGACGCTGAAAGCAAGCCGGCGCTGGAACAGCTGATGAATATCGACGGTGTTGGCGGCACGATGGCGACTGCGCTGGTCGGCTTTTTCACTGATCCGGCCGCCCGCGCCATTGTCGACGATCTGACTTCGCAGCTGACGATTGTACCGCTAGATGCCGCGCAGACCGACAGCCCGGTCGTCGGCAAAACCGTCGTCTTTACGGGCACGCTGGAACGCATGACCCGCGCCGAAGCCAAGGCGGGGGCCGAGGCGTTGGGCGCCAAGGTCGCGGGATCAGTTTCGAAAAAGACCGACATACTGGTCGCGGGCCCCGGCGCCGGATCAAAGCTGAAAAAGGCGGAAGATTTGGGGATTGAGACACTGACAGAGGACGAATGGATCGTCCTGATCGGCGGCTGACCCATGGCGCGGCCCGAAATCCTCTGGCCGCTGTTCGGCGATCTGGTGAAACTGCCGGGGATCGGTGCGAAGACTGCGAAACTCTATGAAAAGCTGGGCGTCACCCGCCCGCGCGATCTGATTTTCCTGCCCCCGCACAACGTCATTGACCGCCGCCCGCGCCCCAGCCTCGCAAGCGCCAATCTGGGTGTGGTCGCTACGGTCGAGGCGCTGGTTGGCGCGCATTATCCCCCGTCAGCGCGCGGAAGGCCTTATCGGGTGACGATGCAGGGCGAAGGCGTGGAATTTATCCTCACCTTCTTCCACGCCCGCGACGACTGGGTGCGACGGTCCCTGCCCGAAGGCCAGCGGCGGTACGTGTCTGGCAAGGTGGAGATTTTCGACGGCGTGCTCCAGATGACCCACCCCGACTACATCATGTCGGCGGCTGAGGCTGAAACCCTGCCCCCGTTTGAACCCGTCTATCCCCTGACCGCCGGGATCGGTCAGCGCCAGATGGCCAAGGCTGTCGGCGGTGCGCTGGCGCTTGCGCCGGACCCGCCCGAATGGCTGGACGCGCCGTTTCTGGCGCAGCGCAACTGGCCCACCTGGCGCGAAGCAGTATGCGCGCTGCACAGCCCCAAGGGGCGCGAGGCGCTGTCCCCTGCCGCGCCTGCTCGCCAGCGGCTCGCCTATGATGAACTGATGGCGCACCAACTGACGCTGGCGCTGGCCCGCGCGCGGATGAAGCGAGGCAAGGGACGTCCATTGAAAGGCGACGGCGCGCTGCGCACCAAGCTGCTGGCCGCCCTGCCCTACAAACCGACTAACGCCCAGACCCGCGCAGAATCGGAAATCGCAGGCGATCTGGCGGCGCCCGTCCGAATGCTGCGCCTGCTGCAAGGCGATGTCGGCGCGGGCAAGACGCTGGTCGCGATGCTGTCGCTCTTGAACGCGGTGGAAGCTGGCGGTCAGGGCGCAATGATGGCCCCAACCGAAATCCTCGCCCGCCAGCACCATGCCTCGCTGACGCCTCTGACTGAAGCTGCTGGCGTGAAGCTCGCGATCCTGACCGGCCGCGCCAAAGCGGCTGAGCGACGCGAAATCCTCGCCGGTCTTGCATCGGGTGAAATCGACATTCTGGTCGGCACCCATGCGCTGTTTTCAAAAGACGTCGCGTTCAAGGACCTGCGCCTCGCCGTCGTCGACGAACAGCACCGCTTCGGCGTCAAGCAACGGATGGAACTGAGCGCCAAGGGCAACGGCGTCAATGTTCTGATCATGACCGCCACGCCCATTCCGCGCAGTCTGGCGCTGGCCAGTTTTGGCGACATGGACATCTCAGTCCTCGACGAAAAACCGCCGGGGCGCCAACCGATCACCACGCGCCTCGTCTCCATGGGCCGTTATGACGATGTCGTCGCGCGCCTGAAAGCGGCGGTTGCGGACGGCAAGCGCGCCTATTGGGTCTGCCCGCTGGTCGAAGAAAGCGAGTTGAGCGACGCCACCGCCGCCGAAGACCGTGCGCGGGTCCTGCGCATGGCCCTTGGCGAAGACGTTGTCGCGCTGGTTCACGGCCAGATGTCGCCCGAAGACAAGGACGCCGCCATGGCCCGCTTTCAGGCCGGCGAGGCGCAGGTGCTGGTCGCGACCACCGTGATCGAGGTCGGCGTCGATGTGCCCGAAGCGACGATCATGGTGGTTGAGCAGGCCGAAAAATTCGGCCTCGCCCAGTTGCACCAGCTGCGCGGTCGCATCGGGCGTGGATCTGACGCCTCCACCTGCCTGCTGATGTACCGCGCGCCGCTCGGCAAGACCGCCGAAGCGCGCCTTACGACATTGCGCAACAGCGAGGATGGTTTTCGCATCGCGGAGGAGGATCTAAAGCTGCGCGGCGCCGGCGATCTTTTGGGTGTGCAGCAATCGGGCTTTCCCACCTTCGCCATCGCAAACCTGGAATCGGACGCCGACCTGATGCGAATCGCGCAGGATGACGCGCGCCTGATTCTGGAAACGGAACCAGAACTGGACGGAAAACGCGGATCGGCGCTGCGCGTTCTGCTTTACCTGCAGGATCGTGACGCCGCCATTCAGTATCTCACCGGTGGGTGATGCCTATATCTGGTGTTCTTTTCCTGTTCTCTTTAAGTTCTTAAAATGCTCTTGACGAAATAGACCAAAATAGGAACAATAAGCTAACAAAGAGGAACATGAGGTAGCCGAGATGAAAACCGCAAAGCACGCTTTCTCCATCGTTGCAGACCAGCCGGGCGCAGCGCTGATGGATGTTCTGGGCCTGACGGCGCTGGTCGCCATGATCTTTGGCGGTTTCATCGCAACGTCACTCTTCTGATTTAAAATTCGCTTGCGGATTACTGACTCCCGCCCTGCTGTCGCAGCGATGTTCGCACTGCCGCCGCGACTGTCCCTTCACTCGGAACGTCTTACCCCTCTGACGTTCTTGCCGGGCGGCCAAGGGCAATCGGCCCTTACTGTCAGATGAAACGCATGACTAAACGCTGCGGCGCTTATCGCCCGCAGCGTTTTTTTCTGCTCTCGGATGAAAGCTATTTGCCTACTGGCGCGCCAGTTTGCGCATCACAGTCGACAACGGCGCAACGGCGACTGATTTATTGGCCTTCACGCTCATCCACCGGCGCAAGCCTGTCATGACCTGCGCATCAGGGCGCGCCATCACCACAAACGCCCCCAGACGACGCGCATCGAACGCTGCGCGCTCCAACGCCTGATAGACAGCCGCCGCGTTCGGGTTTTCGTCAAACCGCCGCCCACCCGGGGCCGCTGGCAGGTTAATCGCCTGCGCCGCCCGATAGGCTGCGCCGCCGCCATCCGTTGATGCGTCTAGCAGGCCCATGCCCTGCAAGACCAAGCCCGTGGTCAGATCTGCAATCGCCTCAGGCCCGGCCAAGGCGCCGTCCAACGCGGCGACCCCAATGATCGGACCAGCCTCGGCCAACAGCCCATCCAACCGGGCAAGCAAGCCTTCGTCCACAGACAACATAGCCTCAAAACCCGCGTCGCGCGCGTCAAGCACCAGCCCAGCGGCATCGGGCGCTCCCCTGTTGACCACGATAGAAAGAGGCGCGGGCAACAGGAAGATCTCGTCAACATTCAGGCTTTCGTCGCCGAGGTCGACCAGCACGATCGACAACAGAGGCTGGCTTTCGTCGCCGCGATAGCGTTCGGAATTGTCGCGCAGCGCGTTGACCGCTGCGAGCGCAGGCGCAGACGTTTCGGCCGTTTCAGGTTCCGGCTCAGGTTCTGGTGCTGGAGCGGGTTCCGGCGCGGGCGCGGGCGTGGGTTCTGGTGTCAGTTCAGGCGCGGGCACCGGTTCTGGCGCGGGTGCCGGTTCTGGCGCTGGCACCGGTTTTGGCGCGGGCGCGGGTTCTGGCGTTGGTTCGGGCGCAGGTGCAGGCGCCGCCGCAATCTCAACCGGTCGGTCGCCCGGCATTGGTGATACAATCGACAACGTCGCCGCCAAAGCCACTGCAAAAATCAGCCCGACCAGAGCTCCCAGCCAATACGCGCCAAAATTCGACATGCCACTCGCCTTTTTCATCGCTGTTGGGGCGGCTTCAACGCTGCTCGCTTGACCTGAAAGCACCCTTAAGAGCATCTATACGCTCCTAAACGCCTTCGGGGCAATTCTGACGACACGCCAAAGGCGTAAAATGAGATGGCGATGCTGCTCCTGATCGATAATTATGATAGTTTCACCTACAATCTGGTGCACTACATCGGCGAATTGGGTGCCGAGACGCGCGTGGTGCGCAATGACGCGCTGACCGTCGACGACGCGCTTCAGGCGGACGCCATCGTGATTTCCCCCGGGCCCGCTACGCCCGATCAGGCCGGGATCTGCCTTGATGTCGTGCGCCAGGCCCCGGCGGATAAGCCGATCCTGGGCGTCTGCCTTGGTCACCAAACCATCGGCCAGGCTTATGGCGGCATCGTCAAACGCTGCCACGAGATCATGCATGGCAAACTGTCGCCAGTCAGCCATACCAACACCGGCCTTTTTCAGGATGCGCCGCAGGGAATTGAGGTCACACGCTACCATTCCCTGATCGTGGAACGCGACACGCTGCCCGACTGCCTGACAGTGACCGCCGAAACCGATGACGGCGTGATCATGGGGCTGGCGCACAATACCCGTCCCGTTCACGGCGTACAGTTTCACCCCGAAAGCATCCGCTCGCAGCATGGCAAGACGCTGCTGCGCAATTTCCTGAAGATCGCCGAGGCCGCCTGATGTCCGACACGCTCCGCCCCCTGATCGGCAAGGCCGCCGACGGCCCACTGACCCGCGCCGAAGCCGAAACAGCCTTTGACGCCATTATGTCGGGTGAGGCGACCCCGGCCCAGATCGGCGGGTTCCTGATGGCGCTACGCACCCGCGGTGAAACCGTCGATGAATACGCCGCCGCCGCAGCCGTAATGCGCGCCAAGGCGACGGGCATCAAAGGCGGCGACACCGCGATGGACATCGTCGGCACCGGGGGCGACGGCAAAGGCACGCTGAACATCTCAACCGCCACCGCCTTTGTGGTCGCGGGCGCAGGCGTGCGCGTCGCCAAACACGGCAACAAGGCGCTGTCATCCAAGGCGGGCACGGCCGATGCGCTGACCGCGATGGGCGTCAACGTGATGGTCGAGGCGAAGGTGGCCGAGGCCGCATTGGCCGAAGCTGGGATCTGTTTCATGATGGCGCCGATGCACCACCCGGCGATACGCTTTGTCGGCCCGGCGCGGGTGGAGCTTGGCACCCGCACGATGTTCAACATCCTCGGCCCGCTAACCAATCCCGCAGGCGTGCCGCGCCAGCTGACCGGGGCGTTTTCACCTGACCTGATCCGCCCGATGGCGGAGGTTTTGCAAGCGCTAGGGTCAAAGGCGGCCTGGCTGGTCCATGGCGGCGACGGCACGGACGAATTGTCCATCGCCGCGCCCAGCAGCGTCGCCGCGCTGAAAGACGGCGCGATCACCGAATTCGAAATCAGCGCCGAAGACGCCGGCCTGCCCCAGCACCCGTTCGAAGCCATCATCGGCGGCGACGCCAAATATAACGCCAGCGCGTTTGAATCGCTTTTGAACGGCGAAGCCAGTGCCTATCGCGACGCCGTTCTTTTGAACACAGCGGCCGCTCTTGTCGTTGCGGCGCGCGCAGATGATCTGAAAGCCGGCGTCGAGATTGGGATCGAAAGCATCGACAGCGGTGCCGCCCGCCAAAAGATCGATGCTCTGGCCCGTCTGACAAACTAGGGACCTTTGCGTCCCACCTGACATGTTTGTCGCAAAAATACTCATTCAATCGCGAACAAAATACGCACTGCAAGAAATGCTTTGAACACAAGATAACTGGTTCTTAGCGAAGGGTCTACAAATGGGGCTTAGTGGACATTCGCATTGCCAACCGTCCCCAGCTTGACCCGGGACCTCGAATAATGAAGCGCCCAACCTATCGAGGCCCGGGATCAAGTCCGGGGCGGTGGTAAACAACGATAGCCGCTGCGAGATTCAGGCCGTGGGCTGACGGCGAAACAACTGATCTTCTTGACTTATCCCAGCAAAGTTCTTCCAAACTGCCCGCTTAGCGCACCGCTACCAAAAGCGTCAGACTGCCCACTTCCGGGCAGCGGACGCCTTCGGCTTAACTCCGATGCGGCCAGCGCAAACCGCGAACGTCCAATCAGCCACAAACTCCAACAAAAGAACCCAATCACCAATATGGTGGCCCTCCACCGATCGTCTCACGTCGCCCTCTATGCGCTCTCAGCGGAACGAAGGCTCATCCCTTTACACCCGAATACGTCAACGCCAGATCCAGAATGACGAAGTGCGCAAAGGTCCGCCCGACGTGTACTACCCAAGACCATTCGCAACGCCCCACGTTAGGCGCCAAGGCGCCACACTGACAAATTGCGAAATTATGAACGAAGGATGAATTCATATATATTTCAGAGATATACTAAAGGTTTCACGCGTGAAACCTGCTTGCGTTTCACACTGGCGCCACCCAAAAATCGCCGTTCCCAAACCCGCCATCCCCGGATATACCGACGACATGACTGACATTCTCGACAAGATCAAAGCATACAAGCTTGACCATATTGCCGCCTGCAAGGCCGCAACGCCAATCGCCGCCGTGGAAGATGCGGCGCGCGCCGCGTCCCCCGTGCGCGGCTTCGCCGCCGCCCTGCGCGCCGCGGAAGCCGAAGGGCGCTATGGCCTGATCGCCGAAATCAAAAAGGCCAGCCCGTCCAAGGGTCTGATCCGCGCCGATTTCAACCCGCCCGCGCTTGCGAAAGCGTATGAGGCGGGCGGCGCGTCCTGTCTTTCCGTCCTCACGGACGGCCCCAGCTTTCAAGGGGCTGACGACTACCTCGTCGCCGCCCGCAGCGCGGTCGCCCTGCCCGCGATCCGCAAGGACTTCATGTATGACACCTATCAGGTGGCCGAGGCGCGGGCGCTTGGCGCTGACGCGATCCTGATCATCATGGCCTCGGTCAGCGACGCCCAGGCGGCTGAGCTTGAGGCCGCCGCCTTCGAATGGGGCATGGACGCCCTGATCGAGGTGCACGACGAAGAAGAGACAGAGCGCGCCCTCAATGTCTGCATGTCTGAGCTTCTTGGCGTCAACAACCGCAACCTCAAAACTTTCGAGCTGACGCTGGAGACGACCGAGCGTCTCGCCGTCATGGCCCCATCCGACAAGTTGCTGGTGGGCGAAAGCGGCGTGTTCACCCCCGCCGACATGGCCCGCCTCGCCCGCGTCGGCGCGCGCAGCTTCCTGATCGGGGAGAGCCTGATGCGCCAGGATGATGTGGCCGCCGCGACCCGCACTCTGCTGGCTGACCCCCTGCCCAAAGGCGCCACCGCATGACCGAACTGACCCATTTCGACGCCAAGGGCGACGCCCACATGGTCGACGTCTCGTACAAGGACGTCACATCCCGCACCGCCACGGCGCGCGGGTCGGTGGTGATGGCGGCGGACACGCTGGCGCTGATCACCGAAGGCCGCGCCAAGAAAGGCGACGTTCTGGCCGTTGCGCGGCTTGCAGGCATCATGGCGGCGAAGAAGACGCCTGACATCATCCCGCTTTGCCACCCGCTGGCCCTGTCCAAAGTGTCGGTAGAGCTAACGCCGAATTTAGCCGATCACTGTGTCGACATCGAAGCCACCGTCAAAGTTACAGGCAAAACCGGGGTGGAGATGGAGGCGCTGACCGCCGTCTCAGCCGCGGCGCTGACGGTCTATGACATGGTGAAAGCGGTGGACAAGGCGATGCGCCTGACCGAAATCCGCCTGGTCCACAAAGATGGCGGCCGGTCCGGCAAATACCTGGCTGACTGATGCTGTCAGCTGCCGAGACACTGGAAAAAACGCTGGCGCTGATGTCGCCGACCGGCATCGAGACAGTTCCGCTGGCCCAGGCTGCGGGACGGGTGCTGGCGCAGACGATCTATGCACAGCGAAACCAGCCCCCCTTCGACGCCTCGGCGATGGACGGCTATGCTGTTCGGGCGGATGAAGCGACCCTTGGCGCAGACCTGACCGTTGTCGGCGAAGTTCCCGCCGGCGGCTCCTATGACGGCGATATGCCCCCTGCCTCAGCAATCCGCATTTTCACCGGCGCCCGCCTACCCGTTGGCGCTGACGCGATCCTGATCCAGGAAGACGCAACGCGGGTTGAAGACACCTTGCGTGTTGGCGAGGCGCCTGCAAAAGGCGCGTATGTCCGCCCAGCCGGACTGGACTTTCAGGCAGGCGCCCGGCTTCAGGCACCGCGCCGCCTGTTATCGGCTGATATCGCCCTCGCCGCCGCGATGAACGCCCCAATGCTTGAGGTTTATCGCCGCCCAAAGGTCAGCTTGATCGCCACTGGCGATGAACTTGTGTCGCCGGGCGGAAACCCTGGCCCCAGTCAGATCATTTCATCTAACAACTACGGCCTCGCCGCAATGTTGGAGGTGGCCGGCGCCGCCCCAATCATCCACCCAATTGCAGGCGACAACCGCCAGTCCCTGACCGAGGCGCTCGAAAGCGCCCTGTCCTCAGACCTGATCATCACCCTTGGCGGCGCGTCCGTCGGCGACTATGACCTCGTCCGAGACGTCTTTGGCGATGGTGGGCTGGACCTGAGTTTCTACAAGGTCGCCATGCGCCCCGGAAAGCCTCTGATGGCGGGCCGGGTTCGCGGCGTTCCGATGATTGGCCTGCCCGGCAACCCCGTCTCGTCGATGGTGCTCGGCCACCTCATCCTCCGCCCAGCAATGGACGCCCTGCAAGGATTGCCAGCCGCCGCTCTCACCCGCCGCAAGGCTCGGCTGGCGGAGCCACTGGGCCAGAACGGACCCCGTGAGCACTACATGCGCGCCCGGCTGGAGGAAACGGAGGACGGTCTTCTCGCATTTCCTTACCCCACCCAGGACAGCTCCATGCTGTCGATCCTTGCGGCAGCAAATGGTTTGATCGTGCATCCACCGAAAGCGGAACCGATGGACGCCGGCGACACGATTGACGCCATCTTCTTCTGATCCAGCATCGATGTTCCCGAAATGATCCGGATTTCGCCTCACAGTTGATTTTCGCCACCGCAGATGTGAACAACCGCGAACGCGTTGACACAAAACAGGAACATCTGTAGAACTTGTGGCGACAGAGGTAAAAGAGGTTATCATGCTGACACGCAAACAGCTCGATTTGCTGAAGTTCATTCACGCTCGTTCACTGAAAGATGGCGTGTCTCCATCTTTCGATGAGATGAAGGAGGCGCTGAACCTCCGCTCGAAATCGGGCATTCATCGGCTGATCACGGCGTTGGAGGAGCGCGGGTTCATCCGCCGCCTCGCCCATCGCGCGCGCGCAATTGAGATCCTGAAAATGCCGGAAGGGATGGAGCCGCCGCGCCCGTCCAACGTGATCGAGGCTGACTTTTCCCGCCGGCCATCATCGCCCGTGGAACTGATGGGCGACGAGGCGGGCAGCGTGCCCCTGATGGGCCGCATCGCCGCCGGTACGCCGATCGAAGCCATCGCCCATCCGGTTGAGCGGATCACAGTGCCAGGCTCAATGCTGTCGGCGAACGGCGATCACTATGCGCTTGAAGTCAAAGGTGATTCAATGATCGAGGCGGGCATTCACGAAGGCGACATCGTCGTTGTGCAAAGCCAGGATCGCGCAGATGACGGTGATATTGTCGTGGCGCTGGTCAAGGATCAGGAAGCCACGCTGAAAACCTTGCGGCGCAATGCCGGGCTGGTGGAATTGCACGCCGCAAATCCCGCCTATCAGGCGCAGAAATACAGCGCCGGCGAAGTCAAGATTCAGGGTCGCATGGTCGGGCTGATCCGCACCTATTGACCACCGACCGGCCTGTAACCAGTCCATAAACGCCACCCGGCCCACCTGGCGGCGGTTACTATTTCGACCTGGTCGCCTTGCGGCCAAATCGCCAATGTCCCCGCGATGCGAAGCTGATCGCCGTAGAAAAACCGGCAATCACCATCAATGTCCAGTTGCGCATGAGGGGCGATCAGGATCGTCTTGCTCAGACAAAGATCTGACAAATGCCCCATGTCTGGCCGACGCGCCACCACGTTTAGAATGCGCCAGCAATTGGACAGCTCAGCCGCCCCGCCAGAATACCCTTTCGACAACCCAATCCGCTCAGCAGCGTCTTCCTGCGCGCCCAAATCGCCATAGGCCTGAAACCTTTGCGTCGCGACATAACGCTGCGCGCGCGGATGATCGAGCACGCGCCCATCTTCCGCGATCACCCCCAGCAGCCGCCCTTCAGGCGCGACAAGAGCAGGTGGGCGTGTATCTGCTACCTCTCAGACAAGAAACCCCACCATCGCCATAATTGCGCCAGCCGATCGGAACCAAAACCGCCCGAGGCACATGCCCAAGCCGCCAAAAGTGATCAACGTCAAAACGATGGGGGCCGTTGCGGCCACGGGGCGAACGGCGCCGTCAAGCGCAGCCACAAAACGCGCGACAGCCATAATCGCTGAAATGCCACGGCCCATCGCCGTAAGAGCGACGCCCTCCAACCCAAAGGGTGCCAAAGCGCCCGCGATCAACGCAGACGGGGCGACCCAGAAACCCTTGGTTGGCACCGCCGCCAAATTGGCCAGCAGGCCGTAGTTGGCCGCACGATTGAAATGGAACGCTGCGAACGGTCCAGTAGCCAACTCCGCAAGCAGGGTGGTCGCCGCAAGCGTCACCACATATCCAAGGATCCTGCGTTGGCCCCCACCTCCGTGCATCCAGTCGGCCCAACCGCGCGCCCGGACCCAGTCAAACCCAGCGATAATCGCCGCCGTCGCGGCAAAGGACATCTGAAACCCGACATGCAACAGGCTTTCAGGCCGGAACAGAAGAATGATCAGTGCAGCAACCGCAAGCGCCCTAAATGTGATGGCTGGGCGGTTCAACATGATTGCGAGTAGCACAACCGCAACCATGATAAACGCTCGTTGGGTCGCAATCGACATGCCGGACACCACCAGATATCCGCACGCCGTCGCCAACGCGACGCCCGCAGCAATGGATTTGATACGCCATGTGCGCGACACCATCGGCGTGACCGCCAGGAACAAGCGCACCGCCTCAAAAACAAGCGCAGTGACCAAACCCATATGCAGCCCTGAAATGGCAAGCAGATGGGCCAGATTGGAATCGCGCAGCGCCTGCGTTGACGCGGGCGTGATCCCAACCCAATCGCCGACGATCAAAGCGGCGGCGAAGGCGCCGGTTTCTCCGTCCATATGCGCGCGCAGCCCTGCAGACAAATCGG
This sequence comes from uncultured Pikeienuella sp., assembly GCA_965659735.1. GTDB lineage: Bacteria > Pseudomonadota > Alphaproteobacteria > Rhodobacterales > Rhodobacteraceae > Pikeienuella. Next base: position 17,779 of record CBFHXH010000068.1, read on the forward strand.
ACCGCCAAGACGCAATCTGCTGCGCAACCCGATCCCTGAGGCCCGGTATACCGCCCGGTTCGATGATCACAGCAGCACCGCGGGCAAACCCGATCGCACCAAGGGAATCGAACCAGGCGACGCGCCTGTAATCGAAACCGCCCGGCTCAACTGGCCCGCCAGGCGGTCCGATCTGGGCGAAC
>CBFHXH010000069.1:0-17903 GCA_965659735.1 uncultured Pikeienuella sp.
TGCATCACAATCCGAAGTTGGTGGCACCATTGTGACAGGCTCATGAAATTCAGTCAATTAGGTTGCAGTGCACAAAAGTGCTTGCGCAAAATTTTTGATAATGTAATTAGCCAATCATACGCTAAAACGAACGAATCTTGCGCATGATTTAGATCGACGCTTGCATCAGGAGATAAAGACATGGCTTTGGACGCCGCAACCAAGGATCTGTACGAAATCGGCGAGATCCCGCCCCTCGGCCACGTGCCGAAGCAGATGTACGCTTGGGCGATTCGCCACGAACGCCATGGTGAGCCGGACACCGCGATGCAGGTCGAGGTTGTCGACGTGCCGAAGCTGGACAGCCACGAAGTTCTGGTTCTCGTCATGGCGGCGGGCGTCAACTACAACGGCGTCTGGGCTTCACTCGGCACGCCGATCAGCCCATTCGACGTGCACAAGGCACCTTTCCACATTGCTGGCTCCGACGCATCTGGCATCGTCTGGGCCGTCGGCGACAAGGTCAAACGCTGGAAAGTGGGTGACGAAGTCGTCATCCACTGCAACCAGGACGATGGCGACGACGAAGAATGTAACGGCGGCGACCCGATGTTCAGCCCGACGCAGCGCATCTGGGGTTACGAGACCCCAGATGGATCGTTTGCGCAGTTCACCAATGTGCAGTCGCAGCAGCTGATGCCGCGTCCCAAGCACCTAACCTGGGAAGAGGCCGCCTGCTACACCCTGACATTGGCGACTGCATACCGGATGCTGTTCGGCCACCGCCCCCACATCCTCAAGCCGGGCGACAACGTGCTGGTCTGGGGTGCGTCGGGCGGTCTCGGTTCATACGCGATCCAGCTGATCAACACCGCGGGCGCCAACGCAATCGCCGTAATCTCAGACGAATCCAAGCGAGAATTTGTCACGCAGCTGGGCGCCAAGGGCGTCATCAACCGCAAGGACTTCAACTGTTGGGGGCAGATGCCGACCGTGAACAGCGACGAATACAAGGAATGGTTCGGCGAGGTTCGCAAATTCGGCAAGGCGATCTGGGACATCACCGGCAAAGGCAACAATGTCGACATGGTGTTCGAACATCCGGGCGAAGCGACGATCCCGGTCTCGACTTTTGTTGTCAAACGCGGCGGCATGGTCGTGATTTGCGCTGGCACCACTGGCTATAACCTGACTATCGACGCGCGGTACCTCTGGATGCATCAGAAGCGTGTTCAGGGTTCTCACTTCGCCAACCTCAAGCAGGCCTCCATGGCGAACAAGCTGATGGTCGAACGCCGCCTGGACCCGTGCATGTCGGAAGTTCTGGAATGGAACGACATTCCCGCCGCGCACATGAAAATGATGCGGAATGAGCATTTGCCGGGCAACATGTCGGTTCTGGTTTGCGCGCCGAAAACCGGTTTGCGGACCGTCGAGGACACCCGTGCGGCGGGCTGACGCGCTAACATTTCTCGCCCGTTTTAGGGCGACGGTGGAAAATTGGACGGCTCGCGATACAGGCCGTCCTTTTTCGTTTGTGTGGCGTGTCCCTCAGGTGAAGATCCGACCTCTTGGGGCCCGCACCCAAATGTAAGACGCCAAGATTGAGTAATCCGACATTAACCAGGCCCAACTAATGTCAGGCTGGCGAATATCGATGTCGGCGCCGTGATCTTTGGTGCCACGTGGGTGAAGGGTTGGTCGCAATGGGAAAAGTGCAGTCGGAACAAGCTGTCGTATCTGAATACAGCGTGTTACTCGCAGAAATTCGATGAACTAATAGAAAATTCTCGATATTTGTTGGGTTGGGATTCCTTCTGGCGTCAGGCCTCGCTCTGTCGTTGACTTATCTTTTCATCGACGGCGTCGCGCCAAAACTTGCTTCGCCTGATCTGGCGCTCGGCGACTGGCGCGCGCAGTCTGTCTATACCGCCGTATCGATCCTGGTCGGTCTTGCGGCGGCGTTCGCCATGATCTTTGCGCTGGGCCGGCACATGATCCTTGGTCCCCTGATAGAACTGCGCCGCTCTCAGGCGCGCCTCCGCGAGAGTGGTGCAGTCAGTTTATCTATCGTCTGCCGCGCTTCATCACTAAGGAATTTCAGAAGATGTCCCGGAACAGCATACCCTAGGCCAGTTACAAGCCCACAAAGGGAAGGGTAGTCATGTGCTGACCAGACTTCAGATAAGACCGCTGCTATTCCGTCGGAATTGACCAAGGTCACCCCAAGGGTCTGCCACGCCCGCGTTTGCACTCCAGAAACTCGATGAGTGATCTTCCCATCGCGGTACCACTGACCGACATCGACACCCTCCCGCTGGAGAAGATCCCGCAAGCCCTCAACGAACGGGTCTAGCTTGTCGAACAAAGCATCAAGGCGTCGGTGGATCTCTGGTACGACTTTATCTCTAGCTAATCTTTCGGCGTGGTTCTTATCGCTTGTACCTGTAGAAAGCCTACACCTCGGTTCGCTGTGTAGATGCCGGATTTCCTGTGGCACCTTCACTGAAGCATAATACTTACCTTTCTTGAGGTGGATCTTGTGAACAGGGTAGCTACGCTGAAAGCCATTCATCATCGCCTCTTGGGGTCCAAATTGGGGTCCATTTAGGGGGTGATGATGGGGTCCATCTCCCTGCAACGCAGGTATATATTGTTTTTCAGGAGCTTAGTTGGCAACCACAGAGCGGCTGAGTAGAAATCAAGGTTCTTGGCCAATATCACGCACGAAGTACGCACGCCCCTTAACGGCGTCATCGCGATGGCTGAACTGCTGCTGGGGGGCGATCTTGCCGAACAGCAACGTTCGGGATTGGAGCCGATCTCTCAATCTGGGTCATCCCTGCTGACGATCATCAATGACATCCTCGACTATTCGAAGATCGAAGCGGGCAAGATGACAATCCAGCCGGGCCCCTTCGACGTGATCGAAGCGGTTGAGGATGTCGTCGCTTTACTGTCCCCCGAAGCTGCCAAACGGGGCAATGAAGTGGCGTTTCAGTTCGATCCTGACCTGCCGCGGCTTTTGTTGGACGATCATGGCCGCGTCTATCAGATCACCACTAATCTTTTGGGCAACGCGATCAAGTTCACCAATGGCGGCGTCGTCATCGTGCGGCTTGCGGGCGATCGCAACGGCGATGATCTGAATCTGGTGTTGGAGGTTGAAGACAGCGGTGTCGGCATTCCGCCCGAACATCTCGACATCATCTTTCAGCCCTTTGAACAATCGGCCGCCGAGGTCAAGCAGAACGGCACCGGGCTTGGCCTGTCGATCTGCCGACAGTTGGCTAGCCTGATGGGCGGCGACCTGAGCGCGACCTCAGCCGTCGAGGTGGGATCGGTTTTTCGGTTTGAGGCGACATTCCCGGTATTGGACGACGCTAAAGTCATCGAAACCCCATTCGCCTCTGGTGATTGCGTAGCGCTTTTCGGCGCCAGCCCGCAGGCGGAGGCTCTATCAGCCCAAATGACAGCCCTTGGCGCCATGATAACAACTGATCCGAAAGAGGCGCGGCTGAACGTGATTTCACTGCTGAACGACGGCGCTGCGCTGGCGGGCCTCGCCTTCGCGCCAGCCGCGCCAGCGATCATCGTTGTGCCAACGAATGTTGCGCCGCCAGAAGCGCTGATCAATCGATTTCCCAAAGGCGCCCGTCTTCTACGCCGACCAGTTCGGACAGGCATCCTGGCGAGCAATATCAGGGCGTTGATTGGCGAAGACAAAGGCAGAGCCGTTCCTGCGAACGATCGCCGTCGCGCGCCCCGCGCCGCTGTCGCGCCGCTGGTCTTGGTGGCGGAAGACAACGTCACCAATGCAGCGATTATCAGGGCGATCCTGGCGGATCAGGACTATACAGTTGATATCAAAAGCGACGCGCAGACCATGATTGAAGCTTATGAACGCTGGCCAGCCTGACCTGATGATCATGGACGTGTATTTGCTCGACATGACAGGCACTGAAGCGACGCGCCGGATCCGTGCGATTGAAGAACTTGAACATTGCGATCCCGTGCCGATCATTGCGGCGACAGCATCGACGCTGCCCGAGGAACGCGCCGCCTGTATCGAAAGCGGCGTCGATGACTTCATCACGAAACCTCTCAACAAGGCGCAGTTGCAAGCGAAGCTGCGGTACTGGATGGGTCGGCGCGCCGAACTGGCGGTTGAGGGATTGGGGCGCTCGGCATCGCGGCTGGCTTTGGTTGAAGCGTAGAGTGGGCGATTGAATTCTCATCATTCAGGGCAGGCGGTTTCGCCTCACACGTGACCCTCGCGTACGCGAGCGAACAGTTGCTGGATGGATAGCAGAGGTTGGTGACCGCAGATGAATTCTTGGGGCTCTCTCGCGTGAGTGGCCCTCTCGACCCTGATGTGAGATCAGCCTAAACCTTCAATCGGCAGCGTTGTACGCGGTCGGTTTAAGGCGGATGCAGGCGACATGAAATTTTCGGATGACCAAAGCGTCGCTTATGACGCCATCGCCGACCTGATGAAGGCGTCGGGGGTCGATTTGCATGACGAAAGTTTCGCCCAGGCCACCGAAGGCGCCGCCACGCAGGTGGCGGCTGTTTTGGGCAAGGCAGGATCAGGCAAAACTGCGCTTCTGGCCCGTATCGCACAGTCCTTGCAGGCGGCGGGTCTGGACCCGATTGGAGGCGATTACGAACCGGGACGCAAACGTACGCGGCGCAGTTTTGCAGTGCTGGCGCCTACGAACAAGGCGGCCTCGGTTCTCAGAAATGTGGGGGTGGAGGCGACGACCATTCACCGCATCCTTTATATCCCTGTCTACGACCCCGAGTACGAACTGATTGCGAAATGGCTCACCGAAAAAGACGCGCCACGCCCGACAGTTGAAGGCGTCACTGACGAAATGCTCGACCGCGCCTACGCGTTCTATCAAACCCAAAAATCCATCCCGGGTGCGCTGGCCGCCGCGGGTTTGCGAGGGTCGGACTTCATCAAGGGCTGGACGCGCCGGGACGAGGCGCTGGATGTCGCGCTGGTCGACGAAGCGTCAATGCTGGACGACAAGCAGTTCGAAGACCTAAAGGAAATTTTTTCGACGCTCATCCTCTTTGGCGATCCGGGGCAGTTGGCTCCGGTCGGGCAATCTGGCGCAATGGTGTTCGACAAACTTCCCGCGCCCCGGCAACTGACCCTGTCGCGCATTCACCGGCAAAGCGCTGACAACCCAATCCTTGATCTGGCGCACAGCCTGCGCGAAGGCGTGGAATTTGATGAGTTCGAACGGGAAATTGAACGCATCGCCGCGAACGATCCCCGTGTGATCGTGGCGCCGCGCGCAGACCCTGACCTGATGTCCCGGGCGCCCATGCTTGTCTGGCGCAACGCCACGCGAATTCGTCTGATCCAGGGGTTTCGCACCGCCCATAACGCCCCCGCTGAAGAACTAGTGCCGGGCGAGCCGTTGATTTGCGATGGAATTGAACTTCCGCTGAAACACCGCAAAAAGCGCATCGACCTGGAAGCGCGCGGTTTGATCAAGGGCGCGCAGGCGATCTATGTCAGCGCCGGGCGCAAAACCGGCTTTGCGAGGCTGCATATTGTTGGCGCCGAAACTCCAACGATATCAGCCGCAACGATTATCAAGATTGAAGCGCCGGGGCTGGATGAGCCGTATATCGCATCGGCCGCGCGAATGGGGGCGGCCTTTGTGCACGGGGCGGCGACGACGATCCACAAGGCGCAAGGATCGCAATGGCCTGCGGTTCAGGTCTTTGCGCCCGATATATTCGCCGCCGCGCAATCGGGCCGGTCGGAAGCGGGCGCACCCCTCTGGCGGCGTCTTGCCTATGTCGCTGTCACGCGAGCGCAGGACAAACTGATCTGGGTGACGCGCTGGCGTCTGTCGAAACCCGAAGGTCCGCTCGGCATCACGGATTTGCCATGAGCCCGAACGGCGATTGACCCGCCCCGGCTGACGCGAGATTGTGCGCACGATTTGTGGTCGCCCGAAACAAAGGAAACACCCCCGTGAAACCAATCCCACTGATTATTGGCGGCGTTGTCGGCGTCGCTGCGCTGTGGTCAGCCGGCTGGTATGCCGGAAAGGCGCTGTATGTCGAACCGGAGGCCGATGCGGCGGTCGAAGCATTGCGCGGGGGCAGTCTTTTCTTCAGCTATGACACCCGCAACGTCAGCGGTTTCCCCTTTGGCTATGACGTCACCTATGAGGGCGTCGCCGTCTCAGACGCCAGCAACATGTGGCAGTGGCAGGCGGACTGGGCCAGCCTGCAAACTAGCGTTGCAGACAGCGGTGTCGTGACCGCGACCGTCGCGCCGGGCAGCAGCCTCGTTGTCGAACAGCCCCTGTTTGGTGGTCAGGCCAGCGCGCCGCCGGTTGTGTTCGACATCACCTCAACCGACCTCTTGGTCCAACTGTCCGGCGATGACGCTGACAGACGGATCCAGGCGGAGGCGGCCAGCGTGACAGTCCTGCAGAAAAGCGCCGCAGCCGTCGTCAGCGGCGGCGAAGGGCGTCTGACGAACTTGGAGGCCGATATGCAGCTGCGCCCCGCCAATGGCGCCTATGTCGGCGACATAACGGCTGATCTTTTTGCGTTTTCCTATCGCCTCAGCCTCGATGGCGTAAGCGAGACAACCAGCGAAAGCGAGATGACTGATATCGCCATCACCTTCGACACCCGCGCTTTTGCAGGCGGTGATGTCGCCGCGATGCTGGCGAATGACGGCGCAGTGCGGATGGAGCTGACGGCCGGCGGTTATACGGGCGGCGGAGCGTCGTCTGGCGGGCCGAGCAGGCCGCCGGTCGTGGTCAGCTATAGCGGCGACAACACGACCGCCCTGATCGACATCGGCGAAGGCCGCGCGCGCTATGCCGGCGATGCTGAGGGCATGGTAGTCAATGTCAAAGTCGATGCGCCCGGCCCATTTCCTGGCCCAGCATTCACAGTCAATCAGGTTGAGATCAGCCTTGAAATGCCATTGAAGCAGGCGGCTGAGGCGCAGCCCTACCTGATTGCGATGAAGGTCGGTGATCTGGACCCCGACGCCTCGCTTTGGTCCGTGTTCGACGCCGGAGGCGTTCTGAATCGCGACAAGATGGAGCTGGATGCAAAGATCACAGGTGTGGCCCGTGTTCTGACTGATTTTGCCGGCGCGGGCGTTGGTCAGTCGCCGATCGATCTGGAAACGCTGGTGCTTGATACGTTTGAGTTGGAGGCGCTGGGCGTCGAAGCGTCCGCCGAGGGCGCCTTTGAGATCGCCGGCGACGCTGGGCGGTCTGATGGCGAAATGGACGTGACGATCGAGGGCGGCTTTGCCCTGCTTGACGATCTGGTCGCCGCAGGCTTGGTCCCGCAGGAAGCTGCGGGCGCCTATCGCGGTCTCTTGCTGCAGTTCGGCGCGCAGGACGGCGATGATGATGTGCTGAAATCAAAGATCGAAAGCCGCAATGGCGTCGTGTCCGTTAACGGACAGGTCGTCAGCCGCTGACCGGCTTAAATTAGAAAAAGGGCGCACCGCCTGATCGCAACGCGCCCCAATTTACGCAAACTACGGTGTCGGCTTAACCCATATAACCTTGACGGGAGGCGTTCGCCTCACAATCGGATTTCTTGTTGTAGCCTTCCGAAGACGCGCCAATGATGTTGCCGTTCACGGCCTTACGGTGCCAGCGCCATTCACCACGCTTGTCTTCATAGAATTCCCATTTGTCTTTGGGGTTCGGACCGCGGTTCATGTTCGCTTCGCAATCGGACTTTTTATTGTACCCTTCCGAAGATGCGCCAACGATCCGACCGTTTGACGCTTTGCGGCGCCACCGATACTCGCTGCGCTTGTCCTGATACACCTCAAATTTATCGCTTTCACCCGCCATGTGATGATCCCTGTCTGGTTGCGCGCGCATTGCCGCGTTTCGTTTTTTCCGCAGGTCTGGCGGACCTGCGAGATACAAGAATGCGCGGAAGCAGCCTGCCACACAAGATGTTGAGCGCCTTTGCGCTGCGGCAGAAATTTGGCGCAGTGCGGCGAAAGCGGGCCAAATCAGGGGGAACTATGGTTTTTGACCTAATCAGCTGGTGCATCGCGCGTTCGTGCGTGTCGCTGGGTTGGAACCGTGAACGCGACGCCTTACTGTCAGTTTCATGAAAACAAGCCTGTCTTTGATGACTGTAGCGACGCTGCTGTCCACGTTGTCCCTTCTGTCAGGGTCTGCGGCCGCGCAGTCGATCTCGGTCTGCGCCAGCAGCACAGCCACTGCTGGCGAGGTCGCCTATCATTGCCGACTGACGTTGGAGAGTGGCGGGCTGTCTGACGAACAGACGGTCGGTGTGAACCTAAACCTTGGTTACGCTCATCTCGCGCTCGGCCACACCGGACAGGCGGTTGAGGCCTTTACCGATGCGGCGCGTCTGTCGCCCGCGCGGGTTGAGGCGTATATCGGCCGCGCCAAGGCGCATGAAGATCGGCATTCCTACGATCTGGCGACGCAAGACTGGAACAGGGCGCTGGGCCTTGCCAGCCGCAGCGTTGATGTGCGGCTGGGCCGGGGCGCATTTTTTCTGCGCCAAGGTATCATGGCCCAGGCGTTGGAGGAGTTTACAGCCGCGCTGACTATCGACTCCGACGAGCCGGACGCACGATACAATCGCGGCCTCGTCTGGCTTGCGCTGAAGCAACCGGCAGAGGCAGAGGCGGATTTCAGCCGCCTTCTGCGCGATTATCCGAATGACGCCGGCGCTTATTTCAATCGGGCGCGGGCGTTGGACGGCCGGAACGATCAGGCCGCGCTGCGTGATTTTGCAAAGTCGAGCGAGCTGTCGCCGGAATGGGCGGCGCCGTGGTTCTTTTCAGGTGAGATCCTTGATCGGATCGGGCGAACGGCTGACGCCAACCGTCATTTCAGGCGTGCTTTTGAGCTGGGCTATCAGGATCCTTGGCTGCTGCGCCGGATCCAGGACCTAGGCGGATAGCTTTACGTTCGGCTTGGCCTCGAATGCGTCCAAATCGCAAAGCCGGGCGAACAGCTCCACTGGCTCATGCAGGCCGACCAGTTGGTGCTCACCCAGAGATTTCCAGTGCCATTTGTCGATGTCGGCGATCTCGGATGTGACCAGAACGGCGCGCCCAAGAACCTTGCTGACATCGTCCATACGAGCGACCTGATTAACCACGGGGCCGATCACTGAAAAGCTCAGCCGTTCTGAGACGCCAACATTGCCGAACATGACCTCGCCCACGGCCATGGAGATGCAGAACCGCATCTGGTCGTTGCCTTCGTCAGCCTCGCGCTTCGCCATGGCGGCCTCCATCGCGCGGTTGGCGGCGCGGGCGGCTTCGGGCAGGCCGGTGTCGCCCTTGACGGGGAAGATCGCCAGGACTGCGTCGCCGATATAGTTGAGGATTTCGCCGCCTTCATCGATGACCGGTTGCGCTACGCAGTCGTGATAGCGTTTCAGAAGGCTCAGATAATCATCCGCTTCCATCTCGTCGGACATGCGCGTGCTGCCGCGAAGATCAGCGTAATAAACCACTGCTTTCACCTTTTCACCGTCGCCGCGCTGAATGTCGCCGGTCAGCGCCTTCCAGCCCGCCGTAGGCCCGAGATAGGTGTTCATCAGGTTGGTCGTCACGCGCCACTGGATTGCGACACGGCAGGCGACGGCAAAGCTTTTTTGAATTCGGTCCAGTGCGCGAATGTCATCATCTGTGAAACCGCCGTCCCGCCGCGTGGCCGATGACGCAAGAATGCCGGTCGATCGATCAGCGAGCGCTGACATTTCGCCGATCCGAAAGCCGGAACTTGTCATCAGATAGTCGGTATAGCCCTGATCCCGGAAATCTTCGAGAACTTGATAATCGATCATCGCATGCTCGCCTGTCAGACGGCGGCGAAGTTTGCTGAGCTGACTTTGCAGAACGTAACAGAACGGACTGCGCAGCCAAGCGTCGGAATGCGATTGGTGTGACTGTGTTGTTCCAGATGGGCGCCGTTTTGATCGTTCCAGAAAATCTGCTCCGCCCAAAACAACGGGTGCAGTGTCGGCCAGCTGAGCGCGGCGCGCTGCACCGGTACGCCAGACCCCAAGAGCCGTTCGCAAAGCCGTTGAAACAACTGAACAATATCAGGGTCGCCCAACGCCTTGTCGATCAGCCAGGCTTCGATTTCTTCAATAAGCGCTGCATAAGACATTTGCTGGACATAAGCGGTCACTGCCCCGCGCGCTAGAGGTGAGGGGCAGAGGAAGCGCAGCGATAGGCCGGGTGGTCCATCAGGCGGGTACGGCGGCGTTCAGCTTCTCACTAATCTCGTCGCTGGTAAGTTCAATATCGGCTGAATGAACCTTGCTGTCCGGTGCGACTTCGTCAGGCCGATAGCCGGTGGCGACCTTCTTCGCCATATCCCGGCCGATAAGGCCCTCAAACGCCTGGGAGAGGCGGGGTTCATTATGCAGCACGCTGTGAAGTTTTTCTTTTGGCCATTCATAGTAGACACCGCCCTTGTCGATGCAGACCGAAGCTGTCGCATTGCCGCTCAGCATAAAGCTGACCTCGCCGATGAATTCGCCTGCGTACGTGTAGAAGTCCTTTTTGTCTTTCACGCCATAAAGATCGCCAGTGATGGCGAAGAAAAGGTTTTCAACCTCGCCTCCTTCTTTTGTCAGCTGAACCCGCTTGTCCGAGAACTTCATCGACCCAAGGCCCATAAGGCGGCGAAACTCGCCTGGCTCCAACCCTTCCAGGGCCTTGAAGATGGGCCACTGATCGGCGGGGATGTCGATTGGCAGCCGCGAATACAAGAGACGGGCAAGGCCGATCAGGTTGGCGGCGATGATCAACAGGCTGCCATAGATTGCGCCCCAAAGCGGCTCTTCCGGGTGGTAGTAATTGTGTGCGATGTACAAGAAGGTTGCGGTTAGCACGAGCAGGCGCAGTATAATCTGGCTTTTCAGGATGAACCCCAAAACGTACCCGAGAATGGCAACTATCACGAGCGTTTCGGTATCCTATATCACGTCAATCAGATCAGTCATGTGCGTCCCCTCAATTCTTGACACAAGGCTGAGCTAGGTTGCGAGGACACTGCTTTTAAAGTGCATGACTGCACGTGGGTCGACTTTAGGGCAAGTGGATGTATTCATAAACGATCTCAAAGGGTTGGTCGCCACCACAGGTTGTTCGGCGCGGCGGCGGCCCTACGTCAGCGTGTAGATCATGCTCCGGCGAAGCGGGCTTCCAGCTCCGCCCGACGATCATCGCTGATCTTGGCGAACAGAACATCGGGGGTGGTGAACGCGTGGCCTTCTGGCAGAGCGGACAGCGCGGTGTCCGCCGATGCTGGCCAGGCTTCTTCAGCCGACAGGTTCAGCGCTGCCAGCATCGCATCGGACGCGTCCGGCACGAAAGGGCGAGAGATGATGGCGTAGAGCCGCACGAGGTTCAGCGCCATGCGCACCACAACTGCGGCGGCCTCTGGATCAGTTTTGAACTTGGCCCAGGGTTCGGCGTGCTGAAGGTATTCGTTACCCGCCACCCAGATTGCGCGCAGTTCAGTGGCGGCCTTGCGCAGTTCGATATCTTCCATCGCCTTTTCGTAAGCGGCGAGGCGTTTGGCGACCTCTTCGGTCAACGCGGTTTCAGCCGGGCCGTATGCGCCGCCTTCGGGCACGACCTCGCCAAACTTGGACCGGCAGAACTTGGTCACGCGGCTGACGAAGTTGCCTAAGACATCGGCCAGATCCTTGTTCACGCCGCCCTGGAAGTTTTCCCATGTGAAGTCAGCGTCGGAACTTTCCGGCGCGTTCGACAACAGCCACCACCGCCAATAGTCGGAGGGAAGAATTTCAAGCGCCTCGTTCATGAAAACGCCGCGGCCCTGGCTGGTTGAAAACTTGCCACCTTCATAAAGCAGCCAGTTTACGCCCTTGATGTAGTTCACCAATTTCCACGGCTCGCCCGATCCCATCAGCGTCGCGGGGAAGCTAAGCGTGTGGAACGGAATGTTATCCTTGGCCATGAACTGCACATAATGCACGTCATCCGCGCCTTCGTCCGTGCGCCACCACCGGCGCCACGCCGCATCGCCCAGATCGTTGGCGTCAGCCCATTCCGCCGTCGCGGCGATGTACTCAATCGGCGCGTCAAACCAGACGTAAAAGACCTTGCCGTCCATTCCGGGCCAGTCTTTGTCACCTTTCTTGACTGGGATGCCCCAGTCGAGATCTCGGGTAATCGACCGGTCCTGAAGACCGTCGCCGTCATGCAGCCACTTCTTGGCGATGGACGTCGTCAGCAATGGCCAGCCTGTCTGGCTGTCAATCCATTCGTCCAGGTGCTGACGCATCGCGGATTGGCGGATGTGGAGGTGCTTGGTCTCCCGCACTTCCAGATCGGTCGAGCCAGAGATGGCTGAACGTGGTTCGATCAGATCCGTTGGCTCCAACTGTTTGGTGCAGTTTTCGCACTGATCGCCGCGCGCTTTGTCATAGCCGCAATTGGGGCAGGTGCCCTCGATGTACCGATCAGGCAGGAACCGTCCGTCAGCATGGGAATAGACCTGCTTTTCCAGCACCTCGTCGATCAACCCGGCGCCCGCCAGACGTTCAGCGAAGTGCTGCGTCAGGCGATGATTGCGTTCTGATGATGAGCGGCCAAAATGGTCAAAAGACAGGCGGAACCCGTCTGCTATGTCCTTCTGCACCTGCCACATCTCGGCGCAGAATTCGTCAACCGGTTTCCCCGCCTTGGCGGCGGCCAGCTCTGCGGGCGTGCCATGTTCGTCTGTCGCGCAGATTAGCAGCACGTCGTGCCCGCGCTGACGCATGTAGCGGGCGTAGGCGTCAGACGGCAGTTGGGACCCGACGAGGTTCCCAAGATGTTTGATCCCGTTGATATACGGAAGGGCCGATGTGATGAGTATGCGCGCCATGGTACTCTCCGGTGTTCGAGTCGCGAGGGCGGTATAGCGGATGATCCGAAGAAGCGCGAGGCGCAGTGCGCTTAGCGCATCGTGGCGGCTGTTTGACCCGGCGCGTCAGGGCGGGCGTCGCCGCCATCCAGCGTCAGTCCGACCTTGCTGGCGAATTGCAGTGCGTCGTCGCGCCAGCTTCCACCCCAGTCGTTCAGGGTGGCTGACGCCCGCAGCGGCCCCTGCAGCATGTAGGCGCTGTTACCATAAAACCGGATTTGTGGGGAATCGTGCAGCCGCTCAGCCAGATCATAAAGCGTATTGGCCAAGTCGACGCCGATCATGATGCAAATGACCGGTTCTTCATTATGCGGGTCCGTCGCCAGCAACGGAAACCCGCGAACTGTCATCATGCGGCCCGACGCAATGGCGATCAGGGTGCGGGCGAGATAGCTGTCGGCGGTCATGCCCAAAAGGCCGCCCTGATCCGACATCACCTCGGGTGGTGTAAGAAAGAACTCACAGCAGGCTTTGATCAGTGGCTCAAACATCGCTTCAACCCGACCCTAGCGCGCCGCGATCTCGCAATTTTCCAATAGCCGCATCGTGCCGCGTATATACCGTTCCGCCAGTACAATCAGCCCTTCCAGATCATCATGGAAGAGGACGATGCCCTGATCATCGGCAAGCGTCGTCATGCGTTGAGCGAAAGCATCCCGCCCCGCGGGCGCGGCAAGTGCGGATCCAATCTGATTTCTGACCATGAACGGGATCATGATACCGCTCCCAACTTTGTACCAATTTAGCTGAAATTGTGACGAGAGCTTGGCGCAAACTACAATGACAGGGTGTAGACTGTGTATTCCTACACGACTTTCAAATGAGTGAGAGAGAAAATACAATTAATCTCAATATTTTATATTAGGATCTTCACTATTCGTATTTTCCTTTAAAGGACGCTTATTGAAACGCGCTATCGTGAAGGTTGTGCGCGGAACATAAACGTGGGTTGTTTTACTAGTTAACGATGCACGTCTGCTCATCCGCCAAAGGCTGAACAGAATCAGCGCGACATGCGCTGCGGCGATGTAGATAAACAGCGACGTCGCGCCGTAGGCGTCGATCAGCGACGCTGCAGCGAAGGGCGAGATGATGGCGCCAATCGCATAAATGAACATCAGCGCGGCATTCAGCTCTACAATTTCATCCGGTTTGGCAAAGTCGTTGGCGTGCGCAACGGCGACCGAGAATAGTGGTAACGCCGCGACGCCAAAGGCGAAGATCGCGACATAGGCCGCGGTGCCGCTGACAGCGTCGCCAGCCGCGATGATTGCCGCGCTGACCACAATGGCCCCAATGGAGAGGCCAATGACCACCCAGCGGCGGTCGAATTTGTCTGACAGCCAGCCGACGGGCCATTGCGCCAATGCGCCGCCGCTGATCCCCGCCGCCATGAACAGCGCCACCTCAGCCACCGCAAGTCCGCTGTCCAGCGCATAGAGCGGGCCGACCATGCGAAAGGCTGAATTTGTCAGCCCCGTGACCATGACTGTCGTCGCAGCTAAAGGCGACAACAGCATGACCCGCAACGGCCGCAAACGTGGCGCTGATGGCGAAGGTGGTGGTTTCGATGTCGTCAGCGCCAATGGCAAAAGGCACAGGCAGCAGATCACGGCGATGATATTGTAAGCGACATAGGAACTGGGATCGAGCAACGCGACCAGCCCCTGGGCCCCGATTGCGGCGGTCATGTCCACCAGGCGGTAAAAGCCCAGCACCCGCCCACGGGTCTGGTTGGTGACCTTGGCCTGCAACCAGCTTTCAACAACAGTATAGGCGCCAGCCACGGCCACGCCGCTGCCAACGCGCAGCACGGCCCATGCTTCTGGATAAGGCAGGACGGGGTGCAGCAGCGCCGAGATCGCCCCGATGGAGGCAAGCGCCGCGAACGCGCGGGAATGCCCCACGCCGCCCATCAGGCGCGGCGTGGCCCAGCAACCGATGAAGAAGCCCAGAAAATGCGCCGAGCCCAGAAAGCCGACCTCACCCGCAGAAAAGTTAAGCGCGCGCCCCGCCAGCGTGTCGAGCGGGCCCAATACACCTGATCCCAGCTGGACAAACGCCACTGACATTAGAAGGGCCGCAAAGGAAAGAATGGTGCGCATGATCTTCTTTAATTTTATGCATCATCTCACAGACCGGGCGGCCCGCGCGTCAGTTCGCGCCATCCCTGCGACGATTTCCGCCGACTTTGCGATTTCGATGACCAGGGCTCGGCTTGCCGCTGAACCGCCATCCGATTAAGTGAAGGTGAGGAATTCAGAAGGGTGCCGAATGGCCGATGACAAAGCAGCGCGTAACAGCCGCGCCAAATCAAAATCAATCGGACCGCTTCGATCGCTCTCGCCGTTTCTGGCGCCCTACAGGCTGACGTTGGTTGCGGCGCTGGTGGCGTTGGTGACAACCGCCACTTTAAGCCTGACACTGCCGCTTGCGGTGCGGAGGGTGATCGACGGGTTCTTTGCGGAAACGGCTGATCTTATGGATCAGTATTTCGCCGGGGCCATCGCCATCGCCGCAGCCTTGGCCATCGCCACGGCGACACGGTATTGGTTGGTCACGTGGCTGGGTGAAAGGGTCGTATCCGACATCCGGAAAGCCGTCTATGACCGCGTTATCGGGCTGAGCCCCGCGTTCTACGAGCGTTTGATGACCGGTGAGGTGATCTCTCGCCTTACGACGGACACAACGTTGATCCTGTCGGTCATTTCATCATCTGTTTCGATTGCGTTGCGAAATGTGCTTATGTTCTTTGGCGGCTTGGGGCTCATGTTCTGGACCAGCCCCAAGCTGGCCGGCTTCGCCATGCTGATCGTGCCGCTAGTTGTTGCGCCGATCCTGCTGCTGGGTCGCCGCGTGCGTAAGCTGAGCCGTGAAAGCCAGGACCGCGTCGCTGATAGTTCCGCCCAAGCGTCCGAAACGCTGAGCGCGGCGCAGACGGTGCAGGCCTACACCGCCGAGGAACCCAGCCGCATAGGATTTGGCGGACTGACCGAACAGGCGTTCGAAGCGTCTCGGAAACGTATTTCTGTGCGCGCTTTGATGACTGTGATCGTAATTTTTCTGGTGTTTACGGGCGTTGTTGGCGTACTTTGGATCGGTGCCCGCGATGTGCGCGCGGATGCGATGTCGCCGGGTGAGCTGGCGCAATTTCTTATCTATTCCGTGCTCGTCGCCGGCGCCGTCGGCGCATTATCCGAAGTATGGGGCGAACTGCAACGCGCCGCTGGAGCGACCGAACGTCTGGTCGAATTGCTCAAGGCGGAGAACCCAGTCGTCGAAACGGGCGCTGTGGAAATGTCGGCGGATGCGCCGGGCGCCATCGCATTCAACGCTGTTTCCTTCCGGTATCCGGCGCGGCCGGGCGTTTTGGCGCTCGATCGATTCGACCTCAAGGTCAAACCGGGTGAAACGGTGGCTTTGGTGGGCCCTTCGGGGGCTGGCAAGACGACTGTGTTCCAGCTACTGCAGCGGTTCTATGACCCGGATGATGGCACCATCACCGTAGATGGCGCGCCGATCATCGACGTTCATCTGAAGGCGCTGCGCGAACGCATTGCCTTGGTGCCGCAGGAACCTGTGATCTTTGCAACGTCCGCGATGGAGAACATTCGTTTTGGCCGTCCCGGCGCCAGCGATGAAGAGGTGATGGACGCCGCCCGCGCCGCTGCCGCCCATGATTTCATTCCCGCGCTGCCCGAAGGCTATGACAGCTTTGTTGGCGAGCGCGGCGTGATGCTTTCAGGCGGGCAGAAACAGCGAATGGCCATCGCGCGCGCCATCCTGCGCGACGCCCCCATTCTGCTTCTGGACGAGGCGACATCGGCGTTGGACGCGGAAAGCGAACGCGCGGTGCAGAAAGCCGTCGAAGACCTCTCGCGCCACCGGACGACGCTGGTTATCGCGCACCGTTTGGCCACGGTTAAGCAGGCCGACCGCATCATCGTGATGGAGGATGGCCGCATCGTCGCCGAAGGCCCACATGATCAACTGGTCGCGCAGGGCGGGCTATACGCCCGGTTGGCGCGGTTGCAGTTTACCGAAGGCGACGCAGCCTGATGGACGCCCAGACTTGGGCTATCGTTATCGTGCTGATCTTCGTGGTCATCGCATTTGTTTGGGCGGCGCGATCCAGTCCTTTCGCCGCCAGCCAATCGTTGCGATTCTGTGTGTGATCTTCCTGTTCCTGATCTGGGTGATCTGGGCGCTTTTTGAAGTCTTCCTGCCCGATCCAGACTGACGGGTCAGCCTGCGACGAACATCTCGGCGGGTATGTCTGCAAGCCGTGCGCCGCCTGTGGGCGTCACCACAAAGCTTTCGGTGATCGCCACGCCCCAGTCAGACGTCCAGAGGCCGGGCATCAGGTGAAAGCACATATTCTCGGCCAGTTCAGTCCTGTCGCCGCGCCGCAGGCTCATCGTGCGTTCCCCCCAATCGGGCGGATATGACAAGCCGATGGGATAGCCGGTGCGATTGTCCTTGGAAAACCCGGCGCGCTGAAAGCTCTCATAGACGGCGATCGCTACATCTTCACATGCTGCGCCAGATTTGGCGGTGGCCAGCGCGTCATCTATCGCCCGCAAGATAGCCGCTTCAGCGCGGCGAATGTCGGCAGGCGGAGCGCCGAGGAAGTAGCTTCGGCTGACCGGGCAGTGATAGCGGCGGTGGCAACCTGAAACTTCGAAATAACTGGCCTCGCCGCGTGTCAGGGGGCGGTCGTTCCACGTTAGATGCGCCGCCGACGCCTCAGCGCCTGATGGAGCGATGGGCGCAATGGCGGCGTAGTCGCCCGATGCGCCGGGAACGCCGCGCACCCTGCGCGCTGGGCCTCGGCGATCAATTCATGCTTGGGTGCGCCTTTGCGGAACCCATCACGGATCGCCGCATGCATGGCCGCGGTGATCTCGCCGGCTTTGCGGATCAAGGTCAGTTCAGCTGATGATTTGACGGCCCGGCGCCAGTTGA
>CBFHXH010000070.1:0-17873 GCA_965659735.1 uncultured Pikeienuella sp.
GAGGCCATCATCCCGATGGACCAACGGCCAATCATGCACTAACTTTTAAAATGGACCACTCAAGTGGGGCTGTGCAATGGTGGGCGCAGACGGCGCACGCCATGAAATGCTGTGGCCCGCTGACGCGGCCACGCAGGCATGGCCGTCAGCGGCGCCGTTCGACGCCGGCGCCAGCTATACGCTGATGATCGGCGACATCCAGATGCCTTTGGGCCTGTCGCTGGCAGCCGGGCCTTCTAGCAGCGATGACGGCGCGCGACTGCAGAGTTATCTTGCGGCGGGCTGCGCCGCGCAGGCGGACGCGTTGATGACGGAAATGACGGCGGGCTGATGGGCGCGAAAGGGCGCGCGCATTGCAAAACGAGCGCGCCGCTTCTATGTGTCGCCAATCTAAGAAGGTGAGCGCATGAACTGGATCTCAAACTACGTCCGCCCTAAGATCAATTCGCTGTTTTCACGGCGCGAGATGCCCGAAAATTTGTGGCGGGCCTGCGATTCCTGCGGACAGATGATCTTCCATCGGGAACTGACGGATAACCTTTACGTCTGCCCTGCCTGCAGTCACCATATGGGGATCACCCCGCGCGAGCGTTTCACCGCCCTTTTCGACGGGGGCGTTTTCGTCGAGGTTGAAACGCCTGAGGTCGCCGCCGATCCGCTGAGCTTCCGCGATCAGAAAAAATATCCCGACCGGATGAAGGACGCCCGAAAGAAGACGGGCGAGAACGAAGCCATGTTGGTCGCAAAAGGCGCCATCGGCGGCGTCGTGACGGTCTGCGCAGGGCAGGACTTCACGTTCATGGGCGGATCTATGGGCATGGCTGTCGGCAACGCCCTGGTCGCCGCCGCGCAGGCGGCTGTCGACAGCGGCGCGCCTCTGGTTGTGTTCTCGGCCGCAGGAGGCGCACGGATGCAGGAAGGCATGCTCAGCCTGATGCAGATGCCGCGCACCACCGTGGCCGTCCAGTTGGTGCAAGAGGCTGGCCTGCCCTTCATCGTCGTCCTAACCCACCCCACGACCGGCGGCGTCACCGCCAGCTATGCGATGCTTGGCGACATCCAGATCGCCGAACCTAACGCGCTGATCGGTTTCGCCGGCGCGCGCGTGATCGAACAGACGATCCGCGAAAAGCTGCCCGAAGGGTTCCAACGGGCGGAGTACCTGCTGGATCACGGCATGCTCGACATGGTCGTCGATCGCCGCAGCTTACGTGATGAACTCGCCAAGGTCATGCGCCTGTTGATGAAAATGCCGCCGCGCGTGCATGGCGATCTGCCAGCGCCTACGTCGGAGGAACTTTCCGCATCCGCGCCTGAACCGGCTGAGAAAGCCGAGTGAGCCAGAAAGTCTACGCGTCGGACGCGATTCTCGACCGCCTGCTGACGCTGCACCCGAAACTGATGGACCTGACGCTTGGCAGGCTCCACCGACTCTTGGATATTCTGGGCAACCCTGAGCGGTCATTGCCGCCGGTCGTCCACATCGCGGGCACGAATGGCAAGGGATCCACGCAAGCGTTCATCCGCGCGGGGTTGGAGGCTGCGGGTCACAGCACCCATGCATACACATCTCCCCACCTCGCCCGGTTTCACGAACGCATTCGGTTAAATGGCGAGCTGATCGAAGAAGACGCGCTATCCAAGCTGCTGGAGGAGTGTGAAGATCGAAACAGAGGGTCGCCGATCACCTTTTTCGAAATCACCACAGCCGCGGCAATGCTCGCCTTCTCACGCAAACCTGCCGATTATTGCCTTCTGGAAGTTGGCCTTGGCGGCCGCCTGGACGCCACCAACGTGATCGGATCGCCGGCGATTTCCGTGATCACTCCGGTATCTATCGACCATCAGCAGTTCCTCGGCGATACGCTGGGCGAAATTGCGGGCGAAAAAGCTGGGATCATCAAACCGGGTGTTCCGTGCATTGTCGGCCCTCAGGAGCCTGATGCGATGGATGCGATTGAGCGGCAGGCGACCAAACTGGGTGCGCCGCTGATCGTCGCCGGACAGGATTTTACTTCGACCGTTGAGGATGGGCGCCTGATCTACCGTGACAAAGCTTGGCTGTTGGACATGGACCTACCCGTGCTGCCCGGCGACCATCAGATCGACAATGTCGGCGTCGCGCTCGCCGCGCTCCGGGCGCTTGGCGTCCCGGATAAGGCGATGGAGGCTGCGCCCGCCAATGCATCTTGGCCGGCCCGCGTGCAGCGCCTGACAACCGGCCCGCTTGCGGAAAACGCAGCGGCCGCCGGCGCTGAATTGTGGCTCGACGGCGGGCACAACGCAGCTGCAGGCGAAGCGCTGGGGCGCCATTACCGCCGAATGCCACCCAAAACACTCCATCTGATTACAGCGATGTTGGAAACGAAGGACCCCTCAGGCTTCCTCCGCCCATTTGCAGGTCTGGTTGAAAAACTGCACTCAGTGCCAGTCAGCGGCACGTCGATGGCGTACCCTCAGGCCACGATCGCTGACATCGCCCACACGGCCGGCGTGCCAGCTGTGATCAGCGACAGCGTCGAGGCTGCTCTTCATGAGGCACTGGCTGACGGAGCGGAACGCGTGCTGATTTGCGGCACCTTGTACCTTGCCGGGGATGTTCTGAGGGCCGGAAACGGGTAAGTTTCCTCGCAAAGAGGAGCCTATAAGATGTCCGACAAACTGAAATACGAACAGGATGGCCACGTCGTCACCCTGACGCTGAACCAGCCCGACACCATGAACGCGATCACCGATCCAGACATGGTGCAGGCGCTGGTCGATACGATGACACGCCTGACGCAGGACAATTCCGTACGCTGCGCGATCATCACGGGCGCGGGCAAGGCGTTTTCATCTGGCGGCAACCTCAAACATATGGCCGACAAGACCGGATTATTTGCAGGCGATGCCATCACCGCCAAGGATGGCTACAAGGGCGGCATTCAGCGGATGGCCAAGGCGGTATGGGAATGTGAGGTTCCACTGATTGCCGCAGTGAATGGGGCTGCGTTCGGCGCGGGCTGCGATCTGACCTGCATGTGCGATATCCGCTATGCCTCCACCAAGGCTATTTTCGCCGAAAACTTCGTGCGGGTTGGCATCATCCCTGGCGACGGTGGCGCGTGGTTCCTGCCCCGGCAGATCGGTCTGTCCCGAGCCGCTGAGATGACTTTCACGGCTGAGCCGATCCGCGCGCCGCAGGCGCTGGAATGGGGACTGGTCAGCAAAGTGTGTGAGCCGGAAGACCTGCTTCCCGCCGCTCATGAACTCGCCACCCGCATCGCAAAGAATCCTCCGCGCCAGTTGCGCATGGCGAAACGACTGATGCACGAAGGGTTGAACAACCGCCTCGATACGATCCTTGAACTTTCGGCGGCCTATCAGGGGATGAGCCACCAGACGAATGACCACGACGAAGCCGTCGCATCGCTGCTGGAGAAACGTGACGCCAATTTCGATGGCACCTGACGCCCGCAAAGCAAAACACCCGCCGGTATTTCAACCGACGGGCGCCGCACCGTTCTGCCGAGAGGGGGATAACGTCAGAGCGGCGCGTAACTAGGCGGGATGGTAGGGTTTCCGCCATCATTTGAACGCAACAAGTCGTCGTTTCCGTCGGCGGGTTTGTCCTCCGCCGAAGGTAACCACCAGTCGATGAACGCAAATCGCAAATCGTTGATATCGATCTGTTCTTTCGTCCCAGTCCGCATTCGTACTTCCTTCAACAGAACCGCCCTGAACATGGCGGCGTCGAACCTAGGCGCAGAGGGGAACGCCCTTCGACAAATAAGAGCTGGGAACCAACTGTGACTGAATCTGGGCGAACATCAGGGCGCGGCCGCCCCATTTCGGTTGGCGACAGAACGATGTGATAAAAATCACATCGCCCCCGTGCCAGTAGATCACATCGGCAGGATCAGGCTGGACGCTTGCGGATCAGGTATATATGCAATCCTTCGAAAACGATTTCGCTACGCTGGTTTCTGACGGTCGCGGTCAGCACCAACAGCCCTGTGGTCCGCTGCGGCGTGATCGAGGCTACCGTCAGCAACGGATATACCGTATCACCTTCATAGACTGGCCCAAGTAGCCTTCCAGACATCTCAATCATGCCCATCAGGCTATCGCGCACCTGTGCGGGGAAGGTCCCGGCCCCGGCCGCTGTCTGGATCATGACTTGCAGCCCATGCGCCAGCAGGCCCGGGTGGCCGCGCCGTTTGCAGTATTCGACGTCATAATGAATTGGGTCATTGTCGCCTGACGCAAGCTGGAATGCTGCGAACAGCGCGTCGGTCATGGTGCGCGACGGGATATAGAATTCCTCCCCCACCTCGAAATCTTCCAGATATCGGCTGGGGCCCGCATGGTGTTCACGGTGAACATCGTAATCGGTCATATGTCCCTCTCAGACGGGGCCGCGATGATTTGGCGGATCATCAGGCGCAATCGGCCGGAATAAGCAGCCTCAACATCCTGCATCTGGCCCGCGCCGAACATCTGGCTAAGCGTTTCTTTCGATATGGCGAAATAGTTGATCGCGCCCAGCGCCTGATATATCGCCGCCAACGCCTCAGCATCGGACGCGTCCGCCCAGCCTTTGGTCCGCTTCAGCATGGCGATCAACGCATCCAGAAACGGCTTTAGGTACCAGGTCTGTGCGGTGGCGGCGCGGCGCTTGTTATCCAACAGCTCTCGCATCAGCAGCTGCGTCTCCAACCGCGCCGTCTGCGCGTTGGTGTGCAGCGCCAGCAGCACATACTCCACCTTTTTCGCCGCGTCGCCTTCGGCCGTGGCGGCGCGGATCACCTGTCCGATGAAGTGCTGGGATATGCCCTGCAGCACCTCGCCATAGAGCTTTTCTTTAGTTTCGAAATGGTGGAGCAGCGCCTGCTTGGTCACACCCAGATCACCGGCAATCTCTGCAATCGAAGCGCCATAAAAGCCACGATCCGCGAAATGGCGAGTTGCTGAATTGATGATGTCATCGCGGGTCTGCTTGACCATGACTTTCCATTTTCGACCAACTGGTAAGTGCAACGTACAGCGCCAAACGGTTCTGAACCATATCAATCATATTGACAACTTACCGATTGGTAAGTTTTATAGTCGTGATCTGAAGGAGCTGCGCCATGAACCATTCCGAAGAAATCGGCCTGCTGGACGAGCTTTTGGGCCTGCGGCAGGAAAAGTCCGCCTTCTTGGACGAACGGGTGCAACATTCACCAACCAGCATTTACACCGATCCGGATCGTTTCGCGGCAGAGCAAGCAACGATCTTTCGCTCCGTCCCACTGGCCGCAGCGCATATCAGCGAGCTTGCTGAAGATGGCGCTTTCCTGCGCCGCACCATTGCAGACGCACCGATCCTGCTGACACGGGACCGGAACGGCGACGTGCACGCCTTCTATAACGTCTGCCGTCATCGCGGCGCCCGGCTGGTGGAGGCGGTGGGCGGATGCCGCCATCGGTTCACCTGTCCCTATCACGCCTGGACATGGGACAATACCGGGCGACTGATTGGCGTTCCGCATCAGGATCAGGGTTTTCCCGACCTTGACAAAACCGCCTATGGGCTAAAGCGGGTGAGCGTCGCGGTGCGTCACGGCTGGGTCTGGGTGCAGCTGGATGGCGACATCAATGATGATTGGTTCGATGGCTTCGAAGAAGACATGAGAGCCTTGGGGATGGAGGATCACGCCGTCTTCGCCGCTGAAGACAAAACCTGGGCGGCGAACTGGAAGATCATCGGCGAAGGCGGGCTGGAGGCATATCATTTCCGCGTCGCCCACACCGACACCATCGCGGGTCTCTTCCACGACAACCTATCCAGCTATCAGGTGCGCGGCCCGCATATCCGGTCGATCCTTGCGCGGTCTAGCATCGACATGCTGGTGGAAAAGCCGCGGATCGACTGGCGGCTGAGGGACCATACGAATTTGCTCTATTCGATGTTTCCCAATATTTCTTTCCTCGTGCAATCCGACCACATCGCCGTGATCATCGCGACACCCGAAGCGGCCGACAGCACAACCATCCGCCTAATGACGCTGGTCCCAAAAGAAGAAATGACCGAGGATCGCGCCGAATGGTGGGGCCGTAACCACGGCTTTACCCGCAAGACGCTGGACGAAGACTTCGCAATCGCCGCATCGATCCAAAGCGGGCTTAGCCATGGGGTGAATGAACGGCTGACTTTTGGCCGGTTCGAGGGCGCGCTGCATGCCTATAATCAGGTGATAGACGCCCGCATGGCTTGACCGGGCCGCCCGCCGGGCGCACCAAGGCGGCATGATCGCCCTTTGGATCCCCGTCACAATCGCCGCTGCCTTTTTTCAGAACCTTCGCATGGCTCTGCAAAAGGCGATCAAGGGGCGTTTATCGACCACTGGCGCCGCGTATGTACGGTTTATCTACGCCCTTCCATTCGCCTGCCTCTATGCGGCGGCACTTCACAAAGGGGGCGGCTACGACCTGCCGCCGGTGAACACGACCTTCTTGATCTACTGCGCGCTTGGCGGGGCGTCACAGATCCTGTTCACCGTCGTGCTTTTGTGGATGTTTTCCTTTCGCAGCTTTGCCGTCGGCACAACGTTTTCAAAGCTGGAAGTGATCCTGATCGCCATTCTAGGCGCAGCGCTGCTGGGCGACACGGTCGGACCACTGGCTGTTGTAGCCATTGCGGTAGGGTCAATCGGCGTGGTCATCCTGTCTTTCACAGAAACCAAGCTGAGCTTTGGGGGGCTTGTCCGGGGGCTCAGCGAGAAGGCGACAATGATTGGCCTGCTCGCTGCAACGTTTCTGGGCGCATCAGTCGTTTTTTTCCGCGGCGCGGCGCTGGCGCTTGACGGGCCGGATTTCATGATTGCCGCCGCCTATACGCTGGCCATATCGTTAGCGATGCAAACGGCGATGATGGGCGCGTGGTTTCTTCTGTTCGACCGCCCGCAACTGGCCGCGGTCATCCGAGAGTGGCGCCGCGCAGCGCCGGTTGGTCTGGTTGGCATGATCACATCAGCCTGCTGGTTCACCGCCTTCACCCTGCAGAACGCGGCCTATGTGCGCGCGCTTGGGCAAGTAGAATTGCTGTTCACCTTTATCGCCTCGGTCTTCTTCTTCCGTGAAAAGGTCGCCCGGTCAGAGGTGTTAGGCATCTTGCTTATCTTCGCCGCGATCCTTCTAATTTTGCTGGAAGAAGGCGTCTGATCAAACGTCGTCGAAGGTGAACCTCTGGTTTTCACCCAAGGCTTCGCGCCCCTCGCCCTGCGGCGCCACGAACCCTTCGCTGGCCCAAGTGACGGCAACCAACGCGCCGGAGGGGCGGCGTTCTTCCATCGGGACGCCGCGGTTGGCGCGGCGGATCGAACGATCGGTGTTAGCGAAGGATACTTCGGCACCTGTCCGCTCCAACAGCGTCTTGGCGATGAACAGCCCTAGTCCCATGCCAGAATAGACGCTGTCATCGCGTGAGGTGTCGACCTTGCGGGCGCGCGAAGTGATATAGGGGTCGCCCAGATGCTGCATCACGCCGTCGGGATAGCCCGGTCCATCGTCGCCGACGCGAATGCGCAGCGTTGTTTCCGATGAATTGACGTCGACCCAAATTGTGGTTTCTGCAAAATCAATTGCGTTCTGTATTAGATTGCGTAGGCCGTGCACGATTTCTGGCGACCGTTTTACGACGGGCGGCGCGGCAGGGTATGCCCCGAATTGCGCGCCTTCCAGCCGCAACACGATCTGACGACCACGGTCGCGATGCGGCTCCGCCGCTTCCTCGATCAGGGCGGTGATTGGGGCGAGCTTGTAGTGTTCATCCGACCGACCGCCCTGGCTTAGATCGGCCAGGATATCGCGGCACCGGTCCGCCTGCTTTGAGATCAGCTCAGCATCCTCACGCAGGTCAGGATAATCCTTCAGTTCATCCTCCAGCTCAGACGACACAAGTTTGATAGTCGCTAGCGGTGTGCCGAGTTCATGCGCTGCTGCGGCGGCCAGACCGCCAATCGCCGTCAGGCGCTGTTCCGACGATAGCGCCCGCTGCGCCGCGCTGAGCGCGACGGTCATGTGATAGTGTTCGATCGACACACGGCGCGCATAGATCGCCATGAACAGGATCGCGATGGTCAGCGAGGCCCAGACGCCCAGGATGTAAATCGGTGGCGGGGCGAGCACATCACCGTTCTCAAAAAATATCGGCTGATGCCACAACGCCATCAACGCCACGCTGGCCAGCGCGCATCCGCCAACGACCAGTGCAGACCCCAGTAAGAGAACACTAGCCGACATCACAACCGGCGCCAGCAAGAGCGCTGCGAACGGGTTTGTCAGCCCACCGGTGATGAATAATAGGAATGACACCTGCGCCAAATCGAACAGCATGGAGATCAGGGCGGATTTGTCGTTCAGGCGCGCATTCGCCGGATAGATCTGCATTGAAACCACGTTGAGCACGACCGACGCCGCGATGGCGAAGGCGCATAATTCAACAGGTAGACGCATTTCAAAGATGAGGACGGCGGCGGCCACGGCGCCCGCTTGGCCAACGATCGCCAGCCAGCGCAGCAGCGTCAGCGTTCTAAGCCGCACCCAGCGCCCACGCGCGCCGCCGTGCAGCATGTTTTGCAAAAGAGAATCCGGCATACACCGGCCATAACATTCGCGCGAGCGCGCTGAAAGACCGCTACTATTCAGCTGTGCTCGATCTGGCGCAGATGGCCTACGCGGCTTAGATTTCCACCAACTCAACAGGAGACGTCAAATGCCCAGCACTAAGACCTTTGCGATCGCCGCCTCCGGCCTCGTCGCTGTCGGCCTCGCCGCCGGAGCTTACATCGCGTTTTCGGACAGCGACGCGCTGGCTGAATGCGGCGGCGGTATTGCGACCGGCGCAGCTTCGATCGGCGGACCATTCACCTTGGTCGATGAAACGGGCGCAACAGTGACTGACGCTGACATCATCACCCGACCGACGCTGGTCTATTTTGGCTATACGTTCTGCCCTGACGTCTGCCCCATGGACGTGGCGGTGATGGGTCAGGCGGCGTCGATCCTTGACGAGGGCGGCCGCAAGATTAACACGGCGTTCGTCACAATCGATCCCGCCCGCGATAATGTTGAAACCGTGGCGGAATTCACTGACGCGATGCACCCCGAAATGGTCGGCCGTACGGGCACGAACGAACAGATCGCTGCGGCAGCGAAGGCCTACAAGGTCTATTATCAAAAGGCCGAAAGCGATGATCCGGAATATTACCTCATGGATCACAGCGCCTTTATCTACCTGATGGCCCCTGAACAGGGATTTCTTCAGGTTTATCGCCACGGCGAAGCGCCAGAGGCCGTCGCGGAAAGCGTTGGCTGTTTCGTCGACGCCTTGGGGGCTTGATCAGGCGCGTTTAGGCGCTAGCGTCACCAGCGCGACGCCAAAGCCCGCAACCACAAGACCAGCCAGTTCGAACCCGCCGAAAGTTTCGCCAAACATCGCCCAAGCCATCAGGGCGGTAACGGCGGGGACCATGAAGAACTGGCTGGAAACGCGGGACGCCTCGCCCTGACGCAGCATATAATAAAGGATCGTGATCGCACCTAGCGACAGGACGATCACCATCCAGGCAAGTGCGCCATAGAATTCGATCGTCGCATTGATTTCCTTGCTTTCCAATATGAAAGACGCCGCTGCGCAGACCAACGACGCGGCGACAAATTGCACTGCGCTGTCCGACGCCAGCCTGCCGCCCGCCGCACGACGTTTTTGCAAGACAGATGCAAAGGACGCAGCGCCCATGCCGAAAAAGCAAAGAAAGATTGAGGTGAGATCGGTCGCGCCCACATCTAGATTGCGCCAGACGACCAGACCGACGCCAACAAGACCCAGCCCAATGCCCGCCCATTGGATCGGGCGCATCGTCTCGCCCAACAGATACCGCGCCAGCACTACGGTTGAGACCGGCTGCAGGCTCACGATCAGCGCAGAAAGACCCGCGCTCATCCCCCGACTTATGGCGATAAACACGCCGCCCAGATAGATTGCATGGATCAAAACGCCGATCAGCGCCGCGCCGCGCCAATCGTGGTCGCGGTCCCAAACCTCGCCAAACAGGCGCGCCAGAACGGCCAGCGCAGCCGCCGCTAAAGCAAAGCGGATGGCGAGAAACGTCATCGGTTCTGCGTAAGGCAGGCCGAATTTTGCGCCGACGAACCCTGTGCTCCACAACACAACGAAAACCGGCGGCGCAAGAAAGGTGAGGGTTCTGCTGGTCATGCCCTGCCTTAAGTCCTAATTTGCCCCAGATGACACGACTTGCTAAAAGGGGCCAACCCCAGCCGTCTGGTAAGGAAGACAAAAAATGAGCGACGGAATGCCGGATATCGGCCCAGACAAGACCCTTCTGATTATTGACGACGACGAACCATTTCGCCGTCGCCTCGCGCGGGCAATGGAAAAACGCGGGTTTGAAGTGGAGGCGGCGGAAAGCGTGGCGCAGGGCCTGGCCCATGTACGCACCTCGCCACCGGCCCACGCCGTGGTTGATCTGCGGCTTGAGGACGGCAACGGCCTCGACGTAGTCGAAGCGTTGCGGGGCATGCGGGAAGACGCGCGCATCGTGGTGCTGACCGGCTATGGCGCCATCGCAACGGCGGTGGCCGCCGTAAAGATCGGCGCGACCGATTACCTGTCGAAACCCGCTGATGCGAATGACGTCACATCGGCGCTGCTCGCCTCGCCCGCCGACAAGCCGCCGCCGCCGGAAAACCCTATGTCGGCGGATCGCGTGCGCTGGGAACATATTCAGCGAGTGTTTGAGCTGTGCGATCGCAACGTATCGGAAACCGCGCGCCGCCTGAACATGCACCGCCGCACCCTGCAGCGTATCCTGGCGAAACGCAGCCCACGTTAATCAGCGCTCAGCGCGTTTAGAATTCCAGCTTCCGCCCGGTCGATGATCGTCCGGGCGGATTGCTTTTTCTGACGCAACAAAAGCACGCTTTGCGGCGGCAGGTCGTCAGATACAGGCACCGCTGCCAACGGACGACCATCATATGAGATGTTCACCTTCGGAAAGGTGTGGCTGACTGCAACGCCCAAACCATTGGCGACAAAGGCGCGCTGAAGCTCAAACCCCTTTACCCGCGCCGCAACCCTAGGCGCGGCGCCTGACGCCCTCAGCAGGCCCAAAACATATTGCGCGCTCATCGGTTGGTCGAGCAATACAAGGTCTTCCGCCCCCAACTCAACCAGCGCCACAGACTTACGTTCTGCGAAAAGATGATCAGCAGCGCAGAGGATGCGGGGCTGAAGGTGATAGATTGGCTTTGCGACAATGTCCTTAGAAGCACCCAGATCATAACTGATCCCAAAGTCGACCGCACCGCGCGCCAAAGCGTCTGCGACGCCGTCCAGCGTCGCCTCTGTAAAGCGCACCGCCAGGCCGGGCATCGCCTCACCCAGCCGTTTGAGCAGCCCGGGCAGCAGATAAGGGGCAAGCGCATCATAGCAAGCCAGCTTGATGACGCCGCGCCCGACTTCATCTGGCTTAGCCAGCGACGCCGCTGCGTCCACCCTTTCCAGGATCGCTCGCATCTCGGCCAATACCTCGTGGCCAAACCCCGTCGGCTCCACCCCTTGTCCTGGCAAGCGCACGAATAAAGGCAGGCCATAATGCGCCTCTAACCCCGCGATGGCGGCTGAGATTGACGGTTGAGACACGCCCAGACAACGCGCCGCGGCGGTGACGTTGCTCGCATCAGCCGCCGCAACGGCATAAGCCATCTGGCGAACGGTCAATGATCGAAAATCCTGATTCTGATTATCCATAGATATTATTTTCTATGATCATAGACCAACGGTAAAGAGGACGCGATCAATAAGGAGCCGCCAGATGACCACTATGACCGACACCCAAACGATCGAGGATTTTCGCGCTTATGGCGCTGCGCCGCTTTATGGGATTTTCGCGGATTGGGTGGATAACTTGCGCAAAGGAATCGACCACAATTTCGAAAACCCATCGAAATTCGGGAAGCTCTATCAAGGCGAGGATGGCGGCGGCTGGTTTCTGTCCGATTACTGTAATTGGGCGTCGATCCCTGAATACAAGAACTTTGTCATCCAGTCAGACGCCGCCCGCATCGGAGCGGAGCTGATGGGCGCAAAATCAGCTCAGATGTTCCACGAACATGTGCTGGTGAAGCAGCCGAAGGCAGGCGTACCAACGCCGTGGCATCAGGATGCGCCTTATTACTGTGTCGACGCGCCGATGTCGGTTAGCCTTTGGATTCCGCTGGACGAGGTGCCTCGCGAACGTACGTTGGAATTCATCTCAGGCTCCCACAAATGGGGCAAGAACTACCGCCCGCAACGATTCAATGGCCAGGCGCTGAACGAGAACGATGGGCTGGAGGAGATCCCGAACATCGACGACGCCCGCGATGATTACGACATTCTTGGTTGGGCGCTGAAACCCGGCGACGCCGTCGCATTCGACTATCGCACGATCCACGGCGCGCCCGCGAACAATTCGGCGTCCGCCCAGCGCCGCGCATTTTCACTCAGACTGGTGGGCGAAGGCGCGACATTCGCCCGGCGGGACGGGATCACGACCTCGCCGCCATTCGATCATGTAACCCTGCCCCATGGCGCGCCCTTGGCGGGCGAGGACTTCCCCGTGCTCTACACCGCGTAAGGTCTGGGCGATTGGTGCGGCCCGCGTTAGGGTCGCGCCATGCTTACGATCACCCGCACCTGCCTGCCCGAATGGATCGACTTCAACGGGCATATGCGTGACGCCTATTATGTTCTGTGCGTCAGCTCAGCCAATGACCAGATGCACGAAGAACTGGGCGTTGGCGAAACCTATCAGAAATCCACCGGCTTCAGCGTCTATAATCTCGATACCCGAGTCCGCTATCTGAAAGAGGGGCGCGTCGGCGACGTGATCGAGGTTCGGATGCGGATCATGGATCACGACGAAAAGCGCCACCACACCTATTCCCAACTGGTGAACGCCGCCACCGGCGATATTCTGGCGGTGGTCGAAGCCGTACTGTGCCATGTTGATCAGTCAATCCCAACTGCGACCCCCTATCCCATGGAAGCGCAAGCACGATTGGCCGCTCGCATGGCGGAAGATGCAGGAACAGACCCAGGCCCGCGGGTGGGCGGCGTCGGGCTTAGAAAGGGCTAATCGATGCAGATCGGATTTGTAGGGATCGGAAAGATGGGCGCGCCCATGGCCCTACGACTGGTGGGCGCTGGACATGACGTCATCGCGCATGACGCGATTGCCGGCGTCGTATCAGCGCTGGATGGAATCAATGAAGGCGACCTCGCGGCCGTGGCCGGTTGTGAAATCGTGATCACCATGCTGCCGAATGGCGCGATTGTTCGCGCGGTGGCAGATCAGCTGGCACCACAGATGCGCCCGGGTTCGATCCTGATTGACATGAGCACTTCCTACCCGCTGGAGACGCTGGAGCTGCGCAAGGCGTTGCCGAGGGCCATCCACCTGATTGACGCGCCCGTGTCAGGTGGCGTGTGGCGAGCTGAAATCGGCACATTAACCATTATTGCGGGGGGCGATGGCACAGCCCTCGACCGCGCCGCGCCGGTTCTGGAGGCGATGGGCAAGATCACCCGCACCGGCGCCCTTGGGTCGGGACATGCGATGAAGCTGTTGAACAACTACCTGTCCGCCGCCGGTCTCGCCGCTGCGTGCGAGGCTGTCAGCGTCGGTAAGAAGTTCGGCCTGAACCCGGATGTGATGGCCGACGTATTCAACGGCTCCACTGGCAAGAACAACGCCACCGAGGTGAAGCTGAAACAACACGTGAATTCCGAGGTCTATGCGTCAGGATTTTCTATGGGCCTGATGGCGAAGGACCTCAGCCTCGGCGCCCGCCTGACCGAGGATCTTGGGTTGGAGGCCGTTGGCCTGACCGCCATGCAAGCCCTTTTCGCCAAAGGCGTTGCCGCTTTCGGCGAGGATTCAGACCACACCGAGATCGCCAAACTACTAACGGGCGACGGTCCCTAAATCACGCCAAGGCGACGAAGGATCGGCAGCGCTGTTTCGGTGAATTCGTCGAATTGCTCGCGCAGATGGGCAAGGTTCGCGGCGTCGCCCTCCAGCGCCACACCATTTTTCTTGGCCACCATTTTCTGGGATTTCATGATGTCCCAGGCAAATTGCGCCGGATCGTCGGCGCCTGTTTCCAGCGCCGCCAGATACATCAGATGCAAGGGCCGCACCGGAGGGTGCCCGCCGGCAACCGGCGACGCCAGCGGCCCAAACCCTTCATTAAACCGGTCGAGCATCGCTGCATTGTGCGCGCGCCGTCGTCTCCGCCCCGGCCATCGCCAGAGGCGCGGCGACGTTCAACGAGCACAGCTTCATCAAGGCAAGTGAAACCTGGCCGATTGGATGATCACTTAACACCGCGTTCATCTCACCAAATGTAATTCGCCCTTGCGCCGCTGTGATAACCTCGAAAAGTGCATCGCCTAAATCCTGCAAAGCAGGTTCACCGGACAAATCAACACGATCAATCTGGGCGATGAACTCAGTGTTCAGCAACGGGGTCGCGTCCGGCCCGCGAGGGCGAAGCCCACCCTTGATGTAAAGGTCCGACCGAAAGCGCGTCGCCTGCAACAGGTCGCGGGCCATTTCTGCCAGGTTCTGATCGGCAATATCTGCGATAATCTTCACCGCCTTAGACGGCAGACGACGGCGCTCGATGAACTCGGCATATCGCGCAGGACCGGCATAGTGCAGATCCGCCCCAGCCAACAGTCGCGAAGTTTCGGCGAACGACAACGTCCGATGCCCTTCGTTCAGGTATTCATGCACCAGATAATGCGGGTCGGCGTTTCTGATCTTGTCCAGTTGGCGCACGGCGGCAGGCGTCTCAGTGAAATACCGCCCGCCGGCTTCCTTCAAACGATCAGCCAGGGCGACGCCGCTGGCCATCGCGGTCGCGGGGTCCGCGCCAGACACCGCAGAATTCAGCAGGAACAGTTCCCTGAGCGGGTCCAGCAGTTTCCACCCGGCAGAAGTGTTATAGCTGATCATCGCAGCGCCGCCTGGCTTTAACCGCCGCATCAGGATGTTGGCGATCGCAGCTCGGGATACGTCATCGACCCAGGACCAAACGCCGTGCATCGTGATCAGATCAAAATCTTCGCCCCCCTCCATCGCGGCGAATTCGGTGAAAGCCAATGCTGAAACCGTCAGCGGCGCCCCACTAAGCGAAGCAATGTCGCGCGCCTCGTCAGCGTGGGTCTGAATGAAATCGACACCGTGAAAGTCACCCTTATTGGCCGCTGCAATCACGTTCAACGACGGGCCGCGGCCGAAGCCAAGCTCAAGGCAGGTCGGGGTGACGTTGGGCAACGGCTCCATCCCGTTCATCATCAGCATGACCGAGACCGAGGCCAGCGACAGTTCCGAACGCCAGTTCGGCGCATAAATCAGATCGACGACTTAGCCGTCGCGAAGTTCCACCATGTCCGCGTAACTTTCGCCGCGCACATCAGGCGAAACGACGGTCAGGGTCAAGACCGCCCCGCTTGCCGGGCGGCGCAGGCGCTTCTATCTCTGACAGAACAGGCAGCGGCGAGGGTGGGACGAACACCATGTGGCGAACATTCATGCTCTTCTACGGGGTGATTATTGGTCTGATCGCTGCATGGGCCACATCAGCCAACGCCGAAACGCTGCAAGGACGCACGTTCTAAATATTCGACGCCCGCCGCACGGACGCTCTCGCTCCGCTGATTCTGAACCTGCATGGCGCGGGCGGGTCAGGGCAGGGTCATCGCAGTTACAGCGACTTTGACGCGGTCGCCACCCCTTATGGCGTCGTGGTGGCGTACCCATCGGCTCCCACCCCCCGCTGGAACGATGGGCGATGGGATTTGCTGGGCGATCCAGAAAAAGCGAAGCGCGACGACGTTGGCTGGCTGGTCGCGCTGGCCGATAACCTTGTCCGCCGCGGCATGGCGGACCCCGAGCAGATCTACGCCATCGGTCACTCCAATGGCGGCGCTATGGTGCGGCGGCTGACATGCGACGCGCCTGATCTCTTGGCCGGCGCGTCCATCGTTGGCACAACGCTGCTGATTGGCCTGGACTGCAGCGGCGGCAAAGCAATCCCGACAGCATATTTTATGGGCACCAACGACAACATCATTCCCTTTGGCAGGCGCCCCACCGGATGGGAGGGGATCATTCCCCAAAAAATCGGCAAGGCGTTTTCGGCCCGCGCCTAAGCCTCTTTGATCGCGGTGCGCAATGGGTGTGGGATCGCGCAGCCGACGATCATGAATGACGATCCGAATGATGACGTTGTTGTCGTGCGCTACGACCATCCGGGCTGTCTGAAGCCAATGGTGTTCTATGAAATGCGCGGCGGCGGCCATTTCTGGCCCGGTGGCGCCGAGATCCCCACGGGCCCGTTGCGCGATGCTTTGGGCGGGGCGATCAGGGACATCGACGCAGGTGTCGAAACTATGCGCCTGTGGTTTGGCGGGGCGCTCTGACCCTTGCCCCGACGCCCGACGCGCCGTACTGATTTCACCGTAGATTTTGGAGGCTGAAATGAGCGGACAGATTTGGACCTGGGTGGACGGCGCCTGGCATGAAGGCAACGTGCCGATTATCGGCGCGGCGGACCATGGTGCCTGGCTTGGCAGTCTGGTCTTTGACGGCGCGCGCAGCTTTGCGGGCCGCGCGCCAGATCTTGAGGCGCACTGCGCCCGCGTCAACGCCTCGGCCCGCACCATGGGCTTTGAGCCAACCGTGTCCGACGATGAGATCGTTGGCTTGGTGCGCGAAGGGCTGAAAAAGTTCGGACCGGACGCAGAGACATATATTCGCCCGATGATCTGGCCGACCCGCGGGTCGGAAAGCATGGTTGCGCCCGATGCGTCATCAGCCAAATTCGCACTGTGTATTGAGGCGCGGCCCATGCCCGGCCCGGTCGGCGTGACATTGACCACGACACAGTTCCGTCGCCCAACGCCAAACAGCGCCCCGACAACGGCCAAGGCCGGGTGCTTGTACCCGAACAATGCACGAATGCTGGCTGAGGCGAATTCCAAAGGGTTTCAGAACGCGATCAGCCAGGATCCAATCGGGAATGTCGCTGAAACGGCGACCTCTAACATCTTCATGGTCAAGGATGGTGTCGTGATGACGCCAATGGCCAATGGCAGTTTCCTGGCGGGCATCACCCGCAGTCGCACCATTGGCCTGCTGCGGGACGATGGCGTCGAAGTTCAAGAAAAGACGCTTTCGCTAGATGATTTCCGCGATGCAGATGAGATTTTCACATCCGGTAACGCCCAGAAAATCATGCACGCCACGCAGTTCGAGGATCGCCATCTGCAATATGGCCCAATCAGCCGCCGGGCGCGTGAATTGTATTGGGATTGGTCCGCAGGAACCGCGGCGGTTTAATCCCGCTCTTCAAGACTTGGTAATGCGTAGGGGCCATACCCCGCGCATTTTATTTTAAGCCCAGCCAAATTGCGTCAGCGAATGGCCGTCATTCCAGATTTTGGTCATGTGGCTGACCTTGCCGCCCGCAAATTCCATAGCATAGACATAGTCTGCGGCAATGGTGTTTCCGGTTGGAGGCATCGGGCCGCCTTCGCCCGACTGCGTGCCGTGAAACACCGCGAAAGCCAGCACGATGCTGCGATCTTCGTCAGCCGCGAAACCCTTCAATTTGTAACGCCCATCCGGGACCGGCGTCAGCAAGTTTTTCATCCAGTCAGCATATCCCTCCAGCTTGTGGATGTCAGCGAAGGCGCCTGACTTGCACAGCCCCACTTGAGTGGTCCATTTTAAAAGTTAGTGCATGATTGGCCGTTGGTCCATCGGGATGATGGCCTC